>JBILVB010000107.1:0-13346 GCA_044370695.1 Acidimicrobiales bacterium | reverse complement strand
CCCTCCGAGGACGTGACGGCGACGCCGAAGACGCCGGCCGTCGCCGTCTTGCCGCCACCGGGTTCCGAGCCCGTCGCGCCGACCATCGAGCCGGTCGAACCGGCTCAGGCGGACCGTCCGCCGCCGGCCTTCCCGCCGCCGGGCTGACGGGAAGGGTCGTTCGGTCGCCCCGGTGGTCGCTCGTAGCCCTACGATGTGGCCGCGATGGCCGCACTCGACGCGATCTTCAAGGCGTACGACGTCCGGGGTGTCGTGCCCGACCAACTCGACGAGGCCGCGGCTCGGGCGATCGGTTCGGCCTTCGCCCGGTTCGCTGGAGCCGACACGGTGCTGCTCGCAAGGGACATGCGCCCGAGCGGGACGGCGCTGGCAGCGGCGATCGCGGACGGAGTGACGAGCCAAGGCGTCGATGTCGTGCACCTCGGCCTTGCCTCGACCGACCTGCTGTACTTCGCCTCGGGGCGTCTCGACGCCCCCGGCATCATGCTCACGGCGTCCCACAACCCGGCGCAGTACAACGGCATGAAGTTCTGTCTCCGCGGCGCCCGCCCGCTCGGCCTCGATTCCGGCCTGGACCAGGTTCGGGACGCCGCTGCGGTGGAACTGGCCGGCGGTTCGGTCCAGCGGTCCGTCACCCGAGGGACCGAACGCCACGATGATCTGCTCGGCGCGTTCGCCGACCACGTCCGGTCGTTCGTGGACCGTTCGGTACTGCGCCCCTTGCGGGTCGTCGCCGACACCGCCAACGGCATGGGTGGGCTGGTGGTGCCGGCGGTGTTCGCCGGGTTGCCCTTCGATCTCGAGGTCCTCTACCCCGAGCTCGACGGCACCTTCCCCAACCATCCGGCCGACCCGCTCCAGCCGGCGAACCAGCGCGATCTCCAGCGGCGGGTGGTCGCCGGGGGCTTCGACGTCGGGCTTGCGTTCGACGGCGATGCCGACCGGGTGTTCCTCGTCGACGAGCAGGGCCGGGGTCTGTCCGGGTCGACGACCACGGCGATCCTGGCCGCCGGGGTGCTCGCCCGGGAGCCGGGCGCGACCATCCTGCACAACTGCATCTGCTCACGGGCCGTTCCCGAGGTGATCCGCGAACGCGGCGGCGTCCCGGTCCGCACCCGGGTCGGGCATTCGTACATCAAGCAGGTGATGGCCGAGACCGGTGCCGCCTTCGGCGGGGAGCATTCGGCGCACTACTACTTCCGGGACAACTTCCGCGCCGATTCCGGGATCATCGCCTCGCTCATCGTGCTCGAGCAGTTGAGCGCTGCGGGGATCCCGTTGTCGGAGTTGCGCCGCCCCTTCGAGCGGTACGAGGCGTCCGGCGAGATCAACACCGAGGTCGCCGACGTCGGTGCGGTGATGGCCCGAGTGGCAGCCGCCTACGGCGGATACGAACAGGATCACCTCGACGGACTCACCGTCGACTGCGGCGAGTGGTGGTTCAACCTTCGTCCGTCAAACACCGAGCCACTGCTTCGGCTCAACCTCGAAGCGCCGACGCGGGCCGAGTGCGACGAGCGGGTCGCCCAGGTGCTGCACCTCGTCGCCGGATAGCAGCCGTCGGGCCCGGCCGCCGGTAGCGTCTCGGGCATGGCACTCGACCCGGCGCTGTTGGAGATCCTGGCCTGCCCGCAGGACAAAGGGCCCCTGTACGAACTGGTCGACGAATCCGTGCTCTACAACCCGAGGCTGCGGCGCAAGTACCGGATCGATGCCGGTATCCCCGTGATGCTGATCGACGAGGCAGAGACGGTCACGGAGGCGGAACACGATCGGATCATGGCCAAGGTCCAGGCATTGGGGCTTCGCCTCAACTGGACGGACTGAGCGGATCCGGGCAGGGGCTAGCTTCCCGGGGTCGGGGGCCGTCGGGGCCCCGTGCACCCGGAGGTGCGGCGATGACGAACTGGACCACGGTGGCCGACGGGTTGCGATTCCCCGAGGGCCCGATCGCCATGCCCGACGGATCGGTGGTGCTCGTCGAGATGTTCGGACCCCGCATCACACGGATCCGTCCCGACGGATCGACGGAGGTGATCGCCGAGGTACCGGGTGGGCCGAACGGGGCCGCGATCGGCCCGGACGGGGCGCTCTACCTCTGCAACAACGGCGGATGCTTCACCCCGGTCGAACTCGCTGGCATGCTCCTGCCCGGGCCCTTCGACCCCGACCGGTATCTCGGCGGACGCATCCAGCGGGTCGACCTTGCGACCGGCGCGATCACCGACCTCTACACCGAATGCGACGGCCACCCCCTGCGGGCACCGAACGATCTCGTGTTCGACCGGGCCGGTGGCATGTGGTTCACCGACCACGGCATCCGCCACGGTCGTCTGAGCGACCGCACCGGCATCTACTACGCGCAGCCCGACGGCTCGGCGATCCGTGAGGTCGTGTTCCCCGTCGACGGTCCCAATGGGATCGGCCTGTCTCCGGACGGGTCGGTGCTGTACTGGGCCGAGACGCACGCCGGGCGCGTGTTCCGGCGTCGGGTCGTCGCACCCGGACAGCTCGAGGACCCGGCTCCGCTCGATCCCTGGCCGCTGCTCGTCGGCCTGCCGGGCATGCAGTTGCTCGATTCCCTGGCCGTCGACGGCGCCGGAAACGTCTGCGTCGGCACCCTGGTCAACGGCGGGATCACCGTGGTGTCGCCCGACGGGGACGTGCTCGATCACCTCGCCACGGGCGACGTGCTCACGACGAACATCTGCTTCGGCGGACCCGATCTGCGCACGGCATGGGTCACCTGCGGTGCCAGCGGTCGTCTGCTGTCGACCACCTGGCGATGGCCCGGACTGGCGCTCGCGTTCTGAGGCCGATCGCCGGCCTGCGCACGCAGCTCCCCCGGCCCGGTCGACCGGGTCGCGGGTAGCCTGCGGCGCATGGCGCAGCGTTTCTGGATCGAGACGCTGGGGTGCCCGAAGAACGAGGTCGACTCCGACAAACTGGTCGGCACGCTGTTGGCCGATGGTTACGAGCAGGCCCGTTCCGTGGCGGAGGCCGACCTCGTCGTGGTCAACACCTGCGCTTTCATCGACGAGGCGCGCCGCGAGTCCGTCGACACCGTGCTCGCCCTGGACGGGGTCCGGCGAGCGGGAAGTCGGCTCGTCGTCACGGGATGCATGGCGGAGCGCTACGGCCAGGAACTCGCGACAGCGCTTCCGCAAGCCGATGCCGTGCGTGGGTTCGGCGTGCCGGTGCAGCTCTCCCGCAAGCAGGCGCCCGTCCCGTCGCTCGACCTGCTGAACCTGCCCCGGCCCCGGTCGGCGGCGCCCTGGGCCTACGTCAAGGTGGCCGAGGGATGCGACCGCACCTGCGGGTTCTGCGCCATCCCCTCGTTCCGAGGCCCGCAGCGCAGCCGCACGCCGGCCTCCGTCCTGGCCGAGGTCGAGTCGCTCGGGGTGCAGGAGGTCGTGCTGGTCGCGCAGGATCTCGCCTCGTACGGGAAGGATGCCCCCGAACTCGGGGCGGGCGCCATCGTCCCGCTGCTCGCCGCCGTCGCCGAACTCGTGCCGCGCGTGCGCGTGCTCTACCTGTATCCCTCCGATCTGACCGATGCTCTCGTCGACGCCGTCCTGGCCACGGGCGTGCCGTACTTCGACCTCTCGCTCCAGCACGTGTCGAAGGTCCATCTCCGCCGCATGCGCCGATGGGGCGACGGGACCCGCTTCCTGCGCCGGATCGAATCCATCCGGTCGCTCGCTCCGGACGCTGCGTTCCGCTCGAACTTCATCGTCGGCTATCCGGGGGAGACCGAGGAGGACCACGACGAACTGCTCGCCTTCGTCGAGGCCGCCCAGCTCGACTGGTGCGGGTTCTTCGCCTACTCCGAGGAGTCGGGGACCCATGCCGCCGAGCTGAGGCCGAAGGTTCCGGCGTCCCTCGCCGCGGAACGCCTCGCCGAGGTCCGGGAACTCCAGGACCGGATCACGGCGGCCCGGCGCGACGCACTGATCGGAACGGTCGCCACGGTGCTCGTCGACGAACCGGGGGTCGGTCGTTCGCATCGGGAGGCACCCGAGATCGACGGCGTCGTGGTCCTGCCGTCCGAGCTGCCCGTCGGGGATCTCGTGGCGGTCGAAGTGATCGACGCCCACGGGCCGGACCTCGTGGGCCGGCCACTAGGGTCCGCCCCGGGAGGGCCGGGGGGCCGATGACGAACACCTACAGCCCGACAGCGATCGCCACCTGGGCCAACGCGGTCACCGTGGCACGGGTGCTGGTCTCGCCGCTGTTGTTCCTGCTGATCGACGGCGGTGACGGGTCCTGGGTGGCACTCGTGCTCTGGTTCGTGCTCTGCGCGAGCGACGGGGTGGACGGCTGGCTCGCACGACGGATGGGTGCCACCCGCTCGGGGGCCTTCCTCGACCCGCTCGCGGACAAGATCCTGGTCCTGGGGGCGATGTTCATGCTGGTCTCCTACGAGGTCTTCCCGCTCGTGCCCGTGTTGCTCATCGCCGGACGCGAGGTCGCCGTCAGCGTGTACCGCACGGTCGTGGGCGCGCGCGGGGTGAGCGTCCCCGCCAAACGGCTGGCCAAGGCGAAGACGGTGACCCAGCAGGTCGCGGTGGCCTTCGCCCTGCTGCCGATCACCGCCCGGGACGCCTCGTGGTCCTGGACCGTGCTGCTGTGGGCTGCGGTCGGACTCACCCTGGTCACGGGCTGGCAGTACTTCGCAGCGGCTCGTCGGTCGGCGCCGGCACCCCCGCTGCAGTAGACCGACGACCCATGCGCTGCGAAGTCCTCGCCGTCGGCACCGAACTGCTGCTCGGCCAGATCGTCGACACGAACTCCTCCTGGATCGGCGACCAGTTGGCACAGGCCGGGATCGACTCCCTCCACCAGACGAAGGTGGGGGACAACCTCGGTCGGATCGTCGAGGCCCTGCAGTTGGCCCTCACCCGCGCCGAGGCCGTGATCGTGTGTGGTGGTCTCGGACCGACCCATGACGACATCACGAGGGACGCCGTCGCCCGGGTGATGGGCGCGGAACTGCGTCTCGACGAGTCGGTGGCCGACGTGATTCGTCACCTCTTCGCCGCCCGTGGGCGAGCGATGCCGGACAACAACCTGCGCCAGGCGCTGGTGCCGGTCGGCGCCACGGTCATCCCGCAGACCCGGGGGACGGCGCCCGGTCTCGTCTGTCCGGTCGGCGAGCGTGTCGTCTACTGCGTTCCGGGGGTGCCCCACGAGATGCAGGACATGGTGCAGCGCGCGGTCCTGCCCGACCTTCGCCGACGGTCCGGTGACCCCTCCGTCATCGCCAGCAGGGTGCTGCGGACCTGGGGTGAGAGCGAGAGCGGGCTGAACCAGCGACTCGACGGGATCATCGAGCGACTCGAGGCCGACGGAAATCCCACGCTGGCCTTCCTGGCATCCGGATGGGAGGGCATCAAGGTCCGCCTCACGGCCAAAGGACCCGACGCCGGATCCGTCGCCGCCGTGCTCGACCACTGGGAGGCCGAGGTACGAGCCGTGATCGGCCCCATCGTGTTCGGTACGGACGGCGACACGATGGAGTCGGTGGTGCTCGACGGCCTGCGCCGTCGGGGGCTCACCCTCGGATTGGCCGAGTCCGTGACGGGTGGGCTCGTGTGCGGCCGCCTCACCGGGATCCCCGGGTCGAGCGACGTGGTCCGGGGGGCGATCGTGTCGTACGCGAGCGAGGTGAAGTTCGACCTGCTCGGCGTGCCGCTGGGTCCGGTGGTCTCGGAGTCGTCGGCGATCGCCATGGCCGACGGGGCGCGCCGCGTCCTCGGTTGCGATGTCGGGTTGTCCCTGACCGGGGTGGCCGGCCCGGCCGAGCAGGACGGCATGCCTGCCGGCACCCTGTTCGTCGGCCTGGCGACGCCCGGCCGGGCGACGCAGGCCTACGCGCTGCGCCTCCCCGGGGTTCGCGACCAGATGCGGCAGTTGAGCGTGATCTCCTCGCTCGATCTCGTGCGACGCTGGCTGCTCACCGGCTCGTGACCCGGCTGTTCGTGGCCGTCCGCCCGAGCGAGGCCGTGGCCGGGGCGTTGGATCGCATCGAGCGTCCGGACCTACCGGGTGTCCGGTGGGTACCTCCGGAGAACTGGCACGTCACGCTGCGTTTCCTGGGTCGCGCCAACGAATCGAACAGCGTGAGGGCGCTGCAGGGGCTCGTCGCACCGACGGCGCAGGCCGTGATCGGGGGCCGCCCCGGTCGGCTCGGTGCCGACGCGCTGGTCCTCCCGGTCCACGGTCTCGAGCCGCTCGCCGCGCAGGTTCGTGCGCAGTTCGAGGGGATCGGGTCCGGCCAGGACCGTGCGTTCGTCGGCCACCTGACCCTCGCTCGACTTCGCCACCGCGCTGCGTGCGGTGTGCTCGCGCCGTTCCCGCCGCTGCGCTGGCGGGCCGACACCGTGGAGTTGCTCGCCTCGGAAGCGGGCGCCGGCACCTATCGCACGGTTGCGGTCGTCGCGCTCGGCCTCAGCTGAACCAGCCGGCGACGTCGACCACCACGTGGACCTCGGCGACACCGGTCGTCAGGGCGATCCGTCCGCCCGACAGTGCGACCACGGCCAGATTCGCTCGCGCCGCATCCGCCGCGGTCAGGTTCACGTTGCTCACGAACGACGACGAGCCGGCGGCGGTAGCTCGCAGCCAGGTGGTGTTGCGAGCCTCGGTGGCGGTGAGGGTGACGACTGCGGCCACGGCGTCCCCCGGCACACCCTCGAGCGCCACCTCGACCGGACGAGCACGCCGAAGGGGTCCTATCGCGCCGCGTCCGTTGCGCGAGTCGACGGCTCGTACGGGCGCGACCGCAGCGGTGTAGCGGGCGCCGCCCGAGGGCACCAGGAAGCCCGTGAGATCGACCACGACGTGGACCGTTCCGGCTTGGTTCAGCAGTCGCAGCTGTCCGTCCGCCGAGAGCGGGACGATGGCCGCGTTGGCGATGTCACGTCGAGGCACCACGTTCAGGTTGCTCGTGCCGGGGTAGGGCTGGTCCGCCGCCCAGGCCGCGACCCAGGTCGGCGCCGTGCCCTCCGTAGCGGTCAGATTGACGACGGCGGCGGTCGCGCCCGGGGGCGCCCCGGTGGCGACCACGATCGACCCGCCCGGACCGATCGGGCCCGGGGCCTGCCGGGTGTCGAGGATCCGGCGCGGTCCGCTCGTCACGAACCCGCTCGTCGAGGACGGGGTGACGTAGCCGACGAGGTCGGCGATCACGTGGGACCGACCTCCGCTGTTGAACAGGCGGATCCGGCGATCGGTACCGAGGCGGACCACCGACAGCGCAGCCCGGGCCTCGCCCGGCTGGGCGTTCAGGTTCGAGGTGCCGGGTCGGGAGGTGCCGTTCGGGTAGGCGGTCAGGTGCGTGGGCGCCGTCGGTTGGTCGACCGTGAGGTTGAGCACGGCGGCAGTGGCATCGGCGGGGACCCCGGCCTCGGGCCCGATCGCCAGCTGCAGTTCCCCGCCGGCGTCGAGCGCGCCCGACGCCCCCAGACCGACGCGAGTGTCGAGTACCCGGCGAGGGGACATCGGCACCATCCCGCCGGTACCGGCCGCGACGGGTATCTCCGGCTGGTCGAGCGCCCGCGACACGAGTTCGTCCCACCCCATCACGATCCGGGGGCGCTTCGCCGGGTCGAGCCATCGCAGCAGCGTGAGCACGTCGGCCTCGGCGAGCGCGACGCACCCGGAGGTGGGGGAAGCGCCCACGTGGAGGAACATGGCGCTGCCCCGTCCTGGTTCCACGGGCGTGCGGTTGAAGTCGATGACGGCGGCGTACCGGTACGCCTGCTGGTAGTTCTGATCGGTCAGCAGTTCACCCCGGGCCGGGTCCCACCGGCCGTCGGGGGGACCGGGTTGGTAGGTGTTGTAGAAGGCCGAGGCCGGATCGGACACCCACCAGTCGCCCGGTGCCACGCGTCGGTACGGGACGCCGCTCCCCGGGTCGGACTGCAGGCCGAACGCCTCGGTCACGGTGAAGACCCCGGTCGGGCTCGACCCGTCCCCCTCGACCCGGTCGGGGTTCCAGCCGCTGCGCCCGATCCAGGCCCGGAACGGTCCGTGGACCCGGGTCCAGCCCGAGCCGTCGTGTTGGTAGGCCTCCACGGTGCCGCTCGTCGCAGTCTTCGACGCGGTTCGCACGACGATCACCTGATGGGCATCGGCGATGGCGACGCTCAACACGCGCGCTTGCGCGTCCTCGCTCCGGGTCGTGACGAAGCCGAGGATCACCGCAGCGACGACGAGCGCGAGCAGGCTCTCTTTCGACAGCAGCGCCTTCATCGGCGCCGGGCTCGCAGGTAGCGACGACCCGCCTCGCGGGATTCGGCGTCGGCGAGCGCGACGACGAGCACGTCGGCGTCGCGAAACGACTGGGCCGTCGAGGCCAACTCCTCTGCGGCGGCGTTCACCGCGGTCTTGGTCTGGAACAGCGCATACGCCGGCTTCGAGGCGATCGAGCTCGCGAGATCGTCGGCGGCGCCGTCGAGCGCAGCGCGGGGCACGACGCGATTGACGAACCCGGCGGCCTTGGCCTCGTCGGCGCCGAAGGGACGGCAGGTGAGCACCAACTCCTTGGTGAGCGCCGGGCCGATCTCGCGCACGAGACGGGGGATCCCGCCCCAGGCGAGCGGGATGCCCAGGTCCACTTCGGGGATCGCGAAGCGCGTGTCGTCGGCGGCGACGCGCAGGTCGCATGCAGCCGCGAGCACGAGGCCGCCGCCGACGCAATGACCGTGGATGGCCGCGATCGTGAGCGAGCGCATCGACGTCACCGCTTCGGCCATGAGCCGGCCGAGTTCCGCGCCGTCGCGCAGCGTGACCTCGGGGTCGGGGTCGGAGAAGTCGCCGAGGTCGAACCCGGCGCAGAACGCACGGCCGCGACCGGTGATCACCGTCGCTCGAACCGCACGGTGGCCGTCGAGGAACCGGGCGGATGCGGCGAGGTCGGCGAGGGTGCGCCGCGACAGCGAGTTGAGCCGTTCGGGTCGCTCCAACGTGAGCCGGGCGATGCTGCCCTCGATCGCCACCGACAACGTCTCGAACGCCTCCACAGACATGGCGCCAAGCTTTGCACCCGGCCGGTCGCTCGGCGCGGCGCCGTCACACGATGGGACGCACGGGCCCTCGCCGTCGACCTCCGGCGGCAGCGGCGAGTTGGGCCGCGAGTGTCCCGTGGGCGGAGCCCACGAGCCCGACCGTCACCCGTAGGTGGTCGCCGGCCGCGTCGCCGACGACGAACGGATGTCCCGGGGCGACCCCGACGCCGGCGGCCGCCATCGCCACCTGGGCCCGACGCTCCTCGGCGACGGGGAGCCACAGGTTGATGCCGTCTCCCGGTGCCAGCGCGATGTCGTGGAGGGCGAGCGCGTCGGTCAGCGCCCGGCGTCGTTGGCGGTACACGGTGGCGGCCCGCTCGACCTGCGCCTGCGCGACCGGGTCGACGAGCAACGCGTGCAGCACGGCCTGCAGCAGGCGACTCGACCAGCCCGGGCCGAGCAGGCGACGTTGGACGAGCGAGTCGACGACGCCTCCGGCGCCACCGACCGCCGCAAGCCGCAGGTCGGGTCCGTGGCTCTTGGAGAAGCTGCGGACGAGGACCGTGCGCTCCGGGAGCCAGCGCCCGAGGCTGACCGGCTCGGCCGAGGCGATGTCCCCGGCATGGTCGTCCTCGACGACGAGCACACCCGGGTGAGGCCGCAGCAGCCGGGCCAGTTCACGAGCCCGGGCGACCGACATCGACGTGCCGGTCGGGTTCTGGGCCCGCGGCTGGAGGAACACCGCGACGGGCTCGCAGTCGAGCGCTGCGGCCAGCGCGTCCGGTCGGACGCCGTCGTCGTCGAGCGCCGCCGGCACGAGTTCGGCGCCCAGCGCGTCGAGCAGATCGAACAGCGGTGGGAACCCGGGGTTCTCGACGACGACTCGATCGCCGAAGCGCACGACGGCCGAAGCGATGCGATCGAGCGCGTCCTGCGCACCGTCGACCACCGTGAGCGCTTCGGGGCGGAACGGCCAACGGCTCCGAAGCGTCGCCCCCAAGGAGGGCAGGACGGGATCGTCGACGTACGACCGCGTGAGGCGCTGGCGCGCCACGTCGGCGAGGGCGCCGGACAGGTCCGGGAGCAGGGCGGGGTCTGGGGTCCCGGTCGACAGATCGAGCGCGACCTGGCCGGACCCCTCGGTGACGTCGCGGTAGCGCCGGCGGACGTCGGGTGTTCCTGCCCGCACGAACGACCCGGACCGTCCGCGTGCCTCGATCGCGCCGACGGCGGCCAGGCTCTGCCACGCCTCGCTGACCGTCGTCGGACTCACCCCGAGCCCGCGAGCGAGATCGCGCACGGTGGGCAGCCGGGTGCCCACCGGCAGGGCTCCCGTCGTGATCAACCGATTGAGGGCCGCGGCGATCCCTCGCGCGGACCGGTCCTCCACCTTGTCGACGATCGTCGCGAGCACGTCACCATCCGGAAACATCCGGTAACAATGATCGTATTGTCACCCTTGGCGTGTGTCGTTACCTTGGGCGGCACCGGGAGGGATGTCAACGGGGATCAGGAGGCAGAGATGGCCAACATCGTGCGCGCGGCCCTGGTGCAGACCCGCTGGACGGGAGACAAGGGGTCGATGATCGACCTGCACGTCGAGTACGCCCGCAAGGCCGCGGCCCAGGGTGCGCAGGTCATGTGCTTCCAGGAGCTGTTCTACGGCCCGTACTTCTGCCAGGTGCAAGACGCCGAGTTCTACGACTACGCCGAGCCGATCCCGGACGGGCCCACCACACGGCGGATGTGCGCGCTCGCCAAGGAGCTCTCGATGGTGCTCGTGGTGCCGATGTACGAACAGGAGCAGGAAGGGCTCCTCTACAACACCGCTGCGGTGATCGACGCGGACGGTACGTACCTCGGGAAGTACCGCAAGAGCCACATCCCGCAGGTGAAGGGGTTCTGGGAGAAGTTCTACTTCCGTCCCGGCAACCTCGGGTATCCCGTGTTCGACACCGCGGTCGGTCGGATCGGTGTCTACATCTGCTACGACCGCCACTTCCCGGAGGGCTGGCGGGCACTGGGGTTGGCCGGCGCCAAGATCGTGTTCAACCCGTCCGCCACCAGCCGCGGCACCTCGGCCTACCTGTGGCAGCTCGAGCAGCCTGCGGCTGCGGTCGCCAACGAGTTCTTCATCGGCGCGATCAATCGGGTCGGCGTCGAACCGCTGGGCGACAACGACTTCTACGGCCAGTCGTACTTCGTGAGTCCCTACGGTCAGTTCGTCGGCGACGTGGCGAGCACGTACGACGAGGAACTCGTCGTACGTGACCTCGACCTCGACCTGGTCAAGGAGGTCCGAGACCGCTGGGCCTTCTATCGGGACCGCCGCCCCGACTCCTACGGCCCGCTCGCCGCCACCTGAGCACCTGGAAGGATCACGCAATGGCTCGCACCCTCATCAAGAACGGCAAGGTCATCTCGCCCACC
The DNA here is from genome assembly GCA_044370695.1 of Acidimicrobiales bacterium. Classification (GTDB taxonomy): domain Bacteria; phylum Actinomycetota; class Acidimicrobiia; order Acidimicrobiales; family Ilumatobacteraceae; genus JBEIFW01. The sequence goes on along the minus strand of JBILVB010000107.1, from coordinate 1,905 downwards.
GGGGTCGTCGCCAACGACGTCCTCATCGAGGGCGAGACCATCGCAGCGCTGGGCGCGCCCGGCTGGTTCGCTGCCGCGGAACCGAACTGCGACAAGGTGATCGACGCCGCCGGCAAGTACGTGATCCCCGGTGGGATCGACGTGCACACGCACATGGAACTGCCCTTCGGCGGCACGTTCGCCTCCGACACCTTCGAGACCGGCACGATCGCGGCGGCCTGGGGAGGGGTCACGACGATCGTCGACATGGCGGTCCAGCGCTACGGCGAGAACGTCCAGGACGGCCTCGCCGAGTGGCACCGCAAGGCGGCGGGCAACTGTGCGGTCGACTATGCGTTCCACCAGATCATCGGCGGCATAGACGACGAGTCGCTCAAGGCCCTCACCTACCTCACCGAGCACGAGGGCATCTCGAGCTTCAAGCTCTTCATGGCCTACCCCGGCGTGTTCTACTCCGACGACGGACAGATCCTTCGGGCGATGCAGGTGGCCAACGACTGCGGCGCGACGATCATGATGCACGCCGAGAACGGGATCGCGATCGACGTGCTCGTGCAGCAGTACTTGGCGCGTGGCGAGACCGACCCGAAGTACCACTCGTTCAGCCGTCCGTCGCTGCTCGAAGGCGAGGCGACGAATCGGGCCATCGTGCTGTCGAAGGTCGCAGGCAACGTCCCGCTGTACATCGTGCACATGTCGGCGGCCGAGGCCCTCGACGCCGTGGCCGAAGCCCGCCACGAGGGCCTCAACGTGTTCGCCGAGACCTGCCCGCAGTACCTCTACATGACGCTCGAGGACCACCTCGCGCAGCCCGGGTTCGAAGGCGCGAAGTACGTCTGCAGCCCGCCGATCCGTTCCAAGCACGACCATCGCCACCACCAGAAGGACCTCTGGAAGGGCCTCCGCATGAACGAGTTGGCGGTGGTGTCGACGGACCACTGCCCGTTCTGCATGAAGGACCAGAAGGAACTCGGCCGGGGTGATTTCTCCAAGATCCCGAACGGCATCGGTGGCGTCGAGCACCGCCTCGAGTTGATCTACCAAGGTGTCGTGCTGGGGGAGATCACCCTCGAGCGTTGGGTCGAGACGTGCTGCACGACACCGGCCCGGATGTTCGGCATGTACCCCCGCAAGGGGATCATCGCTCCCGGCGCCGACGCCGACGTCGTCGTGTGGGACCCGAATGCGAAGACCGAGATCGGCTACGGCCGCAAGCACCACATGAACATGGACCACTCTGCCTGGGAGGGTTGGGTGATCGACGGCAAGGTCGACACCGTCCTCACGCGAGGCATGGTCGCGATCGAGCACGACACCTTCACCGGTCGGAAGGGTCACGGCCAGTATGTCCGCCGCGGCCTGTGCCAGTACCTCGTCTGAGCCCGGAGGGCATCCGTGATGAAGCAGATCCACCACTACATCGACGGCCGCAGCGTGCCGGGCACGTCCGGGCGCCGGGGTCCGGTCTGGAACCCGGCCACGGGCGAGCTCCAGGCCGAGGTCGACTTCGCCACGGTGGGCGAGGTCGACGCCGCAGTCGCTGCGGCCAAGGTGGCCTTCCCGGCGTGGCGGTCGACGTCGCTCTCGCGCCGGGCCGAGATCCTGTTCCACCTGCGCGAGCTCATCGACGCCAACCGCAAGGAACTCGCGTCGGTCCTCACCCTCGAGCACGGCAAGGTGCCGTCGGATGCCCTCGGGGAGATCGCCCGTGGACTCGAGAACATCGAGTTCGCCTGCGGCGTTCCCCACCTGCTCAAAGGGGGCTACTCGGAGAGCGCGTCGGGTGGGGTCGACGTGTACTCGATCCGCCAGCCGCTCGGTGTGGTCGCCGGCATCACGCCGTTCAACTTCCCGGCGATGGTCCCGATGTGGATGTTCGCCAACGCGATCGCGTGCGGGAACACC
>JBILVB010000106.1:0-13392 GCA_044370695.1 Acidimicrobiales bacterium | reverse complement strand
AAGAAGGTGAAGCCGTTGGTACGCCTCACCGAGCGGGAGATGGCGGCGTACTGTGTCCTGCGCGGCATCGACTACCAGGTGGAGGAGTGCCCGATGGCGGCGGGCAACACGCACCTTGGCTACAAGGCGCAGCTCAACGCACTCGAGGCGACCTCGCCGGGGACCAAGGCGGCATTCGTGCTCGGCTTCTGGGACCGGATGTCGCCGGTGGTCGCCGGGCTGCGGGCCGCGGCCGACGAACCGCCCGACGCCACGCAACGCTGTGTGCGGTGCGGCGCGCCGACGCTGGCCGAGACGTGCGCCTTCTGCCGCCTCGTGGAGACCGCGGCCGCCCATGCGCCGGTGCCCGTGCCGAGCCCGCGGCGGCGGGGTCGACGGTGAGTGGTCCGGGGCGGCCGTTCGCCGAGGGCGAGCGCGTGATGATCGTCGACCGCAAGAAGCGGCACTACCTCGTCACCCTCGCGACCGGCAAGGAGTTCCACACCCACAAAGGCGTCGTGCGCCACGACGACCTCATCGGGCTCCCCGAGGGGTCGTGGGTGACCAGCACGCGTGCCGAGCGGTACGTCACCCTGCGCCCGACGCTCGAGGACACGATCCTGCTGATGCCGCGCGGCGCCCAGGTGATCTACCCGAAGGACCTCGGCGCCATCGTGCTGCTCGCCGACGTCGGTCCGGGGGTGCGGGTGCTCGAATCCGGGGTCGGTTCGGGTGCGTTGTCGATCGCGCTGCTGCGGGCCGGGGCCGACGTGACCGGGTACGAGATCCGGGAGGACTTCGCGAACCGGGCTCGACACAACGTCGAGGAGTTCCTCGGCCCCGCTGCGCTCGAGCGCTACCACGTCGAGTTGCGGGACTGCTACGAGGGGATCGACGGTCGGGTCGAGCGGGTGATCCTCGATCTGCCCGAACCCTGGCAGGTGGTGCCGCACGCCGAGCGGGCCATGGTCACCGGGGGCACCCTGCTCGCGTACACACCGTCGATCGTGCAGGCGGCCCGCACCCGCGAGGCGCTCGCCGTCGGGCCGTGGGCGGAGTGCAAGACGATCGAGATCCTGCACCGGTCCTGGCACGTCGAGGGCGACGCCGTGCGGCCCGATCACCGGATGGTCGCCCACACCGGGTTCCTGACCTACGCCCGGCTGATCGCCGGCGCCGTGACCACCGCTGACGAGAGCACCGGCGCCGTGACCACCGGTGACGTGAGCGAGGGCTGAGTTCAGCCGGGCAGGAGTCCGAGCGCCCGGTACGCGCGCTCGAGGGTGGCCGATGCGACGGCCCGGGCCTTGCCCGAGCCGATGCGCAACAGGCGGGCCACCTCGCCGGGATCGGCGGCGAGCTCGGCGTAGCGGGCCTGCACCGGGCGCAGGTACTCGACCACGGCCTCGGCCGCGTCGGACTTCAGGGGGCCGTACTGGGTGTAGCCGGCGGCCGCCTCGGTCGGGGTGCGGCCGGTGACCGCAGCGAGGATCTCGAGCAGGTTGGACACACCGGGCTTCGCGGCGGGGTCGTAGCGGACCTCGGCATCGGAATCGGTGACGGCACGCTTGAACTTCTTCACGATCGACGTCGGCTCCTCGAGCACGTACACGATGCCCTGCGGGCTGTCGTTCGACTTCGACATCTTCCGACCCGGTTCCTGGAGGTCCATCACCCGGGCGCCTGCGGCCGGCGCGACCATGCGCGGCACGACGAAGGTGTCGCCGTACTTGGTGTTGAACCGGATGGCGAGGTCGCGCGTGAGCTCGATGTGCTGGCGCTGATCCTCGCCGACCGGTACCTCGTCGGCGTCGTAGAGCACGATGTCGGCGGCCTGCAGCGCGGGATAGGTGAGCAGCCCCGCCGACACGAAGCCGCCGCCGGCCTTGGACGACTTGTCCTTGAACTGCGTCATGCGGGACAGCTCGCCGTAGGACGCCATGCACTCCATCACCCAGCCGAGCTGCGGGTGCTCGGGCACGTGGCTCTGGACGAAGACCGTGCACCGGTCCGGGTCGAGGCCGACGGCGTACAACACCATCGCCAGGTTGACCGTGTTCGTCCGAAGCTCGGCCGGATCGGGGTGGATCGACAGCGCGTGGAGGTCGACGATGCCGTGGAAGCTGTTCTCGTGCTGGCCCTCGACCCAGTTCACCAGCGCACCGAGCAGGTTGCCGAGATGGACCTCGCCGGTGGGCTGGATGCAGGACAGGACACGGGGCATACGGGGCGTCAGGGTAGCCGTGCCGGGGCGCGGGCTACCCTGACCGTTCCATGGCGGTCGAGGTCTCCACCCCGGTGTTCGAGGGCCCGTTCGACCTCCTCCTGCACCTGATCCTCGAGGAGAAGGTCGACCTCTACGAGATCTCCCTCACGCGGATCGTCGATGCGTACCTCGCCGAGATCGAGCGGATACAGGCGGTCGATCTCGAGGTGGCCACCGAGTTCCTGCTGATCGCCGCCACGCTCGTGGAGCTGAAGGCCCGCCGCCTGCTGCCCGGGCGGGACGACGTCGACGTCGACGAGGAGCTCGCGCTGTGGGAAGAGCGCGACCTGCTGCTCGCCCGCCTGCTCGAATGCAAGACGTTCAAGGACGTCGCCGCCGTGCTCGACGGGCTCGCCGAGGCGGCCGGGCGGTCGTGGCCACGCCAAGCCGGGCTCGAGGAGCGGTTCTTGCGGCTGGCCCCCGATCCGTTGGAGGGCCTGCGCCCCGAGCGCCTTCGCCAGGCGTACCTGCGGGCGACCACGCCCAAGCCGGTCGTCACCGTCGACCTGCATCACGTGAACCCGATCCGGCTGACCGTGGCCGAAGCCGTCGACGGCCTGGCCACCCGGCTCGCCATGGTCGGGCGGGCCACGTTCCGGGCCCTGACCGACGAGATGGACGATCGCATCGAGGTCATCGTCAGCTTCCTCGCGCTGCTGGAGCTGTTCAAGCAGGGCTTCGTGGACCTCGAGCAGTTCGACGTGTTCGGCGAGATCGAGGTCGTGTGGCTCGGCTCGGAGCTCGTCACCGCCTTCGCCGTGGACGACTACGAGGGGTGACCCGGTGACCGGCGACGACGAACTCCACCCGGACCTGCGCGACCTGGCCCGCCGGCTCGGGTCCGATCCGCACCGCGACGATCCGGACCGCGACGATCCGGACCGCGACGATCCGGCCGGCGTGGCCGAGGAGGTGGTGCGGGCCATCGAGGCGGTGGTCATGGTGGCGATCGACCCGGTGCCCGCGGCGCTGCTGGCCCAGTTGCTCGAGGTGCCGGCCTCGACGATCGACGACCTGTGCCGCCGGCTCGCCGCGGCCTACGAGGAGGCGGGCCACGGCTTCCGTCTCGTCCACGTCGCCGGCGGGTGGCGCTACCAGAGCCACCCGGACCTCGCGCCCGTGGTGGAGCGGTTCGTGCTCGAGGGGCAGACCGCCCGCCTGTCGCCCGCTGCGCTCGAGACCCTCGCGATCGTCGCCTACAAGCAACCGATCTCGCGTGCCCAGATCGCGTCGATCCGCGGCGTCGATCCCGACGGCGTGCTGCGCACGCTGGCCGCCCGGGGCTGGATCGACCAGGTCGGCCGCGACCCGGGGCCGGGACAGGCGGTGTTGTGGGGTACGACGGCGACGTTCCTCGAGAAGCTCGGCCTCGCTGCGCTCGCCGACTTGCCGCCGCTCGCGGACCACGTGCCCGGCGCCGACGTCGTCGAAGCGCTCGAGCACGGTCTGCGAGTGCCACCCGCGTCGTCCGATGGTTGAACCGCCGCTGTGGGAGCAGCTCGCCGCCGCGGCCGCGGCCGACGGCGAGCGGCTGCAGAAGGTGCTCGCCCAGGTCGGGTTCGGCAGCCGGCGGGTGTGCGAGGAGCTGATCGCGGCCCGACGCGTCACCGTCAACGGCGAGGTGGCCGTGCTCGGCCGCCGGGTGCACCCGCACCGGGACGCGATCGCGGTCGACGGGGTCCCGGTTCCGACGGTACCGGGGCTCGTGTACTACCTGCTGAACAAGCCGATCGGGGTGGTGACCACCGCCCGCGATCCGCAGGGTCGCCCGGTGGTCGTCGAGTTCGTGCCGAGCGAGCCCCGGGTGTTCCCCGTCGGGCGGCTCGACGCCGACAGCGAGGGCTTGCTGGTGATGACCAACGACGGCGAGCTCGCCAACCGGTTGATGCACCCCCGGCACGGCACCGAGAAGGAGTATCTCGTCGAGGTCGACGGCGTGCCGGGCCCGACGGCGCTTCGCCGGCTTCGGCGCGGGGTCGAGCTCGACGACGGCCCGACCGCGCCGGCCAAGGTCACCGCGCTCGGTCCGTCCGTGCTGCGGATCGTGATCCACGAAGGGCGCAACCGCCAGGTGCGCCGGATGTGCGCCGCAGTCGGCCACCCGGTGCGCCGGCTGGTCCGCACCCGCATCGGCCCGATCGCGGACCGCACGCTCGCCCCGGGCGCGTGGCGCCGGCTGAGCGCCCGGGAGGTGCGCGCCCTGTACGAGGCCGGCGGTGCCGGCCCGATGACGGGCGGGGCGGAGCACGAGCGCAGCCTCTAGTCTCGCCCGCCGTGCCCGTGCGAGCCCTCCGAGGTGCCACCACCGTCGACGACGACACCCCCGAGGAGGTGCGGTCGCGCGTCGGTGAACTGGTGCTCGCACTGTTGGAGCGCAACGGCCTCGCCGCGGACGACCTGATCAGCCTGTTCGTCACGGCCACCGCCGACCTGCACAGCTTCCACCCCGCCACCGCCGCACGCGCGTGCGGGTTGGGCGAGGTGGCGATCCTCGGGGCCCAGGAACTCGTGATCGACGGCAGCCTGCCCAAGTGCGTCCGCCTGCTCGCGCACGTGGAGATGGACCGGCCGCGCGACCAGCTCCGTCACGTCTATCTCCACGGGGCGGTGGCGTTGCGGCCCGACCTCGCCGCCCGGCCGTGAGCCGGCGCGCCAACGTCATCGGGCTGGGGCTGATCGGGGGAAGCGTCGCCAAGGCCCTGCGGGCCCGGGCCTGGCACGTCAGCGGGGACGACGCCGTACCCGGTCGGGCCGACCACGCCGTAGCGCTCGGGGTCATCGACGCCGCCGGGCTCGACCCGGACGCGGAGGTCACCGTCGTCGCCACCCCGGTCGGGGCGGCGGCCGACGCCGTGCGCCGGGCGCTGGCCGCGACGTCCGGCGTGGTCACCGACGTCGGGTCGACCAAGGCCGCGCTCGTCGCGACCGTCGGTCCCGAAGCGCGTTACGTCGGCGGACACCCGATGGCGGGCAGCGAGCTCGACGGGCTCGACGGTGCCGACGCGGAGCTGTTCTCCGGTGCGGTGTGGGTGCTCACGCCGACCGAGGCGACGGCCGACACGACCTTTTCGACGGTGGCCGCCGTCGTGAGCGATCTCGGGGCCGAGGTGGTGGCGCTGCCGCCGGACCGTCACGACGCGCTCGTCGCCGTCGTGAGCCACGTGCCGCACCTGACCGCTGCGACGCTGATGCTGCTCGCCGAGGAGCGCGCCGTCGAGCACGCGTCGCTGCTGCGCCTCGCGGCGGGCGGCTTTCGCGACATGACCCGCATCGCATCGGGTCATCCCCGCATCTGGCTCGACATCTGCGCCGACAACCGGGCGGCGATCCTCGACGGCCTCGACGGGTTGATCGCCGGTCTGGGTGCGGTGCGCCGGATCGTCGCCGAGGGCGACCGCGGCGGGCTGGAGGCGAGGCTGCTGCGGGCCCGGCACGCCCGGGCCAACCTGCCGAGCCGGCTCGCCCGCACCGAGGACCTGGCCGAGGTGCGCATCCCGATCCCGGACCGCCCGGGTGCGGCGGCCGAGGTGTTCACGCTCGCGTCCGAGCTCGGCGTGAACATCGCCGACTTCGAGGTGACCCACAGCGCCGAGGGGGAGCGTGGCGTGCTCTACCTGGTCGTGGAGGCACCCGCCACCGACCTGTTCCGTGGGGGCCTGATCGCTCGCGGGTTCCGTCCGGGCGTGCGGCGGCTGGACTGACGGTGGACACGCTCGCCGTCGAGCCGCTCCCCGGGCCGGTGTCAGCGGTGGTCGCGCTCCCCGGGTCGAAGAGCATCACCAATCGGGCGCTGGTGTGCGCCGCGCTCGCCGTCGGCGTGAGCACGGTGCGCGGCGTGCTCGACGCCGACGACACCGAGGCGATGGTCGGGGTGGTGCGCGCCCTGGGGTCGGACCTCGCATGGGACCGGCCGGGGGAGCGGATCGCCGTCACGGGTTGGGCGTCGAGCGTCCCGCCGGCGCGCGACGTGGTGCTCGACGTGCGCTCGTCGGGGACGACGGCCCGGTTCGTGCTTCCCCTCCTGCTCGCCGGTTCGGGTCGGTACCGGGTGGACGCGAGCGCGCAGATGCGGGCCCGGCCCATGGGCGAGACCTTCCGCGCCCTGCGGTCCCTCGGCGCGACGCTGGAACCGGCCGGCGCCCCCGACGCGCTGCCGGTGGCCGTGACGATCGCTCCCTCGGATGCCGGCGGCACGGCCGGCGGACACGTCGCAGTGGCCGGGGACGTGTCCTCGCAGTTCCTGTCCGGCTTGCTGCTCGCGGGTCCCTGCCTCGCGTCGGGTCTCGTCGTGGAGCTGACCACTCCGCTCGTGTCGCGGCCGTACGTCGAGATGACGATCGCCGTGATGCGAGCCTTCGGCGCGGTCGTCGACGAGGACTGCGATGGCGCCCGATTCACGGTGGCCCCCGGCGGGTACCGAGCCGTCGACTACGTCGTGGAACCCGACGCGTCGGCGGCGTCGTACCCGTTCGCGCTGGCGGCCCTGACCGGGTCGGCGGTGCGGGTCGAGGGGCTCGGGCGGGCCAGCGTGCAGGGCGACGTCGCGTTCGTCGACGTGCTCGAGCGCATGGGCGCGTGCGTCGAGGTCGAGGACGAGGCGATCACGGTCGTCGGGACCGGGCACGTGCACGGGGTCGACGCGGACCTGCGCGACGTGTCCGACACGGTGCCCACCTTCGCTGCGGTCGCAGCGTTCGCCGACGGCCCGAGCCGGGCCTCGGGCGTGGGGTTCATCCGCCGCAAGGAGTCCGATCGGATCGCGGCCGTGGTCACCGAACTCGGCCGCGCCGGGCTCGACGCGGCCGAGGAGCCCGACGGCCTGGTCGTGCGTCCCGGCGTCGTTCGCCCGGCCCGCTTCGCCACCTACGGCGACCACCGCATGGCGATGGCGACGGCCCTGATCGGACTGCGGGTGCCGGGGTGCGAGATCGAGGACCCGGGGTGCGTGGCCAAGACGTTCCCCGGGTACTGGGCGATGCTCGACACGTTGCGGGCCGGGCCGGCCTGGCGCGGGGTGCTCGCCATCGACGGCCCGGCCGGAGCGGGCAAGTCGACGCTGGCCAAGGCCGTCGCGGCCCGGCTCGGGCTCGCCTACCTCGACACCGGCGCGCAGTACCGGACCGTCGCCCTCGCGGCGCTGCGCCGGGGGGTGGACCTCGGCGACGCCGACGCGGTCGTCGCCGTGGCCCGTTCGATGTCGCTCGTCGACGCCGGCGGCCGCGTGCTGCTCGACGGCGACGACGTCTCGGCCGCGATCCGCTCGGCCGAGGCAAGCCAGGGCGCGAGCCGGGTGGCGGTCGTGCCGGGGGTGCGCCGAGAACTGCAGCGGCGGCAACGGCGCTGGGCGATCGAGCACGGCGGCGGCGTCGCCGAAGGGCGAGACCTCGGCACCGTCGTCTATCCGCACGCCCGGCTGAAGCTGTTCGTGACCGCATCGGTGCAGGAACGGGCTCGTCGCCGCGCCGCCGAGACCGGGCAGGACGCGGCGGCGGTGGCCGTTGCGATCGCCGAGCGCGACCGGCGCGACGCGGGCCGCGCCGACGATCCGATGCGGGCTGCGGCCGATGCTGTGATCGTGGACACCACGGGGCGTACGGTGGACGCCGTGGTCGACGACGTGTGCGCTCGATGGGAGGGCCGGGCATGACCAAGGTGCGTACCCGCCTGGCCGGCCAGGGGCCGGGCGCGCGTGCCTTCTACCAGGTGGGCCGCTTCGTCGTCGTCGGGTTCTCGCGGGTGTGGAACCGCTTGAGCGTCGAAGGCCGCGAGCACGTGCCGACCGACGGGGCGTTCGTCCTGGCGCCCGTCCACCGCTCGAACATGGACACCCCGTACGCCGCGGTCGCCACGTTCCGACGCCTGCGCTACATGGGCAAGGACTCGCTGTGGAAGAGCGCCGCGTCGGCGTGGTTGCTCAGTGCGCTCGGCGGCTTCCCCGTCAGCCGCGACACCGCGGACCGCGAGGCGCTGCACCGGTGCCTGGAGATCCTCGAGGCCGGTGAGCCGCTCGTGCTGTTCCCCGAGGGTGAGCGCAAGTCCGGCCCCGTCGTGTTGCCGCTCAAGGACGGGGCCGCATACCTCGCGGCCCGGGCCGGCGTGCCGATCGTGCCGGTCGGCATCGGCGGTTCGGAGCGGGCGATGGGCAAGGGGGCCCGGTTCATCCGCCCCTCCAAGGTGCACGTGATCATCGGGGCGCCGCTGCGGGTCGAGGCCTCGGCCGAGGGATCGAAGGTGACCTCCCGGCGCGCCGTGAAGGACCTCTCCGACCGGCTGCACGTCCAATTGCAGGAGCTGTTCGACCGGGCCCAACAGCGAGCAGGAGCGTGACCGTGCCCGAATCGACCCCCGGTCCGGCGGTGGCGGTCCCCGCCGGGTTCGCCGTGCACGTCGCGAACATCGGGATCAAGGACGAGACCGACGATTTCGTCGTGCTCGCCGCAGACCGCCCGTGCAGCTCGGCGGCGGTGTTCACCCAGAGTCGGTTCGCCGGCCCGAGCGTGGTGGTCAGCCGCGAGCACGCCGCCGGCGGGCACCTGCGGGGGATCGTGGCGATCTCGAAGAACGCGAACGTCGCCACCGGCGCTCAGGGTCTTGCCGATGCCCGTGAGGTCGTCGCCCGGGTGGCCACCGTCCTCGGCTGCGCCCCCGAGGAGCTCCTGATCGCCTCCACCGGGGTGATCGGCCGGACGTACCCGATCGAGCGGATCCGGGCGCACCTCGACACGCTGCAGCCGCCGGCGGGCACCGATGCATGGGCCGCAGCGAGGGGGATCATGACCACCGACACCGTCCCGAAGCTGGCCGTCGCCACCGCCGGCGCGGCCCGAGTGGTCGGGATCGCCAAGGGTGTCGGGATGATCGAACCGGACATGGCGACGATGCTGGCCTTCGTGCTCACCGACGCCGACGTGCCTGCGGTCGAGCTCGATGCGCGGTTCCGTCGGGTCGTGGCGCGAACGTTCAACTCGGTCAGCGTCGACAGCGACACCTCGACGTCGGACACCGCTGCGGTGCTCGCCAGCGGCGCCGCCGGTCCGGTCGACGGCGATGCGCTCGAAGCGGCGCTGTACGAGGTGTGCCTGGCGTTGACGAAGGCGATCGCCCGGGACGGGGAGGGGGCCGAGACCCTGCTCGAGGTCCACGTCGCCGGTGCCCGGGACGATGCGCAGGCCAAGCGGGTGGCCAAGTCGATCGTGAACTCGCCGCTCGTGAAGACCGCCGTGCACGGGGCCGACCCGAACTGGGGGCGGGTGGCGATGGCGATCGGCAAGACGCCGGACTGCGGCGACGTCGACCAGGAACGGGTGGTGATCGCGTTCGGTGAGCAGGAGGTGTACCCGGCCCGGGTCGACGAGGTCGGCCTGGCGCGGCTCGCCGGCTACATGCGCGGCGACGAGGTCCGGATCGTCGTCGATCTCGGGCTCGGTGCCGGGGCGTGGACGGTCTGGGGTTGCGACCTCACCGACGGGTACGTCCGGATCAACGCCGACTACACGACCTGAGCGATGCCCGAACCGTCCGACCTCCTGGCGAACAACCGAGCCTGGGCTGGCGCGCGCGTCGCCGAGGAGCCCGGGTTCTTCGACCGGCTCGCCCGGCAGCAGACCCCTGCGTACCTGTGGGTGGGATGTTCCGACAGTCGGGTCCCGGCCAACGAGATCGTCGGTCTGCCCCCCGGCGAGGTGTTCGTGCACCGCAACATCGCGAACGTGGTCGTGCACTCGGACCTGAACGCACTGTCGGTGCTCGAATACGCAGTGGACGCCCTGCGGGTACGCCACGTGATCGTGACCGGTCACTACGGGTGCGGCGGGGTCCGGGCCGCCCTGGCCGGCTCGCGCATCGGGCTGGTCGACAACTGGTTGCGTCACGTCCAGGACGTCGCCCGCGCGCACCGGCCGCTGCTCGACGGCTTGCCGTTCGAGCAACAGGTCGACCGTCTGGCTCAGCTCAACGTGATCGCGCAGGTCGAGAACCTGTGCCGGACCACGATCGTCCAGGACGCCTGGCGCCGCGGGCAGGTGCTCTCGGTGCACGGCTGGATCTACGGGCTGCGCGACGGCTTGCTCGGCGACCTCGGGGTCACCGTCACCCAGATCGACGAGATCGACGACACCGTGGCCAAAGCCCAGGCCGGGCTCGGTCTGCTGGCCCCCTGACCCGGGCTCGGCCGGTCCCGACCGGCCGAGCCGGCAACCTCCTCGGAGGATCAAGATCCGAAAGGCTTCGTCCAGGCGACTTACGGGGCATGGGGCGGTGGTCGAACGATTCGAGCGATGGCGCTCAACGGTTACCTCGATGCTGCGGCGGTGCTCGAACTCGTCGACCACCTGCGCGATGGCGTGCTGTTCGTCGCTCTCGACGGGACGATCCGATGGGCCAACCAGGCGATGCTCGACCTGATCGGCGTGGATCGTCCGGCGGCGGTGGGCGGTTCGGTGCTCGAGATCATCCACCCCGACGATCTCGAGTGCGTGATCGACGCCATGGCGAAGTCCTCGGCCGGTCAAGTGGTCGGGCGGTTCGAGTTCCGGGTGCGCGCTGCCGACGGTGCGACCAGTTCGGTCGAACTGACCGGTCTGCCTGCGACCATCGCAGGCGAGCGCGGGTTCGCCGTCAGCCTCCGGCCGCTCCTCGAGACCCATGTCGCGGTCCCCGAGGGGGTGAGCCGGGAGGTCGGCTTCCTGCGCACGATCTTGGGCGACCTGCGTGTCGCGGTACTCGCGGCGACACCGAGCGGGAAGATCACGCTCGCCAACGACGCCTTCGCCGCCACCCACCCCGCCCCGGCGATGATGGAGGACGTCGACGCGTGGGTGGCTCGGGCCGGCCTGACCGACCCGACGACCGGCCGACCGCTCTCCGCGCAGTTCCAGCCGATGGGATGTGCGCTGCGGGGCGAGCCGGCGCCGGACGTCGAATACTCGGTCGACGGTCCCGATGGCCTCCGCCGGGTCTTCCGGGCCAGCGCGACGGCGCTGCTCGGGCCCTGTGGGGAGATGCGTGGTGCGGTGCTGGCGGCCGTCGACATCACGGCGCAGCGGACCGCCGAGCAGGCGCTCCACCGTGCCGCGCACCACGACGCCCTGACCGGCCTCGCGAACCGGGCCCTGCTCGCCGAACGGATCGGCGAGGCGATCGCTCGCGCCGGCGCCGGTGAGGGATTCGCGCTCCTGCTGCTGGACCTCGACCGGTTCAAGGTGATCAACGACGCGCTCGGCCACGACCTGGGCGACGAACTGCTGCGGGAGACGTCCCGGCGCCTCGTCACGGTCGCCCGACCCGGTGACACCGTCGCTCGGCTCGGCGGCGACGAGTTCGTCGTGGTGCTCGGCGGTGTGAGCGACGGCGAGGCCGCCGAGTCCGTCGCGCAGCGGATCCGTCGGGCCGTGGCTGCGCCGGTGCGGCTCGGTCGCAACGACGTCGAGGTGACCGTCTCGATCGGGGTGGCCCTCGGATCGCCCGACGCGACCATGTCGGGGCTGCTGCGCGACGCCGACACGGCGATGTATCAGGCGAAGTCCCTCGGGCGGGCGCGGGTCGAGCTGTTCGACGAGGACCTGCGGCGCGACGCGTTGGCCCGGATGGAGATCGAACAGCGCTTGCGCTGGGCGATCGACCATGACGGCCTGCGGCTCCTCGTGCAGCCGATCGTGCGCGCCGCCGACCGGCGGCTCGTCGGGGGCGAGGCGCTCGTGCGGGTCGTCGGTCCCGACGGCCGGCTGTGGACCCCGGGGGAGTTCCTGCCCGTCGCATTCGACACCGGCCTGGTCGGCCGCATCGACGAGTGGATGATCGACCGAGCCGCACGCGCGCTGCACGAGGGCGCGAGCCTGGGCGGCCAGCGGGTCGGTTGGCTGTCGGTCAACGTGTCGGCGCCGCTGCTCCAGCGTGGCGACCTCGACCACCTCGTCGCCGGTGCGCTGCGGCGGCACGGCCTCGAACACGGCCGAATCCAGCTCGAGATCACCGAGACCGCCGTGATCCACGCCACCCAGGCGGTCGACTCGGTGCTCGAGCGCCTCGTCGCGCAAGGCACCGGACTCGGTCTCGACGACTTCGGCACCGGGTTCTCGTCGCTCACCCACCTGCGCACGCTCCCGGTGCAGGTCCTCAAGATCGACCGGTCGTTCGTCGCCGGGGTCGACGCGAAGGAGGAGGACCGCCTCGTCGTCGACGCGACGACCCGCCTGGCCCACGCGCTCGGCCTGCGGGTGACGGCCGAGGGTGTCGAGCGCGAGGGTCAGGCCGAGGTGCTCGAGGCCCTCGGCGTCGACCTGTTGCAGGGCTATCTGTTCGGCACGCCCCAGCCGCTCGACCTGCCGGCGGCCACTGCCGGCGTCAGTCGATCCGGCCGCCGGGCGGAGTGATCAGGCAGAGCAGGTCCCACGCGAGCTCGGACACCCGGCGCCCGCTCGCCGCCATCACGATCGTGCGGAACCGCCCGTCGAGGTGCTGTGCGGCCTGGTTGGCCAGCCCGAGCCCCCAGCGCAAGGTCCCCAGCACCCGCCACCACTCGAAGCGGTCCTGGTCCCACGCGCCTCCGGCGGCGAGGTAGGCGTCCCGATAGGGCTCGATCCCGCTGATGCCGCCCACGAGCAGGTGGTCGTTGCGGAACCGCCACATGCGCAGGCAGGGCCACGCCAGGTCCTCCATGGGGTCGCCGACCTTGGCCGTCTCCCAGTCGAGGATGGCGCGCAGCCCGTCCGGCCCGACGATCACGTTCCCGGTCCGCACGTCGGAGTGCACGATCGTGCGGCGCGCCGGCTCGTCGGGCCGGTTCGCCTCCAGCCACCGCAGCCCGTAGAGCAGCGCCGGTTCCGGTTGCAGCAGCAGACCGATCGAGTCGCGCACGCCGCCCAAGGCCGCAGCGATCGGTCCGACGCCGTCGGCGGGGCGGGGCAGTCCGGCCGGGGCGAGCGCCGGGTCGACGGCGTGCAGGCGGGCGAGCGCGTCGGCGATCTGGGCGGCGATGCGCGCCCCGTTGCCCGCCTGCTCCACGAGGCGGAGCACGCGGCGGGGGACCGATTCCCCGGTGACGAAGTCGCTCACGAAGAACGGGCCGCCGATCACCGACGGATCCAGGCAGGCACCGTGGATGAACGGGGTGATCACCCCGTTGGCCTGGGCCAGGGTGCGGACTTCGG
>JBILVB010000252.1:0-3738 GCA_044370695.1 Acidimicrobiales bacterium | reverse complement strand
CGGTGCGGGCACGCCGGTCCGTGTGAGCGCTCGCCCGTGCCGAGACCGACCGCATGCCTCGACGGTACTCGCAGCGCTCGGGTCGGGAGCCGACCGGGCTCAGGCCCTCGGCTGAGCGAGCAGACCCCGTAGGACGGCGACGGCGGGGGAGCGGGCCGGGATCCGCACGGCGAGGTGTTCGTCGAGCAGGAACACGGCCTGCCCCCTCGGTGGGTGCGCGGCCTCGGCACGAACCTCGTAGCTGAACGGCCGCAGCGGTCCGGTGCCACCTCGGGTCCCCGTGACCTTCTGCACGACGCTGCGGCTCATCGTGTACCAGCGCGAGTCCGAGGCCTCGCCGATCCCGATACGCACGACGATGACCTTCCGACCTTCGACCACGGCGCGCGCCGGGAACCACCGCCGGTCACCGAGCGGGTCGGAGGCCGTGGCGACCTCCTGGACGTCGCAGGTGAACCGGCTGCCGTCCGGGGTGCAGGCGTGGTTGTCCCGCTTCAGCAACCAGAACAGCACGGCGACGACGAGCACGAGCACGGTCATCGTCACGAACGTCGACACCGACAGAGCCTGCCACCGGGGCCACGATGGGGGCATGCCGGAACTGCTCGAGGTGGAGCGCTACCGGGAGGCCGCAGCGGTGACGGTCGGGCGGCGCATCACGGCGGTGACCGCCCCCGACCGCTGGTTCCTCAAGGGCGGGCTCGACGCCGACGCTCTCCGGGCGGTGACGGTCGGCGCCGAGGTGACTGCGGTCCGACGTCACGGCAAGGTGCTGCTCGTGGTGCTCGACTCCGGGGCGGTGCTCGGATTCCGTTTCGGGATGACCGGCCGGTTGGTCGTCGACGGCCGGGCCCCGATCGAGGCCCTCGCCTACGGGCCGCCGATCGAGCGGCCCGAGTGGGACCGGCTGTCGATCGAGTTCGCTGCGGGCGGTCCGATGCGGTTGAACGATCCTCGGCGCCTCGGCGGGGTGGAGCTCGATCCGGACCTGCACCGGCTCGGGCCCGACGCCTGGGGGATCGGGCTGACGGCCGTGCGCCGGGCGCTCGCCGGCACCACGTCGCCGCTGAAGGCGGCGCTGCTCGACCAATCCCGCGTCGCAGGGCTCGGCAACCTGCTCACCGACGAGATCCTGTGGCGCGCCCGGGGCGCCCCCGCGCGCCCGGCCGGCGGGCTCACCGAGGCCGAGGTTCGGCGCCTACACCGCGCGATCCGAACGACGCTCCCGCAGCTCCACGCCCGGGGCGGCTCGCACACCGGTGTGCTGCAAGCACAACGCCACGACGACGGTCGGTGCCCACGTGACGGCGCTGCCCTGGTGCGACGCACGATCGGAGGTCGGACCACGAGGTCGTGTCCCGTCCACCAGCGGTGAGGTGCGCGAGACTGCACGACCGTGATTGGCCTGGCGCTGGAGTTCGGCCGCCAGACCACCACCAGCGTGGCCGAGGCTGCCGGACAGGTTGCCGACGCCGATTCCACCCGATCGGTCAACCAGATCGTGCTCGTGCTGTTCCTGCTGTCGCTCGGGCTGATCGCCGTCGGATGGTGGTACGCACGAGCGACCCGGCCGGTCGAACGGCCGCTCGAGGGGCTGTCATTGATGAGCCGCACCTCTTTCCGGCGGGCATCGGCCGCCCGCCGGTCGGCTCGTCTCGATCGGGTGGCCAAGCGCCGGGTGGGGATCGACGAGACCCTCGTGCCCGACGAACGGCTCGATCGCCCGGTGACCCCGGGATCACCCCCGGACGACACCGTCACCCTGGCCCCACCGGAACCGTGGGCTGCGCCGACGGCGGTGACCGGCACCGAGGACGACGACGCGCACCGGTTACCCTCGCCCCCATGGCCGACACCCTCGACGTCGACGCAATGCTCCAGCGTTTCCGGGACCGCGCCGCCGCCGTGAAATCCCGGCCGCTGCCGCCGGTGGCCGGCGCCGAACGCCAGCACTTCCTTCGGCAAGCCCAACTGGACTTCCAGGACTTCGCCATCCTCGGCGACGCCGTGGGCACGATCGAGGACGGGGTCTTGGTTCTGCGGGTGGACCTGCGGCCGCCGTCGGCGAGAACGGGTGGCTGAGCGATCCCACCGGGCGTTGGCCGGTGCGTGCCTGGCCATCGTGTGCTGGGGGATCGGACCGCTCGCGATCCACGCGATCGCCGCCCCGACGGCGCTGGTCGCGTGGTGGCGGATGGCGATCGGTGCGGTGGTGACCACGGCGATCGCCGCTCGGTTCGCCCGTCGACCCACCCGGGCCGATCTCGCGGCGGCGAGCGGCGCCGGGGTGCTGTTCGCCACGTCGCTGCTGGCCGGATGGCAGTCGCTGCGGGACACCTCGATCGCGAACGCGCAACTCATCCCCTCGTTGCAGCCGATCGTGATCCTGTTGGTGGCGGGCCGCCTGTTCGGCGAGCGGATCACCCGCCGGGCCGTCGCGTGGGGCGTGCTCGGCGTCGCCGGGGTCGTGGTGTTCGTCCTCGGCTCGGGCAACACGGGTGGAGCGTCGTTGCGGGGCGACCTGTGGGCGGTGTGCAACCTGACCCTGTGGACCGGCTACTTCCTCGAGATGAAGCGATTGCGCACCCGCGGCATCGACACGCTGCCGTTGTTGGCGAGCGTGATGGTCGTCGGAACCGTCGCCTTGACGCCGTACGTGTTGGTAGTGGAGCGAGGCCTGCCGGTGCTCCAGGGCTGGGCGTGGGCCGGAGTGCTGTTCGTCGTGTTCGTGCCCGGTGTGACCGGGCACGGTCTCACGACCTACGCCCAGGCCCACGTCGAGGTCTCGGTGCTGTCGCTCCTCGGGCTCGGCACCCCGGTGATCTCGGCCGCCGGGGCGTGGGTGGTCTACGACCAGCCGCTGGGTGCGATACAGCTGACCGCAGGGGTCGTGGTCCTCGTGGCGCTCGCCGGGGTCGTGCTGGAACGGCGGTCCCGATCGGTTGGGCAGACGGGGCAGAGCTTGGTAGTGTCGTAACCCGCACGCGGACGTGGCTCAGCTGGTAGAGCATCACCTTGCCAAGGTGAGGGTCGCGGGTTCGAATCCCGTCGTCCGCTCCAATCCTCAAGTCGTTCGGCGATCCGGATCGGCCATTCCCACCGGCTCGTGCCGCTGCAACCCCCGAGCGGGCTTGGCCTCCGCCTCCCGGTCGTCACCCGACCGGCGGTAGGGTCGAAACGCAGGAATGGAGCGGCGGTTGACGACGAACTCGGTGTACCGGCACACGCGCACGGGGATCCTCGCCGTCCAGGCGGTGGAGGCCCCGGAGGTCGTCACCTCCAGCTGGATCGACGAGCAGCTCGAGGCCACCTACGAGCGCCTCGGGGTGCGGGGTGGTCTCCTCGCCAGCCTCGCGGGCATCCACGAGCGGCGCTGGTGGCCCGACGGCGTCACGTTCGACCAGGCCGCAGCCATGGCGGGACGCGCCGCCATCGACGCCTCGGGGGTCGACCCGTCCCGCATCGGCATGCTCATCTCGACCTCGGTGTGCAAGCACCACCTCGAGCCGTCGGTGGCCTGCGCCGTGCACCACCAGCTCGGCCTGGCGCCGTCCTGCACGAACTTCGACCTCGCGAACGCCTGCCTGGGATTCGTCAACGCGATGCACCTCGCTGCCACTGCGATCGACGCCGGCCTCATCGAGTACGCGCTCATCGTGGACGGCGAGGGAAGCCGCTACACGCAGCTCGCCACCATCGCTCGGCTGCAGCGGGAATCGGCCACCGTCATCGATCTGT
>JBILVB010000251.1:0-3762 GCA_044370695.1 Acidimicrobiales bacterium | reverse complement strand
ATCGTGAACACATCCTCGATCGGCATCAAGAACGGCTTGTCCAAATCACGCTGCGGCTCCGGAATGAACGAATCACACGCATCCATCAACGCCATGATCTGGTCCTGCCACTTCCCATCACCCTCCAACGCCTTCAACGCCGACACCCGCACCACCGGCGCATCATCCCCCGGGAACTCGTACTCGTTCAGCAACTCCCGAACCTCGAGCTCCACCAACTCCAACAACTCCTCATCATCCACCGCATCAGACTTGTTCAACGCCACCACGATGTACGGAACACCCACCTGACGCGCCAACAACACATGCTCACGAGTCTGCGGCATCGGCCCATCCGTCGCCGCCACCACCAAGATCGCCCCGTCGACCTGCGCCGCACCCGTGATCATGTTCTTGATGTAATCCGCATGACCCGGCATGTCCACGTGCGCGTAATGACGATTCGCCGTCTCGTACTCGATGTGCGCGATCGAAATCGTGATCCCACGCGCCTTCTCCTCCGGCGCCTTGTCGATCTGATCGAACGGCGTGAACTTCGCCAAACCCTTCTCCGCCAACGTCTTCGAAATCGCCGCCGTCAACGTCGTCTTCCCATGATCGATATGCCCCATCGTCCCGATGTTCACATGGGGCTTCGTACGCTCGAACTTCGCCTTGCTCATGGCATGACCTCTTCTGGGCTGGTCGTTCCGGGGTGGTCGGTCCTGCGGTCGCAGGGTGGGATCGTGGGTTGCGGGTGGACTGGTAGCGGCGGTCGGATTCGAACCGACGACCACTCGATTATGAGCCGAGTGCTCTAACCATCTGAGCTACGCCGCCAGGGCGAGACCGGCCGGAACCGGCTGCTCGAGCCCTCTGTGGGAATCGAACCCACGACACCAGCCTTACCATGGCTGTGCTCTGCCGACTGAGCTAAGAGGGCGGGCGCGGGCGAGCCCGCGGGACCGGGGTGCGATGCTAGCGGACCCTGGTCCCGGTTTCCCAAGCAGTCGGCCGATCCGCTCGCCCTAGCCTGCGCCCCGTGACCGAGCGTCCCAGCGTGACCGTGCGGCTCGCCTCGGCAGCCGACGCCGAGGAGATCCGCCACATCTACAACCGCGAGGTCGAGGGCTCGACCGCCACCTTCGACCTGGTGCCTCGGTCGCTGACCGAGCAACAGGCCTGGCTCGCGGCTCGCAGCGGAGCCTTCGTCGTGGTGGTCGCCGAGGTTCCCGGACCGCGTGGACCCCAGGTGGCCGGATTCGCCTCGCTGTCGCCCTACAAAGAGCGCCCGGCGTACCGCACGACCGTCGAGGACTCGGTGTACGTGCATCACGACCACCAAGGGATCGGGATCGGACGGATGCTGCTGACCGCCGTGCTCGATCGAGCTGCCGAGCAGGGCTTCCACGCCGTCATGGCCCGGATCGAGGCGAGTCGCGAGGCGTCCCGAGCGCTCCACCGCGCCTGCGGGTTCGAACTGGTCGGGATCGAGCGGGAGGTGGGTCGGAAGTTCAACCGTTGGCTCGACGTCGCACTCATGCAGTGCCTGCTCCACCGCCGCGTCACGCCGTGACGTCGCGAGTGGAGAAACCCGCCCACGCGAAGCCGAGGAAGACCGTGATGTACGCCGCCTGGATGCCGAGGCCCCGAAACACGTCGCTCCAATACGGCGGCTCGCGGAACAGGTCCACGAAGTCGAGCCAATAGTGCGTGGGCAGGTAGGGGTGTAGCGCACCGGCGGCGTCGATCAGGTCGAGCACCTGCGATGCGACGAACGCCGCCAGCGTGGCGAGGGTCGCCGCGAGCGGTGCGTCGGTGCGGGTCGACGCGAAGAGCCCGATCGCAGCGACCCCGAACATCGACACGGCGACGTACACCACGGTGAACCCCACCCGCAGGACCAGTTGCTCGCTCCCGACCGCCACCCCGGAGACCGTGGTGAGCGGGCGCAGCCCGAACAGCAGCCACCCCGTCAGCAGGCCGACGAGTGCCACGGCGAGCACGGCGAGCACCACGAAGCTGAGCGTGGCGATCAGCTTCGCGACGAGGAGCCGCGCCCGCGGCACGGGGCGGATGAGCAGATAGCGCAGGGTGCCGAAGGCGGCCTCCCCCGCCACGGTGTCGCCGGCGACGACCGAGACCGCGATCGGGAGGAACAACGGCAGCACGATGGCGAGTGCAGCGGCCGGGAACATCGAGCCGTTGCTGAGCACCTCCGACAGCAACGCCGGGCCGCGCCCGGGTCGAGGACCGACCCCGGTCGTGCGCACGAAGACCCCGACCAACGCCGGCAGCCCGGCCAGCAGCGCGACCGTGATCCACGTACGGGGCCGGGTGAGCAGTTTGCGCAGTTCGACGCGGATCATGCCGTCTCCCCACCGGTGAGGCCGACGAAGACGTCCTCGAGCGTGCGCCGCTCGACGACGAGTTCGCGCACGGCGAGACCGTCGGCGACCAGCGCCGCAACGAGCGTCTCCGACGGCAGCCCGCCCAGGGCGATCCGAGCCCGATCGGCGCTCCGGTCGAGGAGGCGAGGTCGACGCAACCGCACCAGGCACGACTCCAGGGCGTCGAGGTCCGGGCTGGTGAGCACCACCACGCCGGTGGGCGCGAGCAGCCGCTCGACCGAATCCTGGGCGACGACCCGACCGCCGACCATCACGGCCGCCCGGGTGCAGATCAGCTCGACCTCGGCGAGTTGATGGCTCGACAGCACGACGGTCGTACCGGAGCGGGTGAGGGTGACGAACAGCTCGCGCAGCTCCCGGATCCCGTTGGGATCGAGACCGTTCGTCGGCTCGTCGAGCACCAGCAGCCGAGGGCGGCGCAAGAGCGCCGCAGCGAGCCCGAGCCGTTGACGCATGCCGAGCGAGTAGTGCTTGACGGGGCGGCGATCGACGTCGGCCATCCCCACCAGGGCGAGCGCCTCCTCGATCCGCGCCCGCCGATCGCGCGGCCGTCCGCCCGGCCCGGCCGCGTCGAACAGGCCGAGATTCCGCCGGCCCGACAGATAGGGATAGAAGCCCGGTCCCTCCACGAGCGCGCCCACGTCGGCGAGTGCGGCGGCCAGGCTGGGGCCCACCGGACGGCCGAGCACCTCGGCGCGACCCGCCGAGGGCCGGACCAGGCCGAGCAGCATCCGGATGGTGGTGGTCTTCCCCGCCCCGTTCGGCCCCAGGAAGCCGAACAGGTCCCCCTCGGAAACCTCGAGGTCGACCGCGTCGACCACGGTCGAGGACCCGTACCGCTTGGTCAGTCCTTCCGTGCGCACGACGACGCTCATCGCGCCCAGCCCACGATCGTCGCCGCCCGCCGGTCGAGTTCCTCGACGGGCACGGCGCCGGCCAGCACGTAGGTCCGCGGCCCGACGTCGATCGCCATCAGGGTCACCATGCCGAGGTCGAGAACCCGGGCGCGCCCACCCCACGGGCGATCCGAGGCCGGCAACGCGGCGTCGAATCCGCGAGGCACGAATCGGCGGTCGACCCCGATCGCCACCACTGCGTCGAACCCGGCGCCGTACAGCCCGGCCGCCCCCGTGGCCGGTCCTGCCCGCTCGGCCTCGTCGAGCATGTCGGGCAACGGCACCGGGAGCAGCAGGGCCGCCGCGATCGGATCGAATCGTGCGCTGGTCCGCACCCGCACCCCTGCGGCGGGGCGCCAGGCGAGCGGCCCGGCGTCGACCCGGCCGATGACGAGGTCACGAAAGGCGCTCGCTGCGGTCGGGCGCGTGGCCCCCACCGCCGTCACCTCGGCGCGCAGCACCAACCCGGTCTCGGG
>JBILVB010000014.1:0-41681 GCA_044370695.1 Acidimicrobiales bacterium | reverse complement strand
CTCGCCGGCGAGGAGCACTGGTGCCAAGGGTTCTCTGAACCCGAGGCCGGTTCGGACCTCGCCTCGCTGCGTACCCGCGCCACCCTCGACGGGGACCGGCTCGTGATCACCGGGCAGAAGGTGTGGACCTCCGAGGCGCAGTGGGCCGACTGGATCCTGTTGCTGTGCCGCACCGACCCCGACGCCGAGCGCCACGTCGGGCTGTCGTTGGTGTGCGTCCCGATCCATCAGCCCGGCGTCGACGTGCGGCCGCTGCGCCAGGCGCACGGCGGCGCCGGCTTCAACGAGGTGTTCCTCGACGGCGCCGAAGCCCGGCTCGACCACGTCGTCGGGGGCCTCGGCAACGGCTGGTCGGTGGCGAACTCGACGCTCGCGACCGAACGGGGCGGTGAGGCGACCATCGCCCATCTCGGGTACCGGCGCGAGTGGGACGCGCTCGTCGCCGAAGCCGAAGCGAACGAAGCGCTCGCCGACCCGGTGCTGCGCCGCCGTTTCGTCGATGCCTGGATCGACATCGAGCTGTTGCGGTTCAACGGTCTTCGCCAGTTCGCCGCCCTGGCCTCGGGCGAGGGGCCCGGGCCCGCCGGGTCCCTGCACAAGGTGCTCGCCTCCGAGCATCACCGCCGCTTCGGCGACCTCGCACTGGCCGTGCGCGGTGCGGACGCCCTGCTGGTCACCGAGGGACCGGCCTACGAGGTCGACCGATGGCAGCGGATCTTCTTCGAGAGCCGCAGCCGGTGCATCAGCCGCGGCACGAACGAGATCCAGCGCAACGTGATCGCCGAGCGGCTCCTCGGCCTGCCCCGACGCCACTGATCAGCATCGCCGGATCAGCGCTCGGCGCCTCCGGTCGACCGCACCCCGGCGAGCACCGCCCGGAACCGCTCGCGGAACGCCTCGGTCGAGAAGTGCTCGGCCCGGGCCCGCAGGCTGGCCGGGTCGAGATCCGGCATCGAGCGCATCGCAGCGGCGAACCGTTCGACGAGGGCCTCGGTCGAGCGGTCCGCGGCGTCGACGAGCACGCCGTGGGCGCCAGGCAGGACGGTGTCGCGCACCCCGCCGGCATCGAGGGCGAGCACCGGGGTGCCGCAGGCGAGCGCCTCCACCGGCACGATCCCGAAATCCTCCTCCCCTGGGAACACGACGGCGCAACAGGTCCGGAACAAGTGACGCAGCTCCGGGCGACTGACACGCCCGAGGAACGTGGTGTCGGGACCGGCGATCGGCTCGAGCGATGGCCGGGCCCGACCGTCGCCGGCGACCACGAGCGGCACCCCGGCGGCTCGAGCTGCGAGCACGGCCACCTCGGGCCGCTTGTACGGAACCAACCGGCCCGCCCAGAGGAAGAACCGCTCGCGTCGCGTCGAGGGGTCGGGGGAGAAGAACACCGTGTCGACCGGCGGCGGCACGACGATGCTCGATCGGTGCCACCAGTGCTCGACCCGCTCGGCGACCGTGGTCGAGTTCACGACGATCACGTCGGGTCGCCGTGCTGCGGCCCAGTCGGAGGCACGCTGTCGGGCCGCCCACGCCCCCAACGCCCGGCTGCGAACACCACCGCCGTCCTCGAGGGCGAGCATCCGCTCGTCCCACATCCATCGAGCCGGCGTGTGGGTGTAGCTCACCACCGGGATCCCGTCGCGCACCCGGACCCGGTTGGCGAAGGCATGATGGCTCACCACGACCAGCTCGGCGTCGCCGACCTCCATCCCGGCGAAGACCGACGGCAGCATCGGCAGCAAGTGCTCGTAGCGGGTGCCACCGCGGTACAGGCGCTGCAACAGGCCGGTACGTACGAGATGCGCCAGGTCCGGGTCCACGACCCGCGGATCGAAGAGCGGCGCGAGGATGCGGTCCGCGCCGGTCATCGACGCGATGACCTCGACCACCGACTCCGCTCCTCCCCGCTCGGTGAATCGCTCGTGCACGACGACGACCCCCCTGGAGCGGTGCTGCGGATCGACGCCGCCGTTCACCAGCGTGCGTCTCCGGTTCGGGGATCCCGGTGCGGGTGCGCCGAGGCGGCGTCGGGCCCGGTCGAGGCCGGATCGAGCCCGTAGGGCATCCACGGCAGTGCCGGCTCGAAGTGGTCCTCGGGCAGACCGAGCCGAACGCGGTCGCCGCCTGCGACGAGCACCACGGCCCGCAGGCTCGCTCCTCGGGCCCCCAGTTCGTCCGCCGTGGCCCGCACGCGACGCCGGGTGGTGCGATCGGGGTCGAGAACGAGCACGACGCACTCGGGTAGCCGACCGACGACCAGGGAGCTCTCCGACGCCGTCGAAGCGCTCGTCGTCGAAACGATCACGTGCTCGACGCCGAAGGACTGCAGCAGCGCCCCCAGGTTCGGCCCGAGTTGCTCACCGGGCCGAGCGGCCCCCCGGCGGCCGGCGCTCAGAATCGGGGTCGGGCTGTCCGGGGAGCGCAGCGCGACGGCGACCGGGGCGACGAGGCCGACGGCCACCTCGGTGAGGCCGGGGGCGTCGTCGAACAGTGGCGCCGACAGGTCCGTGTCGACGAGCACGGCTCGCCGACCTGCGGCGCCAGCGGCGTCGGCGAGCAGCAGCGCGCCGGCCGCCGAGCCGGGCTCACCTCGTTGGACCACGGTCACGACCGGTCCGAGTGCAGGGACCAGCGGCACGAGAAGTTGCACCGCGCGATCGCGGTCGGCGATGTCGACCGCGATGCAGTCGACCCCGATCAGCGCACGCACGGCAACGTCGGGATCGCCGAGCGGGAGCGCGCCGCGGACCGACCGCACGAGGGCGAACCCCTCGGCCACGACCAGCGCCACCACGAGGAACGACACCGCAGTCTCCCCGAGGGCGCTCGGCCCGAGGGCCACGGTCGAGTCGGGACCGGATCCTTCGACGCTCGCCTCCACCCGCACGGCGCTTTCGGCCAACTGCTCGGCGGCGACGGCTTCGGCCAGCGCCGAGGCGACCCCGTCGGCCAGCGCACGCGCTCGCGCCTCGGTCGGCCCGACGGCTCGGATCTCGACGAACCCGGGGGTGTTCCCGGCTCGGGCCCTGACCAGACGAGCGAGATGGTCCGACGCGACGGTGAGTCCCGCGGTCGATGCGCCGGCGCTTTGGATCCGGGCCCCGGACGCGACTTGCGCGTACGTCTGGCTCAGCAAGGTGGCGCCGCTCTGGTCGATGACGAGCCCGTCCCCGTTGCGCACCACGAGACGAACGAGCGCCGTCGCTTCGAAGCTGCGCTCCGCTGCGGAGCGCACGACCCACACCCCGGCCGCCACCAGCAGCGCAGCTCCGAGGGCCCACCACCGGGCGCGCCAGAGCACGCGCAGATGCTCGGAGAACGACGGCTCGACGTTGACGCTCATCAGTGCTAGCCGGGCAGGAGCGCGGGCACCTGGTGCTGCAGGCCCTTGTCCCGGCGGGGAATGCGCCCGCTCATACTGCCCTTCCTCGCGCCGATAGATGCTTGTGCGGTGCCCATCGGCCGGCGGCGACGACCAGTGAAGTCCTCGGCGCCCTCGGTGTCGCATCCGCCCCCCGCAGGCCGGTTGGTCCGGCCGGATTCCAGAGACTGGACCGTCGACGTGCTGTCACGACCCGACGACGTCGAGCGGATCGTCGAGGACTGGGACGAGCTCGCTCGTGCCGGTTCGGGAGCGCCGTTCACCCTGCCGGCGGTGGCGCTCGCCTGGTGGGAGCACCTCGGGCGGGGCCGGTTGCGCGTCACGACCGTGCGCGACGGCGACGGGCGTCTGCGTGCGGTGGCACCCCTCCACGCCCGTCCGCTCGGCCCGGGCCGGGCGCTGCGCTGGCTCGGGACCGGACTCGGCTCGGTGTGCGAGGTCGTCGGCGATGACGAGGCTGCCGCGGCGGTGTGGTCGACGATCCGACGCGACGTGCTCGACCTCTACGAGTACCCGGTCGGGGGAACCGGCTACTCGGCCCTGGTGACCGACGCCAGCCGACCGGTACACCGGCGGCCGATGGAATCGTGTCCTGTCATCGATCTCGATGGGCTCGACGGCCTCGATGCGCTCCTGGCCGGCCGAAAGAACCTGCGCAAGACCCTGGCACGGGCCGATCGGGCCGTCGAGGCGACCGGCGAGCCGTTCGAGGTGGAGGTCGTCACCGCCGGTGTTCGGCTGGCCGAGGTCCTGCCCGAGATCGAGTCGGTGTTCGACGCTGCCGAGGCCGCCCGTCCTCGCCAACACCTGCTGCGCGCGCCGTGGCGCGACTTCACCGTCGCTGCGCTGGGCGCCGCGGCACGCCGCAACCAGCTCGCCGTGTTCATCGCGCGACTCGGCACTCGGGCGGTGGCCTGCGACATCGACATCGTCGTCGGTCGCCGACTCGGGGTCTGGTACGGACGGTTCGACCCATCGGTCGCGGAGCTGTCACCCGGTCACCTGCTGCTGCGCCGACAGGTGCGCTGGGCGCTCGACCACCGGCTTGCGACCGTGGACCTGCTCGTCGGCGAGCACGAGTACAAGCTG
Source organism: Acidimicrobiales bacterium (assembly GCA_044370695.1). Lineage (GTDB taxonomy): Bacteria > Actinomycetota > Acidimicrobiia > Acidimicrobiales > Ilumatobacteraceae > JBEIFW01. Next base: position 37,210 of record JBILVB010000014.1, on the reverse strand, counting down.
CGGTGGGCGACGAGCTCCTACCCGACGGTGCACGTGGTCGGCGGCTCGCGCCTCGCGCTCGCCCTCGGCCGCCCGGCCCTCGCGGCCCGCGACCGCCTGCACCACGCGCTACGCCCGCCGACGTGAGCGGGGCGATGGTCTGGTTGGCGCCCCTCGGGGTCGCTGCCGGCGGGGCCGGCGCGTGGTGGCTGTTCCGGCGACCCCAACGGGCCCTGCTGCTGCTCGCTGCGCTGGTGCCGTTCGACGGGCTGCTGCTGCTCGTCCCGCACCCCGGTGTTCTCGACGGTTGGAAGGAAGCCCTCGTGCTCGGGGCTGTCGCCGGGGCCGTGGTGTTCGGCGAGCGGCGAGACGCGCCACGGCCCCCATTACCGGCATGGGTCCTCCCGCTCGGCGGCCTCGTGGCGCTGGCCGGCGCCTCGGCGGCGATCGTCGGCGCGTCGGCGATCGTCGGGCTCAAGGTGGCGTTCTTCTACGCGCTCGTCCCGGTCGTGCTGTGGCGCTGCCCGTTCACCGCCCGAGATCGCGACCGCCTGGTCGGCGTGTTCATGGTGACCGCGGTGATCACGAGCGCCGTCGGCGTCGCCCAGCAACTGCTCGGCGCCGAACGACTCGTCGCGTTCGGCTACGAGTACGACACGACGGTCCGATTCGCCGGCGACCAGCTCCGATCGTTCTCGACGTTCAACCAACCCTTCCCGTTCGCGTTCTACGTCGTCGCCGTTTCGCTCGTCGCGGTGCCGGTCGCGCTCGCCGACTGCGACCGCTGGCGAAACCGGCTGTTCCTCGCCTCGACCCCGCTGTTGGTCGTCGGGGTGCTCACCACCGTCGTGCGGGCCGCGCTGCTCGCTGCGCTGATCGGCGGCCTCTGGCTCCTCGTACGCCGCCGCCGGGCACTCGCCCGCGTGATCGTGCCGGCGCTCGCGTTCTTCGTGCTCGTCGTCGGTGCCGCCGGGGGATCGTTCCGGTCGGCCGACAGTCTTCGCGAGCGGTTCGACGCCTGGAGGCTCGCAGCGACCCAGGTCGCCGATGCGCCCTTCGGGGCGGGGATCGGCGCGTCCGGGGCCGCAGCGGAGAAGTCCGGAGCCGAACTGACCGTCGGCAGCGAGAGCGCCCAGGATCCCGCCCGTCGGGACGCGGCGATCCAGGCGGACAACTACTACGTCAAGGTGTTGATCGAGCTCGGCCCGATCGGCGTCTGGCTCTTCGCGGCGTTCCTCGTGCTCACCGTTCGTGAGGGCCGGACCCTTGCGACCGCGCGCGCAGCGGTCGACGGGGCTCAGTTCGACGCCGCGCTCGCCGACGGGATCACGGCGGCGACGGTCGCCGCTGTCGCCGCGGCCACGGTGTCGAGCTACTGGGAGATCTTCCCGGTGGATGTCGTGTTCTGGCTTCTCCAAGGAGTCCTGCTATCGCAACGCCTGCTCGCCCCCGGGTCATCTGCAACGCCCTCGCCCTGCGACCTAGCGGCGGCGGCACCACCACCTACGTCCGGGAGATCCTGCGAGGACTTTGCGCGTCGGCAGACCTGGACCTGGTGGCCGTCGTGCAGTCGGACGCCGTCGGTGCCCTGCCCGTCGGGGTGACCGCCCGGGAACAGCGGCCATCGGCCGGGGCGCGCCGCGCGCTCGCCGGCTTGCGCACGGTCGGCCACGCGGACCTGGTGCACGGACTCGACGTCGACGTGCCGCTTCGACCGGGAGCGCCGACGGTCGTCACCGTGCACGACCTGTCGGTGTTCGACATCCCGTGGGCCTTCCCACGCCGGCGGGTGATCGGCGAGCAATTCCTGGTGCGCCGGGCCGTACACCGAGCCGACGAGATCCTCGCGGTGTCGGCTTTCACCGCCGAGCGAATCGAGGCCCGATTCGGCCGCACCGCCACGATCACCGAACTCGCCGCAGCGGAACATTGCCGACCGGCCGACCCGGCGGCAATCGAGCGGGTCCGGATCCGGTATCGACTCCCGGCGACCTGCGTGCTGTACCTGGGCGCCGTCGAACCCCGCAAGAACCTGGGCCAACTCGCCGAGGTGTGCCGCACGATCGGGGTACCCCTCGTGCTCGGCGGCCCGGTGCTCGCGCCTCAAGCCCGACCCTCCGGCGTCATCCACCTCGGCTACGTCGACGGCAAGGATCTTCCGGCGCTCTACGGCGCAGTCACCGTCGTCGCCTACCCCTCACGCTACGAAGGGTTCGGACTCCCCCCGGTCGAGGCGATGGCGAGTGGCGCAGCGGTGGTCGCCACCGCGGTCGGCGCCCTGCCCGAGGTCGCGGCCGGCGGGGCCGAGCTCGTGCCGCCCGGGGATGCCGACACCTTGCGATCGGCGATCGCCGCCCTGATTCGCGATCCCGAGCAGCGCGCCGAACTCGCGCGGGCGGCGGTCGCAGTGGCGGGCCGGCTTTCCTGGAGCCGGACGGCAGCGGCGACGCTCGCCGCCTACGAGCGCCTCGGGGTGAGCGCAGCGTGAGCCCGAGCGTTCCGACGGACCGGTGCGCGCCCGCCGGGGCACTGCGACTGCTCGCAGTGTCCCCGACGGGGCTGCGCAGCGGTGCCGAGGTCGTCCTGCGCGACTACCTCACGGCTGCGGTGCGGGCCGGTTGGCGTGTCGAATGCCTCCGGCCGGCGGGTCCGTTCGACGACGAGCTGCGATCGGTCGCGATGCCCGGGGGTCGCATTGCCGAGCAGAAGCTCCCCGCCGGACCGTCGGCGGCGGCCATCCCCCGTCTGTTCGTCAACGTCGTGCGGGCGTCCCGCCGCATCCGGCAAGCGGCAGCGCGGGCCGACGTCGTGGTCGTCAACGGCGTGTTCGGTCTGCTCGCAGCGCGCATGGCCCGCACCGGCCGCCCCGTCGTCTGGATCGTCCACGACGCAACGATCCGCCCGCTGATCACGCCGTTCGTGGGCCTCGGGCTGCCGGTGGTGCGGCGGGCGATCGCCGTGTCCGAGACGGCAGCGGCGGTACCCCGTTCGTTCGGGATCCCCACCACGGTCGTGATGAACGGAGCGCCGACGCACGTCGCCGGGCCCGACACGGGTGGCGCACCGCCCGTCGAGGCGGAGACGCCGATCGTCGGCATCAACGCAGCGCTCACGCCGTGGAAGGGCCACCGGGTGTTCCTCACGGCCATGGCCGCGGTGCCCGAGGCCACCATCGAGGTGATGGGTGGGCCGTTCCCGAAAGACGGCGCCCACGTCGCTGGCCTGCGGACGCTCGTCGACGAGCTCGGGATGACGGCACGGGTGCGTTTCCTCGGCCACGTCCCCGACCCGGCCGCCGTGATGCGCCGATGGTCGGTCGCCGTGAACGCCTCCGTCGAACCGGAAGCGGCGCCGCTCTCGGTGCTCGAAGCGATGAGCCTCGGGGTGGCCGTCGTCGCCACGGATCACGGCGGCTCGGCCGAACTGCTCGGCCACGGCGCCTACGGCGTGCTCGTACCCGTCGGCGATCCCGGCGCCATGGCCGGCGCGGTGCGCTCACTGCTCGCCGACGAGGAACGGCGACGGCTCGTCGCCGACGCCGGGCAGCGCCGGGCCCGCAGCGCGCACCGAATCGACGACGCCGCCCGGCGTTTCCTCGAGACGCTGCGGGCCGAGATCGGTCCGGTCCCCCCGCTGCGCACGATGTTCGTCAACGAGAACATCGGCGGCCATGCGACCGTCCATTTCCACCTCGAACGGATCCTGCACGACCGCACCGACGTCGAGGCCGTGTTCCACCACGTCCCGGCGCCCGGACCGGTGCGGCGGATCCTGAGCGCGCCGATCCCGGGCCTCGCCCGGTTCGATCTCGACGGCCAGTCGTTGCGGGCGCAGCTCTTGGCGAGTGCCGTCACTGCCCGAGCCGTTCGGCGACGGCTGGGCGAACGCGACGTGGATGTGCTCCACCTGTACTCCCACAACATCGGCTTGCGGATGCTCGGCCTGGTACGTCGGGTGCCGACCGTCGTGACCACCGATTCGAGCAACGCGTTGAACGCCTACCGGAACCCCTACCGCCGGCCGACGCGCTTCACTCCGTGGACGGTCGCGGCGTCCAAGCCGTTCGAGCGCCGTCTGGTCGGCGCAGCGACGTTGCTCGTCGCCAACTCGCACTGGGTGGCCGACTCCTGGAGGGGCGACTACGGCATCGACGCCCACCGCGTCCGGGTGCTGCCCTTCGGGGTGGACGCACCGGCCTTCCCCGACGGGGCGGCACCCGGCACGACGGCCGAACGCCCCACGCTCGTGTTCGTCGGGCGCCACCTCGACCGCAAGGGCGGGCTGCAACTCCACCGGGTCCACCAACGCCGTTTCGCCGACCGTGCCGACCTGCTCTACATCACCCCCGACCGCGTCCCGCCGGGCCGGGCCGTGCGCGTGATCGGCGACATCACCACCGGCGATCAGCGCCTGTGGACCCATCTACGAGCCAGCTCCGTGTTCGTCTTCCCGAGCGAGATCGACCAGTCCCCCAACGCCGTGCTCGAGGCGATGGCTGCGGGGTTGCCGGTGATCGCCGCGAGGGTGGGGGCGGTGCCGGAGCTGGTGCCCGAGGGAATCTGCGGCCTGCTCGTGCACCCCGGCGACGACGACGAACTCGCCGCCGCCATCACCGCGCTGCTCGACGACCCGGACCGGCGGGTCCGGATGGGCGCCGCTGCGCAGGCCCATCAGCGGGCCCACTTCGACATGCGCAACAGCGTCGAGGATCTGGTGGTGCTCCTGGACGAGGCCTCCCGGCGCGGAGCCGGGCCCCGATGAGGAACCTCCGGATCGGGCACCGGACGCACGCGGTGTGGCAGACGATCCGACATCGGCGCGCCGCGCCCGGCGGCGTGGTGCTCGGCTACCACGACGTCGTGGCCGACGACGCCACGCCCGGCCGGTGGGGCGTCACCGTCGGTCAGCTCCGCCGGCACCTGCGGGTGCTCGAGGCCATGGACCTGCGCATCGTGGGACTCGACGAGATCGCCCGCCGACTCGATCGGGGTGAATCCCTGGACCGATGTGCTGCGTTGACGTTCGACGACGCGCTGTCCGGTGTGCACACGCAGGCGCTCGAGGTCATCGCCGAGGCCGGAGCGACGGCAACGGTGTTCGTGGTGTCCGACCATCTGGGAACTTCCCCACCGTGGTGGCCGGGAGCTGCGCGCACGCTCGACACCACCGAGATCGACGCGCTCGTACGGGCCGGTTGGACGATCGGTTCGCACACCCGCCACCACCCGAACCTCGTCGCCTGCGGTGAGTCCGCGCTCGTCGACGAACTAGCCGGCAGTCGCCGCTGTCTCGCCGAGCGGTTCGGCACCGCCCCCGAACTCCTCGCCTACCCGCACGGTTACCACGACACCGCGGTCCGCAAGGCGGCGGCCGAATCGGGCTACACGGCTGCGGTCACCTTCCTCAACGGTCGGGTGACCGCAGGTGTCGACCCGATGCGCATTCCCCGCCTGACGATGGGCGCCCATCTCGGTGCAGCCCGGCTGACCCTCCACCTCGCGCGTGTCGCCGGCTCCTGGCCCGACCACCAACTCGACCGGGTCGGGCCGGACGAACGAGCGGAGCACGTGCCGTGACGTCGAGCGCCCCCGACCGCCTCGTCGGCAACGCGGGAGCGCTCGTGGTCGGTCGCCTCGCCGTGGCGGCCTTCGCCTGGGCCGGGACGCTGCTGATCGTCCGGACCCTCCAGGCCGAGGAGTTCGGCCGGTTCGCCTTGCTGTTCGGCGTGCTCGGCATGCTCTCGATCGTCACCGACATGGGGATCGGGCGAGCGGCGGTGGCGGGCGTCCTCGGCAACCCCGACGGGGCTGGGCCGTTCGTCGGCAGCTACGTGGTGTTGCGCTCCCTGCTCGGCGTCGTGGGCTACGGCGTCGCCGTCGGTTTCGTGGTGCTCGGTCGATACCCGGCCGAGGTGGTCGAGGCGATGGCCGTCGCGGCGCTGGTGGTCGTGTTCTCGACGCCTGCGCACGCGCTCGGCATCGTGTTCCAGGCCCAACTCCGGCTGCGCACCGTCGCCGTTGCCGGAGCGGTCGCCCAGGGCGCACAGCTCGCGCTCACCGCAGCGATCGCTGCGACCGGCGGTTCGGTGCTGTGGTTCGTGGTTCCCGCCGTGGTCGGCGAGACGATCAACCTTACGATCGTCGCCGCACGCGCACACCGCCTGATACCGATCCGCTATCGGCCCGACGTCCGGCAGTGGTCGGTGTTGCTCCGCGAGGCCGTACCCCTTTCGGTCGGTGCGGCGTTCGCGACACTGACCTACCGGATCGACACCGTGATGCTGTCGCAGCTCGACACGTTCCGGGCCGTGGGTCACTACAACGTCGCCTCCAAGCTCCCCGACCTGGTTCGGTTCGGCTCGACGGCGGTGTCGACGCCCATGCTGACGATCCTCGTCTCGTCGTTCCCCGATCAGCCCGAAGCGTTCCGTACTGCGCTGCGGCGGGCGGCCTCGCTGTTGAGCGCACTCGGGGTCGGGGCGTTCGTCGGCACGGCGCTCTACGCCACCGAGATCATCGGGTTGCTCTACGGCCGGGAGTACGTCGATGCCGACCGGGCGACGGTGGTGCTCATGGCGGCCCAGACGGTTGCGTTCGGCACGTCGATGGCGTTTACGGTGCTCGCGGCGACCGCCCAACACCGGGTCTACCCGTTCGTGGCCGGCGGCGGCCTGCTGACGAACGTGGCGGTGAACACCGTGGCGATCCCTCACTGGTCCTTCCAGGGTGCCGCTGCGGCGACGCTGCTCACCGAAGTCGTGGTGCTGATCCCGTTGGCCCTGCTCGTACGACGGATCCCGCACGTGCAGCCGTTCCCCGCGCCATCGCTCGGACCCCTCGCAATGACCGGGGTGCTGACCTTCGGGCTCGGCGCCGCGCTTGCGGCGACACCGCTGCCGTGGGCGGCCGCTGCCGTCCTCACCGGGGTGTTCTTCACGGTCGTCGCCCGCTGCTCGGGCGCGCTCGACGTCGACGACCTGCGGGGGCGGCGTTGACCGGCGCCCCGGACCCCGCCATCGTGCGCCGGCGCACGCTCGCGGTCACGGTCGTCGCTGCGCTCGTTGCGCTCAGCGGGATCGGGGTCGTCGTGCTGGCGAGCTTCGGGGGCTCGGCCGAGGTACGCGCCGATGCCCCACTCGACTGCCGCAACGTCGTGCCGCTCGAGGGCAGGCTCGTCGGCTTCTCGCCGGGCTCGGGGTTCGAATCCGGCGACGACCCTGAGGGGGACGCGGCGGCGATGGTGGCCACCGGCGCCCGGTGGATCCGGCTCGATCTCGACTGGTCGTGGGTGGAGCGCACCCGGGGCGAACCCGACTGGGCCGCAACCGACCGAGTCGTCGACCTCGCCGTCCGCAACGGCCTGCGGGTGCTGCTGCTCGCGGCGTACACGCCGGAGTGGGCGCGCCCCCGGGCGACGACCGACAAGCACCCACCCCAACGCTTGGAGGACTTCGCGGCGTTCCTCACGGCAGCCGTTCTCCGATACGGCGACCGGGTCGACGCGTGGGAGTTGTGGAACGAGCCGAACCTGTCCTGGTTCTGGGCTCCCCGACCGGATCCCGCTCGTTTCGCTGCGCTCCTACGGGCGGGCGTAGCGGCCATCCGGGCCGTCGATCCCGACGCCGTCGTGGTGAGCGGTGGGGTGGCCCCGGCCAGGGATGCCTCGGACGGAACGACGCGCGCCCCCGAGGCCTTCCTTGCGGAGGTCGCGGTCGCCGGGGGCTTCGACACGATCGACGCCGTCGGCCTCCATCCCTACTCGGCTCCGGTACGGCCCGGGGCTCCCGAGCCGTGGAACCTGTTCTCCCGCCTGCGCAGCATCCGCGAGCTCGTGGCCCGGACCGCTGGCCGGCCGATGCCGTTGTGGCTCACCGAGTACGGTCTTCCGACCGGCGACAACCCGAACTCGGTGAGCGAGCGCACTCAAGCCGCCGGGATCGTCGAGGCGGTGACGATCGCCCAGCGGATCGAGGGGGTGGGCCCGGTGTTTCTCTACGCCGATCGGGACCGTCCCGACCTCGCCGAGGCGGTCGACGACGGCGGCGGGTTCGGGTTGCGTCGGGCCGACGGGCGGCCCCGGCCCTCCTTCGGTGCGCTGCGCGCCGTGCTGCGCTGCCCGCCGGCGTGACCGGACCCCGGTAGCGTCGGCGCACAGGCCCGGGTGGCGGAATCGGCAGACGCGGAGGGCTTAAACCCCTCTGCCCTTCGGGGCGTACGGGTTCGAGACCCGTCCCGGGCACACGAACCTCCGTCCGAGTCGCCACTGGGGACTCCCACGACACGTCTGCTGCACGGTCCCGGGCGGTCTCGTCAGTCGGTGCCGAAGGCGAGCCCGGCGAGCTCGGCCAACGTCGCCTGGATTCGCAGGAAGCCCACCAGGAGTTGGATCTCCACGACCCCGCGTCGACCGAAACGCCGTTGCGCCCGATCGAAGACGTCGTCGGAGACGCCGGTGCCGGCAAGCCACTGCTCGACGAACGCTTCGAGCGCTGCGGCGTCCGCTGCGTCGATCGGCGAGCGGTCCCATGCGGCACTGGCATCGATCAGCTCCGACAGATACCGGCGCTGGCCGATCGCAAGGCGTGCCGCTGCGGTCCGCAACGGGCGGGCCAGTTCGATGTCGTCGCCGGTCAAGCAGGCCCACTCACGTTGGTTCGCCACCTGCACGTCCGGGACCCACGACCACAACCGCACGAGCGCGTCGTCCGGTTCGGCCCAACGCGCCAACCATGCGGTGGAACGCTCGGGCAGCGACTCGAGCGCCGGCACGCCGAACGAGCCGATGGGATCCAACTGCGCCGGTGCGAGGAGCGGCCGCTTCGGACCCGGATCGATCGGGCGCACAGCGGCCGGATTCATCCAGGGCTCGTTCTCGAGCCGCACGGCGTTTGCCAGACGGGCGTTACAACCCCAGTAGCCGATCTGAAGATACAAGGCGACGAATTGGTCGGGGCTGAGGTGATCGGACCACTGCGCGACAACGCCGCTGAGTTCGACGCCGCCATCGATCTGCTCGGTGAGCCCGACGAGGAACCGTTCGGTCGGATCGAGTGCCGCATCGTCGACCGGGCCCGGACGCACGAGCTGTTCGAGCACGAGGGGAGGCACCCCGGCTGCTGCTCCCAGAGGAGCGTGGTGATAGAGCTCGTAGGTGCTGTCGTGCCTGCCACACACCCGCACGATCGCCGTCTCTTTCCATCGGCTCGGAACCGGTGTGCATTCGTGCAATGCATGGCCGAGTCGTTGCTGACACTCCTGCAACCACGGGCTCCACGCCCAGGTCCGCACCAGGTGCAACGCCCGATCAGGGTCCTGACCGTTGCGGGCCCACCAATCGAGCGAGTGAGAATGCGCAGTCGTGCTGCCGACGTAACCGAGTCGCATGGACTCAGCTTAATGCTGTTAAGTCACGGACGGAACCGACACCGGTAGGCTGCCCTCGTGTTGGAGGAAGGCATTGGCAAGAGCCGGTTCTACGAGTAGGCCGGCAGCAGCGGTGCCCCGGCTGAGCAAGCGAGCGACACGTCTCGATGCGGACGGCATCGTCGACGTGGCTCGGGCGATGATCCTCGCCGAAGGCCACGAGAGCTTCACGCTGCGCCGCCTCGGCGCCGAATTGGGCGTGACTGCGCCGGCGGTGTACGCCCACTTCGAGTCGAAAGACGCCCTGCTGCGAGCGGTGGCACGCCGGGAATTCGATTGGTTCATCACCGAACTCGCGAAGCTCACACAGCCCGACCCCGTGGAGCGACTGCGTGCGATCTCGCGCAACTACGTCGACTACGCCAAGCGCAATACGGCGCTGTTCCGATTGATGCAGACCTACCCACCGAGCTTCTTCCGGCGCGAGTACTTCGATCCCCGCTCGACATCGAACGCGCTCGGCGCGCGGTTGTTCCGCTCGCGATCCCAGGCCGTCGGCCAGGCGATCGATCAGGGCCGGTTCCTCGACGAAGATCCCTTCCTGATCGGTCTTGCGCTGTTCATGGCGGTCCAGGGCGTGGCGCAGTTCCTGATGTGGGAACCGGACCTCGAAGCGGACCTCGAGGACCGGCTCACCGATCTCGTCATCGACTGCATGCTGCGAGGCCTCGCGCCGAGCGCACCACAACAGCGGCGAACCCGGCGCCGCTGAGGCTCAACGAACGACTGCGGTCGGCTGGTCCTTCCAGTACGGGTCGCGAAGCGCACGCCTGTACAACTTCCCGCTCGGGTAGCGCGGAAGTTGTTCGTGGAAATCGATGGACTTGGGCACCTTGTAATGCGCCAGATGACCCCGGAGCCATCGCAGGATGTCGCTCTCCAACTCACCGCTGGCGACATGACCCGGACGGAGTTGCACCGCCGCCTTCACCTCGTGACCCCATTCCGCGTGGGGGATGGCGAAGACCCCGACGTCCTCTACGGCGTCGTGAGCCAGCATCGCCGCTTCGATCTCCGCCGGATAGATGTTCACCCCGCCCGAGATGATCAGGTCCACTCGTCGATCGACGAGGAACAAGAACCCGTCTTCGTCGAGGTAACCGAGGTCGTTCAAGGTGAACTGCTTGGGCTTGCGGTGCGCTGCGGCCGTCTTCTCCGGATCACCGAGATACACGATGTCGGCGTCGTTGAGCGCCGTGATGTAGATCGTGCCCACCTCGGAGGGTCCGACCTCCTCGTCGAGTTCGTTCACGATCTGGAGGGTGAACCACGGAGCAGGGCGCCCCACGGAACCCGGCTTGCGGAGCCACTCTTCGGAGGTGATCGAGGTGATCATGCCCAGCTCGCTGCAGCCGTAAGCATCGACGAGCACCGGGCCCCACCATTCGATCATCGCCCGCTTGACGTCCACCGGCATCATGGAACCGATGTGGAAGACCTGACGCACGGACGACAGGTCGTAGCGGGATCGGACGTCCTCGGGAAGCCGGAGCAGACGAACACAGTGCGTCGGCACGAGGAGGGTGTTGGTGACTCGGTGTTCGTCGATGAGTCGAAGGACGTCCTCCTCGACGAAACGTCGCATCACGTGGAGCTGGCCGCCACCCATCACGGCGCGAACCACCTGCAGCAGCGGTCCGCCGTGATAGAGCGGACCGACGGCGAGGTGGATGTTCGCCTCCCCGTAGTTGTTCGCCGTCACCGACCGGATGAGGTCCTCGACCGGGATGCCGTTGCGCATCTCGGCCATGCGCGTCGCCTTGGGTCGGCCGGTGGTTCCCGACGTGTAGTAGATGGCGCTCGCCGTGGTGGACGGCTCGGGTTCCGCGCCGGAGGCCTCGGCGAGAAGGCCCTCCAGCGGACCACCGAGCTCGAGCACCGTCGAGAGCCCGGCCCGAACTGCGGCGTCCCGACCCACCTCGGCATGCGCAGCGTCGACGACGAGCAGCTTCGATCCGGACGACTCCAACACGTACGCGACCTCGTCAACCGAGAGGTGCCAATTGACCGCCACGTGCGACACCCCGCCCAGCGACGCCCCCATCAGCACGACGACGAACTCGGTGCAGTTGCCCACCATGATCGAGATGGTGTCGCCCTCCCCGACACCGTGCGCACGCAACACGTGGATCATGCGGTTGCACTGGTCGTTGAGTTGCGCTCGGCTCAATGACGTGACGCCGTCGGAGACGCTGAGTCGATCCGGGTCGGCGTGGGCGTAGTCGATGATTCCCTGAGCCATCGATCTCCTCCTTGCATGAGTGGTCGTACGGGGGCGTGTGTTTCGTCGTCAACCGTCTGAGCGGATCAGGCGTGGCACGTCACTCGGCGCGGAACACGGGCGCTCGCCGCTCGGCGAAGGCCCTCGGCCCTTCGCGGGCATCCTTGGTCGCGCCGACCTGCCCGCCGAGGAGATCCTCGTAGGCCAGGGCCTGCTCGAGGGGCATGTCGGCGCCGCGCAGCATCGACTCCTTTGCCGCCCACACCGCCAATGGCCCGCGTTCGAGGATCATCCCCGCGATGCGGCGGGCCTCGTCCATCAGTTGGTCGTCGGGCACCACGTGCGACACGAGACCGATCTCGAGGGCTTTCGCAGCAGAGATCCGGTCCCCCGTGAGCACGAGGTAGTTCGCCCACGCCCGCGGGATCGCCCTCGGAAGACGTTGGGTGCCGCCGCCGGTGGGCATCAGCGCCCAGCGCACCTCGGTGAGGCCGAGTTCGGCGCTCTCGGCCGCCACGAGGATGTCGCACACCAGGGCGAGCTCGAGACCCCCGGCAACGGCGAAGCCGTTGATCGCTGCGATGACCGGCTTGTAGAGCGGGAATCGTTTGGTCAACGACGCCCAGCCGTAGCCGTGGGATCCCGGTCGACGTGCGCCTCGCCCGGCACCGTCGGCCATCGCACGTAGGTCGTTCCCGGTGCAGAACGCCCGTCCCGCCCCGGTGAGGATCGCGACCCACTGTTCGGGATCGGACTCGAAATCCTCGAAGGCACGGCCGAGCGCAGCACCGGTCGCGGCGTCGAGCGCGTTGAGTCGGTCCGCTCGTTCGATGGTGATGATCGTGAGATGGCCGTCGCGTTCGACGCGGATGTCACCGCTCATGACCCTGGCGCTCCTTGGCTGATCGAATCGGTAGCGCCCGGACGGTCCCCGGGCGAGTAGAGGTGGCACTGCACCCAAGCACCGTCACCCCGGGGGACCGCAACGGGTTCCTGGGTGCGACAGATGTCCATGACCTCGGGGCATCGCGTGTGGAAACGGCACCCCGACGGGGGTCGGGCCGGATCAGGCATGTCGCCCCGGAGGACCAGGCGAGGCCGCCGACGCTGCCGGTCCGGGTCGGGGATGGGCACGGCCGAGAGCAGCGCTCGGGTGTAGGGGTGGGCCGGCCGGGAGAAAATGTCTGCGATCGGGCCTTGCTCGACGAGCGTGCCGAGGTACATGACCCCGACGCGGTCGGCGAGATGGCGGACGACGGCGAGGTCGTGGGTGATGAACAGGTAGGCCACCCCGAGGCGCTGCGACAGCCGCCCGAGCAGTTCGAGCACCTGGTTCTTCGTGGACACGTCGAGCGCGCTGACCGCTTCGTCACAGATCACGAGATCAGGTTGCAGCGCGAGCGCGCGAGCGATGGCGATTCGCTGGCGCTGACCACCGGAGAACTCGTGTGGGTAGCGGCTCATGACGTCGGGCGACAACCCGACGAGCTCGAGCAGCTCGGCCACCCGTTCGTCCCGGGCACGCCCGCGCAAACCGTCGTGAACCTCGAGCGGCTCACCGATGCTGTCGGCGATGATCGACGATGGGTCGAGCGACGAGTACGGGTCCTGGAAGACCATCTGCATCCGCCGCCGGATCTGCCGCAGCCCTGAGCCGTCCAGGCCGAGCACGTCCGTCCCGTCGAAGCGGACCGATCCGCCGGCGCTGTCCACGAGGCGCAGGACGGCGCGGGCCGTGGTCGACTTGCCCGATCCGGATTCGCCGACGAGCGCGAACGTCTCGCCACGGGCGATCGTGAACGACACCCCGGCGACGGCGCGCACCACCCCGCGCGACGACCGCCGCTGCCGAAACTCCACGCGGAGCCCGTCGACTTCGAGCAACGGAGCCGTCATGATCGTCCCCTCGTGCCCAGCAGGTCGAGTTCGTCGTGGCGCAGGCAGCGCACCGAGCGATCGAGGACGTGTTCGATCGGCGGAGCAGTCGCCCGGCACCGCTCGATGGCGTGCTCACAACGGTCGCTGAACCGACAACCCTCCGGTGCCTGGCCCGCGGCGGGCGCCTGTCCGGGGATCGAGCGGAGCGAACCCGTCGTGGCTTCGAGATCCGGCATCGCCTGCAGGAGCGCATCGGTGTACGGATGGCGGGGCCGGGCATACAGCGCCGAGGCCGCACCCTGTTCGAGGACCTGCCCGGCGTACATCACCAGGACGCGATCGCACAGGTCGGCGACGACCCCGAGATCGTGGGTGATCAACACGACGGCCATGCCCAGTTCGGTGTTCATCGTCTTGAGCAGATCGAGGATCTGCGCCTGGATGGTGACGTCGAGCGCCGTCGTCGGTTCGTCCGCGATCAGCAGGGCAGGCTCGCAGGCCGCCGCCATGGCGATCATGACCCGCTGCCGCATGCCCCCGGACAACTCGTGCGGGTAGCTGCTAGCGCGACGGGCAGGATCCGGGATGCCGACGAGATCGAGCACCTCGACGGCCCGTGTCGCGGCCTGACGTCGGGACACGCTGCGGTGCCGGCGGATCGTCTCGGCGATCTGGTTCCCGATGGTGAACGCCGGGTTCAGGCTGGTCATCGGTTCCTGGAAGATCATCGCGATCCGGTCGCCGCGCAGGTCCTCCAGACGGCGGCGGGACACCGACAGCAGCGCTTCGCCGTCGAAGTCCAACCTGCGGGCCTTCGTGCGCGATCGACCCGCCTCGAGCAAACCCATGATCGCGAGGCTGGTCACGCTCTTGCCCGACCCGGACTCCCCAACGATCCCCAGAGTCTCGCCGCGCGCCACCGAGAAGCTGACGTCGTCGATCACGCGCACCCAGCCTCGGGCGGACAACAACTCGACCTCGAGCCCGTCGACGCGCAGCAGCGGTTCCGTCGCCGAATCGGTCACGACCGCACCGTCTCACGGCCGAAGGAATCACGGAGGCCGTCGCCGACCAGGTTGAGTGCGAGCACCGTGAGGGCGATGGCCAGGCCCGGGAAGACGATCAGCCAGGGAGCCCGGTCGATGTGTCGCACGGCGCGCCCGACCATCGAACCCCAGCTGGCCTGCGGTGGTTGTACCCCGAGTCCGAGGAAGCTCAGCGTCGCCTCGGCGATCATGGCTGTCCCCGAGGCCAGCGACACGCTGACGATCAGCGGCGACAGGCTGTTCGGAAGGATCCGTCGTCGCAGGATCCCCCACGTGGAGGTACCGATGCTCCTGGACGCCTCCACGTAGGTCTCCTCGCGGGTCTGCATCACGCTCGAGCGGGTGATCCGCACGAAACGCGGGGTGAAGATGACGCCGATGGCGAGCATTGCGTTGGTCAGATTCGGGCCGAGCACACCGACGATCGCGATCGCCAGGATGATGGGGGGGAACGCCAGCAGGACGTCGGTGATCCGCATCACGACCGTATCCACCCATCCGCGGAAGTAGCCGGCCAGCACCCCCGGAACGACGCCGAGGAGTAGGCCGAGGCCGACGGACTGCACCGCCGCCTGGAGCGAGATCCGGGCGGCGAACAGCAGGCGGGTGAACACGTCACGTCCGAGATCGTCGGTACCGAGCCAGTGGTCGCCTGACGGACCCTTGAGCGCATTGCGGAGATTGGTCGCATTCGGATCCGAGCTCGTGAGCACTGGCGCGGCGACCGCAGCGACGAGCACGACCACCAGATACGCGAGGGCGACCATCGGCACTCGTTGGCGCCGGAAGCGGCGGGCCAGCCGCCGCAGACCGGCGAGGCGAACCCTCCGCACCCGCACCGTGCGACCCGGCTCTGCGTTCACGGTCGTCATGCCCGCACCTTGGGGTTCAGCAGCCCGTAGGCCACGTCGACGACGAGATTGATCACGACCACGGCCACGGTGGTCAGGAGCACGATGCCCTGAATCATCGGAAGGTCCTTGCCCAGCACGGCATCGACGATCGCCGTCCCCAGACCGGGGATGCCGAAGACCCGCTCGACCGCAACGGTGCCGCCGAGCAACAACGAGAACTGCAGGCCGAGCACGGTCACCACCGGGATCGAAGCGTTCTTGGCGGCATGCTTTCCGACCACGACCCAGCGGCGCAGTCCCTTCGCACGAGCCGTGCGGACGTAGTCCTGCAGCATCACGTCGGACAGTGCCCCGCGCAGCTGTCTGGTGATCTCTGCCGACGCCGCCGTTCCCAGCGTGAGCGCCGGCAACACGAGATGATGCAGCCAACCGGCCGGGTCCTCGCCGAATCGAACGAATCCGCTCGCGGGAAACCAGGGATTGCGCACGGCGAACACCAGGACGAAGACCAGGCCAAGCCAGAAGTTCGGCATCGCGATCCCGAGCGACGCCCCGACCGTCGCCGAGCGGTCGGGCCACCGATTGCGGTTCAAGGCGGCGACGATGCCGGAGGGCACCCCGATGAGAAGCCCGATCAGGATCGCCGAGCCGGCGAGCGTGAGGCTGATCGGTAGCCGATCAGCGATCACGTCCGACACTCGGCGGCTCGACGTAAGCGACTTGCCCAGGTCGCCCTGGAGCGCTCCACCGAGCCAGTCGAAGTACTGCTCGACGACGGGACGGTCCAGACCGAGCGCGACGCGGATCTCCTGCACGCGCTCAGGCGTTGCGTTCTCCCCAGCCAAGGTGACCGCCGGATCACCCGGGATGATCAACACGAGCGAGAACACCACGACGGACATGGCGAACAGCAGGGGGACAGCCCCCAACAGCCGCCTGACGACCGTACGCCACATGGTCCGAACCGCCCCGTCGTCGATACCGGCTCAGCGAGCCTTGACGCCGACGCCGCGGATGTCGAACGGCCGCACGTCGAACAGGCCCGTCACCCCGAGCACACCGTCGCGGTGGGCGAACGGGAAGGACATGTAGTGCAACGGGATGTTCAGCGCCTCGTCGACGTAGATCTTCGAGAACTCTTGGAACAACGTCTTGCGCTTCGCCTGATCGGTCTCGGCGAGTGACGATTTCAGGATCTCGAGGATGCGAGGCGTCGTCCCCTTGCCGGGGTTCAACGACCCGGTGTCACTGAACATGAGACCGATCGTCTGTGCCGGATCGAGACGTCCACCGAACGGCGTGGACGCGCAGGGCGCTTCCTGGTTCTGGTAGAACTTCGGAATGATGTCGCCGCCGGCGATGATCTGGATGTTCATCTTGATACCGACCTCGGCGAGCATCGCCTGAACGGCCTCGGTCCGGGCGATGTAGCCCGAGGTGTTCACCACGAAGCAGTTGAAGCTCACGCCACCCGAGAGCCCGGCGTCGGCCAGGAGCTTCTTCGCCAGGGCCGGGTCGTACTTGACGTCCGACACCTTCAGCGCCGGGTTGTAGCCGAGGTTGCCCTCCGGGAAGGGTTGCACCGTGGGGATGGCGAGATCGAACAGCACGCCCTTCGTGATCGCCGTGCGATCGATGGCATGGTTGAGCGCACGCCGAACCAACGGGTTGTTGAACGGCGCCTGGTTCCGGTTGAGCTGCAGGTGGAACAAGCCCAGCTTGCTGATCACTTCGACCTTGAATCCGGCCGACTTCAGGTTGGCGACTGCGGACTCGTCGACCCAGGTCGCGTCGAGCTGGCCGGAGCGAAGCGCATTCAGACGAGCGGCGTCGTCGCCGATGATCTTGATCCGCAACACAGCGTTCTTCACGTCGTCGGGATTCCAGTACTTCTCGTTCCGCTTGTACTCGACGACGTCGCCGTCCACGTACTTGACGAACTGATACATGCCCGTGCCGACCGGGTTGCGGTCGACCGCCGGATCCGTGAACGACTTCGGGCTCATCATCATCCCGGCACGGTCCGCCAGGATCAGCGGCAGGGTCGCAGCCGGGCTCTTCAAGGTCACCTTGACCTTCGCCGGCGACACCGCCTCGACCTTGTCGATCATGGCGAGTTCGCCCTTCACGAGCGACTTCTCTCCGGTGCGGGACCGGTCGAGGTTGGCCACCACTGCGGCGGCGTCGAACGGTGTTCCGTCATGGAAGACGACGCCGGTTCGCAGTTCGAGTTCGAACGTCGTCGGATCCGTGAAGGCCCACTTGAGCGCAAGCCCGGGGATCGTGTTCCCGTTGTTGTCGTAGTGCACCAGCCGGTCGAACACGGGGTACAGGTACGTGTTGTCGTACAGCGTGCGAGCGAGCGTCGGGTCGAGGCTCGTGACGGCACCTTCGCCGTAGGTGAAGGTGGCGTTCTTGTCGAACGACGGCGCAGCCGTGGTCGTCGTCGTGGCCTGCGCCGCGGTGGTCGCCCCGCCTGCGGTCGTGGCGGTCGTCGCCGCCGCCGTCGTCGCCGCTGACGTCGTCTCGCTCGTCGTGCCACTGTCGTCGCCACCGCACGCGGCGACGAGCAATCCCAATGCGACGAACGAAGCGGCGATTGCGTTTCGTGTCCGCTTCACCTGATTCCCCCTCTGATGTCGGAGCGCGAGGCGGGAGAGCGCCGTCGACGCCATGCTCGCTGCCCCCCGGCCTCGAGCGTGACGCCCCGAGCGTGGCGACCCCGTCTGCGATGTTAACAGCGTTTAGTATGTCGCGTGCTCGGACCCTCCGTCAACGACAGCGTCCGCATTCCATTCAGTCGACCGTCCCGGCCATCGCAGCGAGAGCGTCGAGAACCGTTGCGGCCGTGTCGTTGGGAGCATCCCACTCGAGGAGATGCCCCGCCGTGTCGAGCAACGTGAGGCCCGTGCAGACGGGCAGCAGACGCTGCCAGAGCGGGCCGTACACCTCGGCTGGCGCAAGGCGGTCACGACCACCCCACACCACGTGTACCGGACGCTGCAGCCGATGGATACGGTCGCACAGACCGCGCTCCGGGATCGGCCACATGATGGATGCCGCCGAGCGACGCGTCCGGTACCGACGGAGTTCGGCCTCGGTGCGCTCGTCCGGGGTCGCATGGGGATCGTCGTCGAAGAACGGCGCAAGGGTGGCGACGTCGCCGACCAACCACGCCGGCTGGCGCGGCGTCCGCTCCGACCACACGTCGTGGATCGGCGCGGTGTCGACCCACAGACCGAGCGGTGCGAGCAGGACGAGGCGCTCGAAAGCGTCGGGGCGGACCGTGGCGAGATCGGTGGCGAGCATTGCGCCGACCGACGAGGCCACGACCGGCTTGCCCGCCAGCCCGACGCGGTCGATCACCTCCGACAAGGTCCACACCCAGTCGTAGAAGGTCCGATGCTCACGCGCGGTCGAGCGTCCGAACCCTGGGAGATTCGGCGCGATCACCCGGTGGGTGCGGGCGAGCGCTGCCACGAGCGCCGAGGAGGCCGGCGTTCCCAGCATCCCGTGGAGCAGACCGAGCGTCGGGCCCGACCCGGCCTCGACGACCTCGAGGTCGGACGCGATCGTCATGCCCGTACCGGCGCCGACGAGGTCCGAGCCCCCGAGGGCCACCACAGGTCTTCCCATTCGTCGTCGAACAGTGAGCCCACCTCGGGAAGTACGCGCTCGGCGAAGAGCTTCGTGTTGTAGGTGCACAGTTCCTTGCTCATGTTCCCGAAGTGCAGGAACGTGATCATGTGGCCGACGTTGAGATCCTTGGCCACCTCGGCGAGCTTCTCCGCCACCGTGGTGGGCGAGCCGAGGATCACGTAGCCCTTCTCGACGATGTCGTCGAAGGTGATGCCGGCGAGCGCCGCCTTGCTCCCCGACTTCGGCTGATCAGCGCCGCTGCGCGAAGCCATCTCCACCTGGGACCGCACGCCGGCGCGCACGGTCGCTTCGGTCTTGTAGCCCGGCGGCTCGGCATACCCGCCGTGCACGTGGAGACAACGCTTGTAGAAGTACTCCGCCGGCTCCCGGTACAACTCACGGGCTTCGGCATCGGTGTCCGCCACGGCGACGAACTGCGCGAACCCCGTGCGATACGGGTTCGGGTCGAGACCGAGGCTGCGGACGTGTTCCCAGAAGCCTCGCATCTGGGGCCGTCCGAGCTTGTAGCCGTAGTAGGAGAGGTAGCAGTACACGTAGCTCGTCTCCGCACACCACTGCCAGGTCTCGATCGAGCCGCCGCCGGGCACCCAGATCGGCGGGTGCGGGCGCTGGATGGGTCGGGGCCAGCAGTTGACGCTGCGCAGCTTCGTGTAGCGGCCGTTGAACGTGAACGGCTCCGGTTCGGTCCAGGCGCGAACGATCAGGTCGTGCGCCTCGTCGTAGCGCTCCCGAAGCGTCGCCGGATCGATCCCGTACGCAAAACACGTGTCCATGGCGGTACCGACCGGGAATCCGGCCACCACACGACCACCGGAGATCACGTCGAGCATGGCCAGTTCCTCGGCGACCCGCAACGGCGGGTTGTAGAGCGCGAGCGAATCGCCGAGCACCACCACCGCAGCGTCGGACGTGTTGCGTGCCAGGGTCGCCGCCATGAGGTTCGGGCTCGGCATCAGGCCGTAGCCGTTGGCGTGATGTTCGTTCACCCCGACCCCGTCGAACCCGGCGGCCGCAGCGAACTCCAACTCGTCGAGGTAGTCGAGGTACATCTGCCGGCCCTTGTTCGCGTCGTACAGCGACGGGTCGATGTCCACCCAGACCGACCGGTGCCGTTCGGGAAAGTCCGCCGGGAGGTCGGCATAGGGCATCAGATGGAAGAAGATGAATTTCACCACGATCTCCAGCTCGGGACGACGCGTCGGGTCCACGCCGTCTGCGCGCGTGCGCAGACGGCGACGGACCGGGGGGATCAGGCCTGTGCCATCACGTGGCGACGGACGAACGAGGCCGTCATCGTCGCCACCATGCGGCCCAGGCGAGGATCGACGTCGAACGCGTGCGGGTTCCCGTCGAACGTGGCCAGCTCGGCGACGTTCCCGGCTCCCAGCATCGCCTCGTACAGCTCGAAGGTCTGCCGGCGCGGCACGAGTTCGTCGCGATTCGAGTGGAACAGCAGCATCGGCGGAAGCGCGCTGCGGACCCGCAACGCAGGGCTGGATTCGGCGATCGCGGCATCGCCTCCGCCGGCCAGGAACGCTGCGACTGCGTCAGCGAGCTTCGGACAGTCGTCCATGCGCGTGATGCCGTACAACGACACCACACCCTGCACGGCGCTGCTCACCTCGCCGTGACCTCCATCGCCCTCGAACTCACCGGCCGCCATCGCAGCCATCAGAGACAGATGCGCTCCCGAGGAAGCGCCGAAGATGACGATTCGGTCGGGGTCGATGGCGAGCTGCGCAGCGTTCGCTCGCATCCAACGGATGGCGGTCTTCACGTCGTGGAGGGCGGCGGGCCAGGCCGCCTCGCCGGACAGCCGATACTCGGTGGCCACGCAGGTGAAGCCCTCCCGACCGACGAGGAACCCGTAGCCGCGCAACTGCGTGGGATCGCCGACCTTCCAAGCTCCACCGTGCACCAGGAGGATGCCGGGTGTCGGGACCTCGGACGCTGGTGCTCGGAACACGTCTGCATGCAGTTCGCGCTCGCCGGCACGCCCGATCACCACACCCTGTTCGAGTTCGACGCGGACTGTGCTCACACTGTCTCCTTCCAATGGACGGCACGAAGCTCCCGGCGCAGCAGCTTCCCGGCTGCCGATCGTGGGAGTCGCTCGTGGTATTCGATCGCTCTCGGCACTTTGAACCCTGCGAGCCTGGTGCGAGCGACACCGAGGATCGACTCGGTGGTGGACGGGTCCGGCGCCCAGCCCGGGCTCAACTGCACTGCGGCTCGCACGGCGTGTCCCCACTCGGGATCGGGGACGGCGAACACCCCGACGTCCTCCACGGCTGGATGGCCGAGCAGTGCGGCTTCCACCTCCGCCGGATAGATGTTCACCCCGCCCGAAACGATGAGGTCGACCCGCCGATCGGCGAGGTAGAGGTAGCCGTCATCGTCCAACCAACCCAGATCTCGCAGGGTGAACTGCCGGGGGGACCGATGGGCCTCCGCCGTGCGTTCGGGGTCGCCGAGATAGACGATGTCGGCGTCGTTCAGGGCCGTCAGGAAGATCGTACCGATCGACCTGGCCGGCAACTCGAGGTCGGTCTCCTCGTCAACGATCTGGATCGTGAACCAGGGCATCGGACGTCCGACGGAACCCGGCCTGGTCAGCCACTCCTGCGAGGTTATGCGGGTGATCGTCCCCAACTCGCTGCAGCCGTAAGCGTCCACGAGGACCGGGCCCCACCAGGCGATCATCTCGGCCTTGATCTCCGGGGGCATCATCGCTCCGATGTGGAGCACATCGGTGAGACTCGACACGTCGTAGCGAGCCCGCACCTCGGCCGGGAGGCGGAGTAACCGGACGAAGTGGGTCGGCGTCATGGTCAACCGGTTGACGCGATACCGGTCGACGAGTCGCAACAGCTCCTCGGCGTCGAAGCGCGCCATGACGTGGAGGTGACCACCGGTGACGGCGGTCCGCACAGCCTGCATCAGCGGACCCCCGTGGTAGAGCGGTCCGACGACGAGCTGGACGTCGGACTCCTCCATGCCACTCGCACGGAACTGTTCCGCCTGCGCCTGGGCGGTGATTCCCTCGCGCATCTCAGCCATCCGGGTCGCCTTGGGGCGACCAGTCGTGCCCGAGGTGTAGTAGATCGCGCTGGCGACCGGGCACGGCGCAGGCTCGGCGTTCGGCGCCGACGCGAGCTCGGCATCGGCATCCGGTCCCAGCACCAGCACGTCGGCGATCCCGACCTGGCGCGCAGCGTCGCGAGCCACCGCCTCGTGCGTGCGGTCGGTGATGACGAGGTTCGTGCCCGAACTCGCCAGGATGTACTCGACCTCCGTCGCGACGAGATGCCAGTTGATCGCAACGTGTGACACGCCCGCCAACGACGACGCGAGCAGAGCGATGACCATGTCGGCGGAGTTCCCGGCGTAGATCGCCACGACGTCGCCCGAGCGCACGCCCCGCCGATGGAGAACGTGGATGAAGCGGTTCACCCGGTCGTTCAGCTCTGCTCGCGTGTACCGCCGCTCGGGATCCCCGAGTGCGAACCGATGCGGGTCGGCGTCGGCCAACTCGACGAGCCCTGCAGCCATCTCTCCCCCCCCGGGTGTCGGGTTCGGGGCCCGGCTGACGACCGCCGGGCCCCGAACGATCAATGCGTGCTGGCCGAGCGCGCCTTGGACAGCATCTCGATGCCGCGCTCGAGCGATCGCTCCAACTCGGGCGCCTCGAGGCCGAGACTCTCGAACACCTGCACCATCTCGAGGTGGTAGGCGGTTCGCAGCTGCGGATTCGTGTGCTGCTTGAGGCCCCACTTGCGCCACATCCGGTTGTTCTCCGACGCATCGGAGCCGAACGCCGCCATGAAGTACGGGTACCAATACTCATCGATGCGCTGCTGGGCCTTCTGGCGGGCCTCGGCCCCCTCCCGCTCCAGGACGCCACGGACGTTCATGTAACCCATGTTCGAGTGACCGCGCTCGTCCTTCACCACTTTGAGCGACACCCGCGCCAGCGGCGCGAACGACGACTGCACCCATTCGAAGCCCTGGTAGACCCCGAAGCGGTCGCTCATCATGTTGTTGATCGAACGATCGAGCCAGGTCGGCTCAGACTTCATCGCCTCGTACGCCCGGAACACCGATTTCTCGTGTTCGTAGATCTCGACCGGAAGCGACGGATCGAACTCGTTGTACAGCTGGAAGAACTGGTAGGTGTGCTTGAACTCCTCCGACGCGAAGTTGTTCATTCGCAACCGTGTCGCAGCATCGGGCGAATTGCGCATCGACCACTCGTCGATGAACGCGAACGGGCTCTTCATGTTGAGGTTCCGGGCCTCTTCACCGAAGTACGGCATCATGCACTCGCCGTGGGCGAACATGAGCTTGCGCAACCAGAAGACGTACTCGTCAGGCATCTCGTCGCCGGCGTCGTACTGATAGGCGGTGGCGACGACATCCACGTCGGCCTGCTCGATTCGGTTCAGCGTCGCCTGATCGGCGAGCACACCCTCTTCGATCATCCGTGCTCCGGCCGCTCCGGCTGCGTCGCCGAGCCCCGACAAGAACATGTCGGGGATGCCCGCCATGAACGTCTGCCGCGCCTTGGGGAGCGGGCCGTACGGCTCGGAGAAGTGGCGCTCCATCGTCCAGATGAAGTCCCACTTCCGCGCCCCGTGCTTGTCGAGGTAGGGCTGGATGCTGTCGGCGAGTTCGTAGAGATCGTCGTGTTCGTTCCACTGGGCCATCGGAACGTCGTCCACCGCGAAGATGACCTCGGGCACCGCGTCGGGCGCCGGGTAGACGATGGGGAAGACGAGACGCTTGTCGATCGGGAACACGGGTTACCCCCTGGGGAGTGCGGTTGTGGTCAGGCAGAACCGTTCCGACGCGCCCACGGGCCGAACCACATCCGGGCGGCCGGCTCCGAAGTCAACGCCATCATGAGTTAACGCTGTTCACCAACCTGTTGTCAAGGCCCCGGCCGACGCTCGGACCGCGCTGCGCTGGCCAGGTGGGCGGGCACGGAGATCGGCGTCATGTCGGCGAGTCGGACGTGCACGTGTGACAGCTTCGCCCGGACTCGTAGCGTCCCGTCGCCCGAGGTTCGGACCTCGATGACGACGGTCAAACTCGTGCGCCCGACCTCGTCGATCCACGCCGTCAACGAGATCTCGTCCCCGAGGTGGAGCGGGCCGAGATACTCGAACGCTGCGGCCCGCACGGGGGTCGTGGTGCCGGCTGCGAAGTCGACCCTGTGCCCGAGCGATTGGAACAGGCGGAACTGCGCCGCGGTGGCCCACCGGGTTGCCGCCCCGTAGAAGATGAGACCCGACGCGTCGGTGTCGTACAGCTCCACTCGGTCGTGCAGGACCACCGACGGGTGCGACGGCGGACTCGACGGATCGTGCTCGGTAGCCATGTTCGTATCGTGCGCGCGTCATACCGCCACGAGGCCAGCGCATCCCAGGGATGACAGCCGCTCCCGGGAATCGACGCAGCCGTGCCGGAGCACGCAGCGCACGCCCGCCTTCGGGTCGGTCTTAACAATGTTAAGTTGGCGGGTGGTCGTGAGGACCGAGGCAGGGAACCCCGAGTGGAGGCGTGATGAGGATCGGCGCGATCGTCCCGCAGCAACACACCTCCTGGAGCGATCTCCTCGAGATCGCCACGCTCGTCGACCGCAGCGGCTTCGATTCGCTCTGGGTCATCGATCACCAGTTGCCGGCGGCTTCCGCCTCGATGGCCGGATCGCAGTTCGATGCCTGGACCGTGCTCGCCGGCTTCGCCGTCGCGACCGAGCGAGTGACCTTGGGGACACTCGTGACGTGCAACAACTTTCGCAACCCGGCGCTGCTGGCCAAGATCGTCACCACGGTCGACCACATGTCGAACGGGCGGGCGGCCCTCGGGATCGGTGCCGGCTGGTTCGAAGAGGAGCATCGTGCCTTCGGCTGGCCGTTCCCGCCGGCCAGGGAGCGCCTCGAACGGCTCGACGAGGCCGTCGAGGTCATTCGCAAGGTCTGGACCGAGGACCGGCCGTCGTTCTCCGGCCGGTATTACGCCCTCGATTTCGCTGCGCGTGACGTCGCCGGTCATGCCGGCACGACCGGGAGCTCGGACGCACCGGCCGTCGGACCACGACCGGTGCAGCACCCGCACCCGCGCCTCATCATCGGCGGCAGTGGCGAGCGACGTACCCTGCGGACCGTTGCGCGACATGCCGACGAGTGGAACGTTGCAGGGACACCGGCGTTCATCGCGCAGCGGTCGGAGGTACTCGCCTCGCACTGTGCCGACATCGGGCGTGATCCGGCGACCATCGCTCGCTCTGCCTATGCGCAGGTCATCATCGACGATTCCCGCAAGCGGGTCGAAGATCTGCTCGAGCGGCGAGCTGCGCTCACCGGCACGACGGTCGAGGCGGTGCGCTCCCAGGTGATCGCCGGATCGCCCGACGACATCGTCGAGCAGCTCGCTGCCTATGCCGCCACGGGCATCACCCACTTCATGTTGCAGGTCGGGCCGCCGTACCGGCCGGCGATCATCGAGAAGGTGGCACGTGACGTCGTCGAGCGAGCACGGTCGATCGGGTAGTTGTGGCAACCGGGGACGTTGTCCCTGGCGGGGTGGTGTGGGCAGGGGTCCGCCGCCCACCGAAACGTCGTCGTGACTGCGTCGACGCCAGGAGATGGGGCGGGTCGTCGACCAGGACGTGCGCCGCCCGCATCGCAGCGGCGCCGAACGCCGTCCGATGCACCCCGGACAGCCCGCCCATCGCTGCGTCGGTCACGTGCCACGCCTCCCCACCCGTCCTGTCCTCGGACGCTACGGGAGTCCGAGGGTGTGATCCACCTGCCTATCCGACCGATCGATCGCAGGACCGCACCGCTCAGGCGAGCGGGCCCACCGACCGTGCTCGGGATCGTTCGACGAAGACGGCACCTGCGCACGCGGACACCACCCAGGTGACACCGAGGACACCGCACCAGGTCATCAGCGTCATGGCCACGCCGATCGGGCCGAACCCGTCCCAGCCGGACAGCAGCAGCGGGAACGCGATCCGGGCGGCGATCCGCAACACGAGGAAGTTGACGACCGCACCGACCAACCCGGCCAGCACCACCGTGCGCAGCCGGAACCGGACCGATGGCACGAGCAGCACCGGCGTGATCCCCCAGAAGACGATCGACACGGCCAAGGCCGCCACCACCAGCGCCGGAATCGCAGCCCGAGGAACCGAGAGCAGCAGGATGCCCTCGGTCGCAGCGACGTCGACGAGGTAGAGCCCGAACCACAGCGCGCCACGCCACAGTCGCTGCAAGAGCGACGGCACGGCGCGCCCCCACGCCATCGCGAACATCCGCACGACGGTGAGCGACATCGGTATTCCCCAGATGAGGAACGCCGCCAGGCCCGTCACCGTCCAGACCTGTTCGAGCCCGGCCGCCGATCCGAACTGACGCCGGATCAAGAGCACGTCTTCACCGGACGCTCCGAGTTGGCGGACGAACAACTCGCCGATGCTCGCCCGGGGCGAGAAGTCCTTGAACCAGGCGTACCCGATGAGCAGCAAGGGCATCACCGTCGTGAACAGTTCCACTGCGATCAAGCCACCGAGGTCGAGACCCTCGATGGCGAAGAACCGGCGGCCCGCCGTGACGGCAGGCCCGATGACGGCGCGCTCCTCCAGCCGCGCCAGGCGGGTCGGCGGAGCATCGGTCTCGTCCACGGCATCGGTCACGGCCCGGCATTCTTGCGCCCGACGCCACCTCGAGCGCTCAGCGCACCACCAGCAGCGGGTCGGTCACCACGTGGCTGCGACGCCCGTCGAGGCCGACCGGAAGGTCGCCCCGCACGGTCACGCGGCGCATCCGCCGGGTGACGGTGCCGTAATCGTCGACGGCGTAGTGCATCGTCGCCCGGTTGTCCCACAGCACGACGTCGCCCGGTCGCCACCGGTGCCGCACGGTGAGCTCCGGCTGCGTCATGTGCTCGTAGAGCAACCGCAGCAGGCCGTCGCTCTCGATCCGGCTCCAACCGGGGACGTGCGTGGTGAAGCCGGGGTTGACGAACAGCGACGGTCGCCCGGTGACGGGATGCACCCGGACCACCGGGTGCAGCACCGGCGGCACCTCGGCGGCTTGGCGGTAGAGGGCCTCGGCGTCGTCGCGGCTGAGCGCGGTGTCGAACGGCTCGCCCCAGTACGCCAACGGCGCAATGCGGTGCACGGCGTCGAGGCCGTCGACGAGTGCACGCAACCCGGGAGCGAGGCGCGCGTAGGCCGAGCGGGTGTCGGCCCACAGGGTGTCGCCGCCGTAGGCCGGCAACTCGTCGGCGACGAGCACCGAGCACGCCGGCGGGGTCGCGACGAACGTGACGTCGGTGTGCCAGCGGGCGTTACGGCCGCCCTTGGCCCCGTCGAGTTCGAGGATTTCGGGGTGGTCCGGATCGCCGGGGACGACGGGGTGGGCCGGCGTGGGCTCACCGAGCGTGCGGGCGAGCGCCACCTGCTCGGCCCGGGACACCTGCTGGTCTCGGAAGACCAGTACCCGGTGCTCGCACAGCAGTGCGGCGAGTTCGCCGATGGCCAACCCGTGGCGGAGGTCGATCCCGGCCACCTCGGCTCCGAAGGTGCCGGTGAGCGGCGTCACGGTGCGGCTCATGCGAAGCCTGCGATGTCGTGCGGGGTGTAGGGCTCCTCCAGCCGGCGGATCTCCTCGGCCGACAGCGCCAGGTCGACCGCCGCTACGGCGTCGGCGAGATGGTGCGGCTTGGTCGCCCCCACGATCGGCGCAGTCACGAACGGCTTGGACAGCATCCAGGCCAGCGCCACCTGGGCCCGGGGCACGCCGCGCTCGGCGGCGACCTGCGCGACGCGTTCGACGATGACCCGGTCGGAGGCCGAGGTGTCGTAGAGGGTCTTGCCGAACTCGTCGGTGCGCGAGCGCTCGGTCTCCACGTCCCAGTCCCGGGTGAGCTTGCCGCGCGCGAGTGGGCTCCAGGGGATCACGCCGATGCCCTGGTCGGCGCACAGCGGCATCATCTCCCGCTCTTCCTCCCGCATGATCAGGTTGTAGTGGTTCTGCATGCTCACGAACCGACTCCAGCCGTGGGCGTCGGCGGTGAACAGCGCCTTCGCGAACTGCCAGGCATACATCGACGAGGCCCCGAGGTAGCGCACCTTTCCGGCGCGCACGGCGTCGTCGAGGGCGCCGAGGGTCTCCTCGAGCGGCGTGCGGGGGTCCCAGCGATGGATCTGGTAGAGGTCGACGTAGTCGGTCCGCAGCCGGCGCAGGCTGGCATCGAGCTCGGCCAGGATCACCTTGCGCGACAGGCCCCGCCCGTTGGGCCCGGGTCGCATCACCCCGTGCACCTTGGTGGCGATGACGACCTCGTCACGGTTGGCGTGCTCGGCCAGCACGGCGCCGAGGATCTCCTCGCTCGTCCCCAGCGAGTACACGTTGGCCGTGTCGAAGAAATTGATGCCGGCCTCGAGGGCCTGGCGGATGAAGGGGCGGGCCTCGTCGGTGTCGAGCGTCCAGGGGTGGGTGCCCTGCAGCGGGCTGCCGTAGCTCATGCAGCCCAGGCAGATCCTCGACACGTCCAGGCCGGTACGGCCCAGCTTCACGTAGCGCATGTTTCCTCCTGATCGGCCGCCTGATCGGCCGCTCACCCTGCCAGATGACGGAGGTTCTTGGCAGCCAAGGCGCCGCTTTGCTTGACTACGCCCCCGTGGTCGTCCGACCACTCGAAAAGTGATTCAGGGGGGACAGTGCGTTCACGACACCTGCTCGGTGTCGTCGCTGTCGTCGCTGCCGGCGGACTGCTGGCAGCGGCGTGTGGCGACGACTCCTCGGGCGGAGCGGCCTCGACGACGGCCGCACCGACTACGGCAGCAGCCACCACTGCGGCCACCACCGGTGCCGCCACCACGGCCGCCGGTGCCACCACCACGGCCGCCGGCAGCGGCTCGACCTGGTGTTCCAAGCCCATCGACACCTCGATCGACAAAGACGACGGCGTCGGCGCCGGCAAGGGCAAGTGGATCATCGAATGTGCCGCCGAGAAGCCGCTCAAGGCCGAAGGTGCGCCGATCGTCCTCGGGTTCCAGAACCCCGAGGGTGACCCGGCCGGCACGTTCCCCGAGTACCAGAAGGGCGCCAAGGCGGCCGTCGAGTACGTGAACAACGAGCTCGGCGGCATCGGCGCCGACTACAAGACGGGCAAGCCGGGCCGTCCGATCAAGCTCGAAGTGTGCGTGATGGCCATCAACCCGGCCGACTCCACCAAGTGCGCCAACGAGCTCGCTGCGAAGAAGCCCTTCGCGGTGCTGTCGACGCTCAACTTCTTCGGCAACCACTTCCCGATCTACCAGGCCGCCAAGATCCCGGTGATCGTCGGCAACCCGATCACCGTGGCCGACTTCACGACCGACGGCGTGTTCGCCATCACCTCGGGCTGCGTCGGCGTCCACACCGGCCTCGTCGAGTTCATCACCAAGGACCTCGGCAAGAAGCGGGTGGCCGTGCCGTGGGCCGACACCCCGCCCGGTGTCGTCTGCTACCACGACCTCGAGAAGAAGCCGCTGCGGATCCTCGCCGGCAAGGTCGAGGGCCCGGCCGAGGCCAAGGGCAAGGTCCCGGGCCTCGAGGACATCGGCGTGCCGATCAAGCCGGCCGCTGCTGACGTCACCCCGCAGGCCCAGCAGGTGCTCGACTTCAAGCCGGACGGCATCATCTTCTCCGGCCAGTCGGCCGACTGCTGGTCGCTGATCTCGGCGCTCGGCAAGCTCGGTTGGAAGCCCAGCGTCACCCCGATCGCCCTGTCGACGGCCTGCCTCGACCTGGCCCGCATGAAGGACGCCGGCGACAACGCCAAGGGCGTGTACCTCGTCGGAGGCCTCCCGCTGTCGCAACCGCAGCTCCTCGACGGCATCGCGAAGCTCGAGAGCGAGACCTTCGTGGCGAAGATGGACAAGTACGGGGCCAAGGAGGACACGGTCAAGGGCTTCGCCGGAGCCGGCTTCACCAACATCATGAACATCTGGCGGATCGCCAGCGAGCACGCGCTCGTCGCCGGTGGAACCGACAAGGTCACCTCCGACAGCTTCGTGGCGTACATGCGTGAAGTCGCCAACTTCCACGCCTACGGCGCCCCGCCGCTGGACTGCAAGACCGCTCCGTCGCCCTACAAGTCGGTGTGCGCCAGCAAGGTGACCGCCGTGCAGTTCGACGGCGCCAACTTCAGCGTGAAGCGCAAGAACTTCTCGGGGCTCTACATCGTCAAGGACACGCCGATCGACACCGGCAAGTGATCCCGTGAGGGGCCGGGCCCGTCGGCGGAAACGTCGGCGGGCCCGGCCCCTCGCGCGTTGTACCGTCCCTGCGATGCCGCTGATCGCCGTCGGCCCGTACCGGTTCAGCGAACACGACGCCCGCAAGACGTTGCAGGCCGCTGCGACCGTGCTCGTGATGATGGCGGCAGGCCGGGATCCGAACCCGATCGCCCACCTCGATCGCCGAGTCGATGCGCTGCTGAGCGGCGTCGATCCGATGACCATGCCGGCCGACGACGTGCCGGACCTCCTCGCCCAGGTGTGGGCGACGGTTGCGGCCGCGCCGGCCGCCCTGCGCAGCGGCGGCCATCTGCCGCCCACACGGACCGGGTCGGTGGCGCAGGTGAACACGAGCAGCGGGGGCGTGCCCAAGGGCCCGGTCACTTCGGCCCGCATCGGCTGGCGGGGCATCGCCGGCGACGTGCAGAAGGAGCGCAAGCACCACGGCCGGCCGTTCCAGGCGTTGTGCCTGTGGTCGGCGGAGGTGATCGATCGCCTACGGGCCGACGGCCACCCGATCGCCTACGGCGCCGCCGGGGAGAACCTGACGATCTGCGGGCTCGACTGGAACGCCGTGCGACCCGGAGTGCAGCTCCGCATCGGTGACGCGCGCTGCGAGGTCTGGGCCTACGCCGTGCCGTGCAAGAAGAACGCCCGGTGGCTGCACGACGGCGACTTCGGACGGCTGCACCACGACCGCGAAGCCGACTTCGGGGGCGCGGTGAGCCGGGTGTACGCACGGGTGACCGAGCCGGGCACCGTGCGACCCGGCGATCCTGCGATCCTCGAACCGTGAGGGTTCGGATCAGCCGACGGACCGGGTGCGGCCGGCCCAGTACGGTGACCGCAACTCGGTCTTGAGCACCTTGCCGGTGACGTTGCGCGGCAACACCGACAACCGTTCGACGGTCTTGGGGCACTTGTAGCCGGCGAGGTGTGCCTTGCAGTACGCGAGCAGCTCGTCGTCGGTGACGGTGGCCCCGTCCCGGACGACGACCACGGCATGGACCCGCTCGCCCCATCGCTCGTCGGGGACGCCGATGACCGCGGCCTCGGCCACGGCGGGGTGGGCGAACAGCACGTCTTCCACCTCGCGCGGGTAGACGTTCTCGCCGCCGCTGACCACCATGTCCTTCAGGCGGTCGGTGACGTAGACGTACCCGTCCGCGCTGCGCAGGCCGAGATCACCGGTGTGCATCCAGCCGCCCCGCAGCGCTTCGGCGGTGGCGTCGGGCCGACCCCAGTACTCGGTCATCACCGCGGGGCCCCGGCACACGATCTCGCCCACCTCACCCGGCGGCAGCTCCCGGTCGTCGGGGCCGACGACGCGGACCTCGAACGAGATCGTCTCGGTGCCCGCCGAGGCGAGCCGTTCGGGGTGCCGCTCCGGATCGTGGTCGGCGGCCCGCAGCAGCGTGCAGCCGGAGGTCTCGGTCATACCGAAGAACTGGGTGAACTCGCAACCGAACACGGCGAGGGCGTTGCGCAGCACCTCCGGCGCGATCGGCGAGGCCCCGTAGAGCACCGTGCGCAACGACCCGAGACGTTCCCGGGTGGTGCCCGGGTGCTCCGCGCACCGTTGGATCGTGGTGGGGACCAGCAGGATCCGCGTCGCGCCCTCCCGCTCGATGGTGTCGACGACGACCTCGGGGTCGAAGGCCTTGACCATCACGTTCGCCGCCCCGCAGAACGTGAAGCCGTACGACAGGTTCGACGCGATGTGAAACATCGGCAGGGTCTGTACGAACACGTCGTCGGGCGTGATGGCCAGCTCGATCCCGTGCGCTGCGGCCCGGGCGTAGAGCGCGAGGTTCGACAGCACTGCGCCCTTGGGCCGCCCGGTGGTCCCCGAGGTGTAGAGGATGCAGGCCGCGGCACCCGCGTCGAGGGCCGGGGTCTCGACGGGTTCGGCCGCGGCGAGGGCCGCTTCGTACTCGGCACCCAAGGCGAGCGTCGGCAGGCCGAGCGCGGCCGCCGGTTCGGCGTAGTCCGGCCCGACGACGACCATCCGGCAACCGGCATCGTTCGTGATGAAGGCGAGTTCGCTCACGGCCAGGCGGAAGTTGAGCGGGACCAGGATCACCCCGGCCCGCTGGGCCCCGACCTGCAGTTCGAGGTACTCGACCTCGTTGCCGGCCAGCAGCGCCACCCGGTCGCCCCGCTCGATCCCCCGGGCCGCCAGCACGGCCGCCCATCGGTCGGCGCGCTCGTCGACGTCGGCGAAGCGCAGCACCCGCCCGTCGCCGATCATCGCCGGACGCTTCGGGAAGCGGCGGGCTGCGGTGCGGACCAGATCGGGGGCGACGAGAGCGCCGCTCACTTGGCCACCCCCGGGGTGACGACGGAGGCCGAGCCCGTGCGTTCGGCCCGCAGTTCCCGCTTGAGCACCTTGCCCGTGGCCGACAACGGCAACGCGTCGACGACCTCGATGGAGCGGGGTCGCTTGTACCCGGCGAGCCGCTCGGCGCAGAACGCGAGCACGGCGTCGATGTCGACGCTCGACCCCGGCGCGGCGACGACGATGGCGTGGACCACCTCACCCCACCGATCGTCGGGCAATCCGATGACGGCGGCCGCGCCGACGCTCGGGTGGGCCACGACGACCTCCTCGACCTCACGGCCGTGGACGTTGATCCCGCCGGTGATGATCACGTCCTTGGCCCGGTCGACGATCGTCACGAAGCCGTCGCGATCGACGGTGGCGAGGTCACCGGATCGGAACCAGTCACCGGACCGGGAGGCCGCCGTCTCCTCGGGCATGCGGTAGTAGGCGTCGGCGACGGTGTCGCCCCGCAACCACACCTCCCCGACCGCAGTTGCGTCCTTGGCGATGTCGCGGCCGTCCTCACCGACCACCCGCACCTCCATGAGCACGTTGGGCTTGCCGGCAGAACCGAGCCGGGCCACCAGCTCGGCCGGGCCGTCGGTGTGCTGGTTCTCGGGCCGTAGCACCAGCCCGCACGAGTAGGTCTCGGCCATCCCGTAGTGCGGGAAGAACACGTTGCCCAGCACCGGCCGGGCCGACAGCAGCAGGTCGCGCGAGACGGGCGAGCCGCCGCACACCACCGCCCGCAGGGTGGAGAAGTCGGTGCTGGCCGCGGCCGGGTGGTCGAGCACCATGCGGATCATCGTCGGCACGAGGATCGTGTGGGTCACCCCGAACCGGGGGACGGCGTCGCAGAACGCGCCCGGGTCGAACCCGGGGAACAGCACCGTGCGCCCGCCCTTGACCAGCACCGGGTGCAGGCCGGCCGGACCACCCGGGTTGAAGAACAACGGGATGTTCTGGAGGTTCGTGCCTTCCTCGTGCACCGGGATCTCGGCCAGCCAGTTGTTGATCGCCGCCCACGCGTTGCGGTGGGTGAGCGCCACCGCCTTGGCCACCCCGGTCGTCCCGCTCGTCGCCGCCAGTTGGTAGACGTCGTCGTCGCGCACGGGCACACCGGGATCGGTGTCGTCCTGCGCGGCGCACAGCGTGTCGAGGTCGAGATCGAACCCGTGGCCGGCGCCGGTACCGACCACGTGCCGGATCGACGGCGCGGCGGCAGCGACCGCCCGCCCGACATCGGCCAGCGATCCGTGGACGACGAGTGCGGCGGGCTCCACGTAGCGGCAATAGGCGGCGAGTTCGTGAACGGTCAGCCGGATGTTCATCGGCGCGCCGATGATCCCCGTTTTGGCCTCCGCGAAGAACAGCTCGAGGTGCTCACCGACGTTGGGGGCGAGCACGGCGAGCCGGTCCCCGTGGCCGAGACCGAGCGTGCGCAGGACCCGGGCGAGCCGGTTCGTACGCCGCTCGAGATCGGCCCAGGACCTCGTCGGTCGACCCGGTTCGACGACGGCATCGCGGTCGGCGAACACGTCGGCGTTTCGCCGGACGATGGCGGACACCAGCATCGAGATCCCTCCTGCCCCGGGCCCCCTCGGTCCGTGGCCCCCGGAGTGTAGGTGCCGGTCGCAGCGCGCCTCAGGTGTCCGCGTCGCTCCAGCGCCACCAGCGCAGCTCGTCGGCGGCGACGGCGAGCACCGACCCTACGGGGGGCTGCTGGCGGTACTGCTCGTACTTGGCACACAACACCTCGACCGCCGCGACGGCTGCCGGACTGCCGGGCGCGTGCACCGTGGCCGCACCACGAACCCGGACCCACCACAGCGCCGTCCAGTCCTCCTCGTAGTGGTCGAGGAGCAGCGTGGCCCGGCCCCGCGCCTGTGCGTCGTCGAGGCGGCGCAGCTGCCCGGTGCGTTTGGGTTTGTGGTCGACGGCGCTGACCAGGGCATCGCCGACGACGGCGAAACACACGGGGACCAGGCGGGCGTCACCGGCAGCGTCGACCGTGGCCAGTCGCGCGACCCGGGTGTGCTCGAGTACCTCGTGGACCCAGGGGGGCACGTCCATCGGACGAACGGTACGGCGCGGCGGCGCTTGCCGCAGGCCTCCCCGGTGAACGATCCTGCCCACATGGGGACGAGCGAGACCGATTTCCGCGCGCTGGGCCGGCGCCTGAGCAACTGGGGCCGCTGGGGCGCCGACGACGAGCGGGGCACCACGAACTTCATCACCCCCGACAAGCTCGTGGCCGCCGCCGCCCTGGTCCGCACCGGCAAGGTGTTCGATCTCGGGATCCCGTTCGGTGCCGACGGCCCGCAGCCCGGACGCCGCCGCATCAACCCGGTGCTGTTGATGTCCGAGACCGGCGCCGATCAGGACTGGCCCGGCTCGTTCCACTTCTCCGACGACTTCGTGTTCATGCCGCTGCAGGCCGCCTCGCAATGGGACGGCCTGGCCCACGTGTTCTACGACGACCAGCTCTACAACGGCTTCCCCGCCTCCGACGTGAGCCCGCACGGCGCCAAGCACTGCTCGATCGACAAGCAGGCCAAGGGGATCGCCGGCCGGGGTGTCCTGCTCGACATCGCCCGCCTGCGCGGCGTCGACTGGATGGGCGCCGGCGAGGTCATCACCCCCGACGACCTCGACGCCGCCTGCGCCCGCCAGGGCGTCACCGTCGGCTCCGGCGACATCCTGCTCGTGCGGACCGGATGGCGGCGCAAGTTCCTGGTCGAACGCAACCCGCTCGAGTGGATGTCGTCCGAACCCGGCCTCGGGATCGACTGCTGCGCCTGGCTGCACGAGCGAGAGGTCGCGGCGGTCGCGTCCGACAACTGGGCCATCGAGGTACTGCCCGGCGAACTGCCCGACGAGCGCATGCCGGTCCACATGATCCTGATCCGGGACATGGGGATGACGCTCGGCGAGATCCTCGACTTCGAGGAGCTCTCGGCCGACTGCGAGGCCGACGGCGTGTCGGAGTTCTTCTTCTGCTCCCCGCCGATCAAGTTCACCCGGGCGGTCGGGTCCCCGATCAACCCGCTGGCGTTCAAGTAGGCCGCCGTGCTGCTCGGCGACATCGTGGCCTTCAGCGCCCGCAAGGCGCCCGACGCCCCGGCGCTGCACTACGCCGACCGCACCGTCACCTTCGCCGAACTGCTCGGCCGGCTCCACCGTGTGGCCAACGCGCTGACCGGCCTCGCCGCACCCGGCGACCGCATCGCCGTGCTCGCCGAGAACCGGCTCGAGTACATCGACCTGTACTACGGCGTGCCGGCCGCCGGGATGGGACTCGCCGTTCTCAACTACCGGCTCAACACCCGTGAGCTGGTGAAGATCATCGACGACGCCGGTGCGACGGTCCTGTTCACCGAGCCCGAGCACCTCGAGCGTGTCCGCGAGGTACGCCACGAGCTCACCTCGGTGCGCCACGTGATCGTGATGGGCCCGACGGAACTCGCCTCCGACGGACTCCGAGATGACGAACTCACCTACGACGACGTCGTCGGCGCCGCGGCCGACACGGCGCCGACCGCCGCCGTCGATCCCGGCTCGATGGCCTGGCTGATCTACACGAGCGGCACCACCGGGATGCCCAAGGGCGCGATGCTCAGCCACCGCAGCCTGCTCGCCGCCGTGTGCAACTCGGCGATCGGCTGGGACTCCTCACCGAACGAGGTCGCGCTGTTCCCCTGGCCGTTGTGCCACGTCGCCGGCTACTCGATCCTCGGATCCCACCTGAAGGGCAACCCGGTGGTGCTGATGCGGGCCTACGAACCCGAGGCGTTCCTCGCCCACATCGAGCGGTTCGGGGTGACGAGCACGTCGCTCGCCCCGACGATGCTCAACATGCTGCTCGATCACCCGGCCATCGAGCGCTACGACACCTCCAGCATCCGGCGTCTCGGCTACGGCGCCGCAGCCATGCCGGCCGAGGTGCTGCGCAAGGCCATGGCCCGCTTCCCCGACGCCGGGTTCGGCACCGGGTTCGGGATGACCGAGCTGTCCGGCAACGTGTTCCACCTCAACGCCGAGGCGCACCGGCGGGCGCTGGAGACCGGCAGCGAGGTGCTGCGCTCGGTCGGCCGCCAGCTCCCGTTGTCGTGCGTGCGCATCGTCGACGACGCCATGAACGACGTGCCCGTCGGCGAGGTCGGCGAGCTGGTCGTGCGCGGCGACCAGGTGCTCGTCGGCTACTGGAACCGGCCCGAGGCGACCGCCGAAGCCTTCGCCGGCGGCTGGTTCCACACCGGCGACCTCGGGCGCTGGGATGCCGAGGGCAACGCCTACATCGTCGACCGCAAGAAGGACATGATCATCACCGGCGGCGAGAACGTCTACAGCCGTGAGGTGGAGGAGGTCCTCTACCAGCACCCGGCCGTCGTGGAGGCCGCCGTGATCGGCGTACCCGACGTGCACTGGGGCGAGAACGTGGTCGCCGTGATCCAGCGCCGGCCCGGCCACGGCGTGACCGCCGAGGAGATCGTGGCCCACTGCCGCAGCCAGCTCGCCGGATACAAGAAGC
>JBILVB010000017.1:0-39623 GCA_044370695.1 Acidimicrobiales bacterium | reverse complement strand
GGGGGTTCTCGCCGGCCGCCGCGGGGGGCGGGGGGGGGTGGGGGGCCCCCCCCCCCCCCCCCCCCACGCCGGTTCAGCTGACGGAGTCGAGGCCCTGCTGGAAGCGGCCGGCGTGGGACTTCTCGGCCCGGGCGAGGGTCTCGAGCCACTCGGCGATCTCCGGGAAGCCTTCGTCCCGGGCGGTGCGGGCGAAGCCGGGGTACATCTCGGTGTACTCGTAGGTCTCGCCGGCGATCGCCGACTTCAGGTTGTCCTCGGTCGGGCCGACCGGCTCGCCGGTGACGGGGTCGCCCGCCGCAGCGAGGAAGTCGAAGTGCCCGAAGGCGTGACCGGTCTCGCCCTCGGCCACCGAGCGGAACAGCGCGGCGACGTCGGGGTAGCCCTCGACGTCGGCCTTCTGCGCGAAGTACAGGTAGCGGCGGTTCGCCTGGCTCTCGCCGGCGAAGGCCTCCTTCAGGTTCTCGTGGGTCTTGGTGCCATGGAGATCGGGCATGTCGATCCTTCGTTGCTCGGGGAACTGCTCGTGGGCACTGCGGGGTACTGCTCGGGGCACTGCATGCGCCCGGCGGTCACCGGGCGCCGGGGACGGCGCCACAAGCGCGGCACCGACCGCGGTAGATGACCTGGGGCCGCTCGACGAGGAAGTCGCCGAACGCGTCCCCCGTGGTCGCCAGACCGGACAGGTCGACGTTGACGTCGCGCACCGCACCGCAGCCATCGCATACGAGGTGGTGGTGATCGTCGACGTTCGGGTCGAAGCGGATGGAACCGGTGCCCAGGTCGAGGACCTGGATCTCGCCGAGTTCGGCCAGTTCGTTGAGGATTTGGTACACCGTGCGCAGCGAGATCCCGGGAACCCGGGCCGAAACGGCCCGGAACACGGTGTCGGCCGACGGGTGGGACTCGTCGCCGTCGAGCACACCGAACACCGCACGCCGCTGCGGGGTGACCTTGAGCCCGTGTTCCCGGAACCGGGTCACGAGAGCGTCCGGGCTGCGCACGGTGGCGAACGCTACCGGCGCGCCTGCGACAGACGACCAGTCGTGCGAACCAACAATGCATGAAGATTGGGTGCTTCCCGTCACACCGGCCGACCGTCCCGGCCCGGAGCCCGCG
This sequence comes from Acidimicrobiales bacterium, assembly GCA_044370695.1. Taxonomy (GTDB): domain Bacteria; phylum Actinomycetota; class Acidimicrobiia; order Acidimicrobiales; family Ilumatobacteraceae; genus JBEIFW01. The sequence goes on along the minus strand of JBILVB010000017.1, from coordinate 38,507 downwards.
AAACTGCCCGCATGCCGATCACCGTCGAACGTCCGGCCCTGGTCCGCGGGGTCGCGAGCGCGGCCGTCGTCGTGGTGCCCGTCGCGATCGCGGGCACCGTGCTCACCGACGGCGATTCGCCGTCGGGCGTCCTGGTGGCGGCGTTCTCGGCGCTCACGATCGGCGGCCTCGTGCTCGGTGCCGCCGTCGCCGCCAGCCGGCAACGGCTCGGGCTGCCCCTCGTCCACGGCCTGCTCACCACCCTCGTGCTGTTCGCCGTGCTGCAGGCGGTACGTCTGGTGCGCCGCGCGATCGCCGGGGACGATCTCGAGTTCGCCCGAGCGCTGTCGAACCTCTTGGTGAGCTTGGTCGCCGGCACCGTCGGCGGTCTCGTGGGTGGTCGGCTCGGCAGCCGTCCGACCACCCACGCCTGAACGGCACCGTCGATTCCTGCCCCAGCCCCGGCCGCCTTCTAATGTGGCCGACGGCTTGGACCCGACCCGAGGAGATCGAGTGGACCCCAAGGAGCTGCGGCGGCTCGCCGCGGAGGTCGACGAGGAGCATCGAGACACGATGCGCACCGTCGTCGAGGACATGGGCGAGACGTTCTTCGGCACCGGCGCTTCGGCGACGGCGCCGAGCCGGCGCTCGTTCCTTCGGCGTGTCGGCGTCAGCGGCCTCGTCGCCGGCGTCGGGGCGGTCGGCCTGGCGCGGCCCGCCGCGGCCCAGACGGCGTCGTCGACGACGTCGACCACGTTGCCGGCCCGCCCCACCGCCGACGACCTCGCCATCCTGGGCTTCGCCCAGTCCGTCGAGCTGGCGGCGGTCGCCGCCTACGGCGCGGCGGCGGCCACCGGGAAGATCTCGAGCGACGTCCTCGCGGTCGCCGTCACCTTCCAGGGCCACCACCGGGAACACGCCCAGGCGATCGCCGGGCTCGCCGGATCGGCCGCACCGGGCAAACCCAACCAGAAGCTGCTCGCCGAGTTCGGCCCCAAGATCGCGGCGGCCGGCACCGAGAAGGCGCTGCTCGAGATCGCCTACACGCTCGAGATGGCGGCCGCCGCCACGTACGCCAAGGTCGTCGAGCTGTTCAAGAGCGCCGACGCCGTGCACAAAGTCGTCGCCATCGGGCCGATCGAGGCCCGCCACGCCGTCGTGCTCGGCACCGTGCTCGGCAAGAGCCTCGCCGAGATGATCCCGTCGCTCGAACCCACCTCGGGCGCGCTGCTCCCCACCGCCTACCCGATCGGAGGGTGACCGCCATGGATCTCCCCAACGACGAACTCCGGCGCGAACTGCGCGCCGTGCGCGCCGATCACGACGCCGCGGTCGGCGACGCGACGCGGGTGCTCGAAGCAGCCTTCGACGCCGCCAGCCGGGTCGACGCTCGCACCCGGGCCGAGGCGATGATCGGCGGGCTCTCGCGGCGCGGGATGCTGCGCATCGGTGGCTTCGGCGTCGCCGCCGCCGCCGTGCTGGCCGCGTGCGGCGAATCGGTGCCGCCCGCACCGGGTGTGCCGGTCGCGGGCGAGGCACCCGCCACGACGGGGCTCCCCGAGCGCAAGGTCGACGACGCGGTGCTGCTGCGCACGGCGTCGTCGCTCGAATACGTCGCGGTCGACGCCTACGAGGCGGCGATCAAGCTCGGTGTGCTCACCGGCCCCGCCGCCGACGCGGCCAAGCTGTTCCAGCAGCAGCACCGCGAGCATGCCATCGCCGTGGAGACGGCCACCCGGGGTGTCGGCGGCACGCCGTACACCAAGGCCAACCCGGTCGTGATGGCCAACATCGTCGCGCCGGCGCTCTCGCTCATCGCCGACGGCGGCAACAAGGCCGACGACGTGCTGTGGTTCGCCTACGGACTCGAGAGCGTCGCGGCCTCGACGTACCAGACGCTCGCCCCGGTGCTCGGCACGCAGGCGATCCGCCTGGCGGCGGCCCGCATCGCGCAGGTCGAGTCACGCCATGCACTCGTGCTGGCTGCGGCGCTCAAGGCGCCGATCAGCCCGAAGATCGCAGCGGCTGCGGCAACGTCGGCCGCCGGTACGACGACGACGGCGGCGCCGACGGTCGAGCCGCCGCCGCTGTCGCAGATCCCCGGGGCCTTCTCCCTGCTGTCGCCGACCGAGATCATCATCGGGCAGCGCAAGCTCTCGCTCGATGCGCTCGGCCCGAACTCGTTCATGTACGGCAACCTGTCCTGATCGGGCGGTAGCCTGCGTTCGACGGTGAGCCGGCCGGGTGGCCGCGGCCGGGGTCTCCCCGGTCGAGGAAGGTCGGGACTCCGCAGGGCAGGGTGCTGGCGAGAGTCAGGACGGGGCGACCTGTCGGATCGGGCAACAGAGAGCAGACCGCCGATGGGCGCCGGGGCGACCCGGGGCCACAGGCAAGGGTGCAACGGTGCGGTAAGAGCGCACCAGCGTCCGGGGTGACCCGGGCGGCTGGCAACCCCCACCCGGAGCAAGGTCGAGCAGGGGACACGGGCGGCCCGCCCGCTCCACACGGAGCAGTCCCCGGGTAGACCGCACAGATGGATGGTCACCCAGGCGCCGCACGGCGCTGGACAGAATCCCGCCTACAGGCCGGCTCACCGTCACCGGGCCGGTGTGCGGACGGCGACCAGCCCGAAGTCCCTATGCTCTGGCCGCACATCCAGGGCTAGAGAGGGACGTCCACGCATGGGGCTCATCAAGGCAGCGGTCGGCGCGATCGGCGGCGCACTTGCCGACCAGTGGAAGGATTTCTACACCGTCCCCGACGGTCTGGCGCCGACGGCTGCGCTGTTCGCCGCCGTACCTCGGGGTCAGAACGCGGGCAGGGGTTCCAACACGCGGGGCTCCGACGGCGTGATCTCGAACGGCAGCCGCATCCTGGTTCCCGAGGGCTACGGCCTGGTGCTGATGGAGCAGGGAGCGATCACCGGCTTCGCCGCCGAAGCGGGCGGGTACGAGTGGAACAGCGACGAGCAGGAGTCGCAGTCGATCTTCGCCGGCAACGGCATCGTCAGCCCGTTGATCAAGACCTCGTGGGAGCGGTTCAAGTTCGGCGGTCGTCCCGGCGCCCAGCAGCGCGCCTTCTTCGTCACCCTGAAGGAACTGCCGAACAACCGCTTCGGCACCCAGTCGGAGATCTACTGGGACGACGCCTACATGAACGCCCAGGTCGGCGCGATCACGCGCGGCACCTACACCCTCAAGATCGTCGACCCGCTGCTGTTCGTGAAGGCGTGGGTGCCGGCGAAGTACCTCCAGCCGGGTCAGGTCTTCGACTTCACCGACCTCGACAACGACGCCGCCCAACAGTTGTTCAACGAAGTCGTGGGCTCGCTGGCCCCCGCGTTCTCGATGTACACGAACGATCCGTCGAAGGGCAACCGCATCACCCGCATCCAGCAGGACTCGATCGGGTTCGCGAAGAGCCTGTCGGACGCCGTGGAGCAGAACTACCAGTGGCGGGGCGCACGCGGGCTCGAGATCGTGGCGACGGCGATCGTGTCGATCGAGTACGACGCAGCGACCCGCGAGCTGCTGCGCAACGTGCAACGGGCCGACGCCCTGTCGGGCGCGCGCGGCAACTCGAACCTGCAGGCCTCGGTCGCCGCAGGGTTCGAGGCCGCCGGCTCGAACACCGGTGCCGCCGGACTGGTCGGCCTCGGTATGGCGGCGGGAGCCACCGGCATCGGCGCCCTGCAGCAGCCCGTGCCCGGCATCGGCGCCCAGAGCACCCCGCGGGCAGGGATGGCACCTCCGCCCCCGCCCCCGCCGCCCCCAGCGGCTGCCGCGCCTGCAGCGCCCGCCGCCGAGGACCCGGTGGCGAAGCTGGCGAAGTTCAAGCAGATGCTCGACGCCGGCCTGATCACCCAGGCCGACTACGACGCCGCCAAGAACAAGGTCCTCGGACTCTGAGCGTTCGAGAGCCAGACCGCTGATGACGACCCTTCCCCCGCCGGGCGAACCCCGGCCGCTCCCCCCTCCGCCGCCGGTCATCGACACCCGGAACGAGCGGCTCGACGACGGCGTCAACCGCTGTCCGAAGTGCGGCTCGACCGAGATCCAGCTGCGCCCGTCGGTCGGCATGCTCGTGTGCCTGTTCTGCCGGCACGAGTGGGCCGAGGCGCGCCTCGACGACACGATCGCCAACGGCGACCTCTCCGCACTGCAGGGCACGACGGTGGGCTCGGGCGCCTCCGACATCGACACGGGCGCCGCCACGCTCGTCACGATGAAGTGCGGCGGCTGCGGCGCCGAAGTCGTGGTCAACACCGAGGGGCAGATGAGCGCCCGCTGCCACTGGTGCCGGCACGTGCTGACGGTGAACGAGCAGATCCCGAACGGCGCCGTACCCGACGCCGTCCTGCCGTTCTCGATCACCCACGCCGATGCGGTCGCCAAGATCACCGCGTTCGCGAACAAGCGCCGGCTGTTCGCCAGCCGGGCGTTCCTGCGCGAGTTCCGACCGGAGAACGTCGTCGGCGTCTACCTGCCGTACATGGTCATCGACAGCAAGGCGAGCGCCGACGTCGCCGGGTTCGGCGAGATCAAGACCCGCCAGTACACCCGGGGTACCGGCAACAACAAGACGACGTACTACGACGCCGACGTCTACCAGGTGCACCGGCACGTCGATTTCACCGTCGACGACCTGACGATCGAAGCCTCGGCGGACCGGGCGAACCTGAACACCTCCGCCAACACCAACAACATCATCAACACGATCCTGCCGTTCGACACCGAGAACGCCGTGAAGTGGAACGCCAGCTACCTGACCGGGTTCACCTCGGAGAAGCGGGACCAGGACGTCGCCCATCTGGTGCCGGCGCTCGAGCACCAGTTGTTGTCGATCGCCCGTTCGCAGGTGGCGCCGACTCTCGGCTCCTATGACCGCGGCGTGCGCTGGGAGCAGGAGCGGATCGCCGTGCACGGCACCCGGTGGTTGGCCATGTACCTGCCCGTGTGGCTGTACTCGTACCACCACGTCGAGCGAGGCAAGGGCATGGTGCACTACATCGCCGTCAACGGCCGCACCGGTGAGGTCATGGGCAGTGTGCCGGTCTCCCATGCCCGCTTGCTCGTCGCCGCCCTCGCGGCGGGCACCGTGATCGAGACCGTCGTGATCGCCGTCCTGGCGGCATCGTGATGCTGGCCACCGTCCTGACCGCACCGGCGGTGTTCGCCGCCAGCCAGAGCAACGGCGAACTGTTCCTGCTCGCCGGTCCCGGAGGTGCCGCCCTCCTCTACTTCACGCTGTGGCGCTACTACCGCAACACCGACAAGTCGCACGGCTTCGAGCGCGAGACCCGTATCCAGTCCCAGCCGGTCACGGGCAGCGACGCCAAGGTCAACGAGGTCACCGGCACCCGGTCGAAGCGGATCGACGGCGCGAACGAATCCGACCATCGCGAGCGGGTGCAACGCCTCCCTTGAGCCCGACGCCGGCGACGGGGCTCCGGTACCGGGCTCGCGCCGGGTGGACGCCCCTCACGCCGACGTCGTGCCGCCGCGGATCAACCGGCCCGGCAGTGCGCCGGTGTGCACCCCGTCTTCGTAGGTGACCACGCCGTTGCAGATCGTGGCCCGGTAGCCCTGGGCCCGCTGGATGATCCGCTTGCCGCCCGACGGGAGGTCGTAGACCATCTCCGGGGCCTCGAGTCGCAGGGCGTCGTAGTCGATCACGTTCAGGTCGGCCCGGTAGCCCGGGGCCACGACGCCCCGATCCTCGAGGCCGTAGACGAGGGCGGTGTCGCGGGTCATCTTGTGGACCACGAGCTCGACGGGAAGCGTGCCTCGGGCCCGGTCACGGGTCAGGTAGGCGAGCATGTAGGTGGGCACGCTCGCGTCGCACAGCACGCCGCAGTGCGCGCCGCCGTCGGACAGCCCGAACACCGAGCGCGGGTGGGCGATCGCTTCCACCTGGGCGTCGAGGTCGCCGTCGTACTTGCCGAACAGGAACAGGATCGGCCGCCCCGCCGCGAGCACGTCCATCAACGCTTCCCGCTCGGTGATCCCGTGCGCCTCGGCCACGCCGGCGATCGAGTCGGCGTAGCCCGGTTCGTAGCTCAGGTCGGCGGGCAACACGTACATGCGGTGCCAGGTCGAGATCATCGTGTTCGCGTCGGCGAAGCGCGACTTGGTCGGTGCGTCCGCGAGCACCCGGGCCCGGAACGCCGGGTCGAGGAGCCGGCGACGCTGCTCGGCGACGGGGAGGTGTTGGATGTCGCGGTACGCCGGGAACTGCCGCATCGGGTTGAGGGTGCCGTCGAGCGACATGAGCACCGATGCCGGGCGCGCCCCGACCTGCGGACGAACCTGCACACCCTCCTGCGCGAGGCGGGCCGACAGGCTCCACACCCCGATCGCCGGGTCGGCGGTGACGAGGGTGGTGATCGTGCGACCGGTGACCCGGGCGATGTGCTCGATCCAGGCCAGCTCGTCGGGGTTGCTCAGGTGGTCGGAGATGATCTCGATCGTTCCGTGGCCCGAGCCGGCGAAGGCCTCGCCGATCCCCATGAGCTCGTCGGCCGCGGCGTTGGTGCCGGGCACGAGGTTGCCGGCTTTGTCGGTGTGCCCGTAGAAGCGCGACGTCGAGAACCCGAGCGCCCCGTCGGCGAGGGCCTGGCGGGTGATGGCCGCCATCGTGGCGATGTCCTCGGCGGAGGCGTCGTCCTGGCAGCGCTCCCCCATCACGTACAGCCGCAACGCGACGTGGGGCACCTGGGCGCCGATGTCGATCGCGTACGGCGTGTCGATGGCGTCGAGGTAGTCGCCGAAGCTCTCCCAGCCCCACGGCATGCCCTCGTGGAGCGCGGTGCCGGGGATGTCCTCCACGCTCTCCATGAGCTGCACGAGGGCGTCCTCGGAGCCCGGGCGCACCGGCGCGAACCCGACGCCGCAGTTCCCCATCACCACCGTGGTCACCCCGTGCCAGCTCGACGGCGTGACCTGCTTGTCCCAGCACACCTGGCCGTCGAAGTGCGTGTGGATATCGACGAAGCCGGGTGTGACCAGATGGCCCGTCGCGTCGATGACCCGCACCGCGGGGCGCGTGATCGTGCCGGGCGCCGCGACCTCGACGATCCGCCCGTCGCGCACGGCGATGTCACCGTCGAAGGCCGGCTTCCCGGTGCCGTCCACGATGCGGGCATTGGTGATGATCAGGTCGTCCACGTCGAAACCCCCCGGTTGGCTGCACCGTAGCGCCGCTCCGCCGGACGCGACCGCAACGTCGGCGTCAGGGCGTCAGCGTCTCGCCGATGATCCCGGCCGCTCGCAGTGCGGCGATCTCGGCAGCGTCGAGGCCGGCGACCCGCGCCAGCACGTCGTCGTTGTCCTGACCCAGCGTGGGCGCGGGCGAGCGGTGGAACGGACCGGACGTACCCGGCAGCCGGAACGGGAAGGTGACGTGCTGCGACGGCCCCGACACCGGATGGTCGACGGTCTCGAAGAACCCCCGGTGGGCCAGTTGCTCGAAGCCCCGTTGCTCCCACGGGTGGACCACCGGCGCAGCCGGGACCCCGGCCGCGAGCAGGGCGGCCACTGCCTCGACGTCCGTGCGCGGCGCGCACCACTCGGCGATCCGGGAGTCGAGCTCGTCGTGGGCGGCGAGCCGGCCGGCACGCTCGGCCAGGTCGGCGCGGGCCGCCCAGTCCGGCGCACCGAGCACCGCGCACAGGGCGGCCCACTGTTCGTCGTCGGCGACGGCCAGCGCGATCCAGCGCGGTCGGCCGGTGACCGGTTCGACCCCGGCGACCCGGTAGCAGCCCTGCGGCGCGCCGGCTGGGCCACGATTCCCGTTGCGCTGCAACAGCGTGCCGTACGCCGAGTATTCGATCACCTGCTCGCCGGCGACGTTCAGGGCCCCGAGCACCATCGGCACCTCGACCAGGCGACCCTCACCGGTGCGGCGCCGGTGCTCGAGCGCGCCCAGCAGGCCGACGGCGGCGTGCAGGCCGGCCCCGGGGTCGCAGGGGCCGAACAGTGCACCGGGCGCGTGGTCGGGGAACCCGGAGATCCACGCCATCCCCGACGCCTGTTCCATCGTCATCGCGAACCCGGTTCGGTCACGCCACGGCCCCGACAGCCCGAACGCCGGCATCCGGACCATCACCGTGTCGGGCCGCCGGGCCCGCACCTCGTCCCACCCGAGGCCCCAGGATTCGACGACCCGGGGGCTGTAGTTCTCGATCACCACGTCGCACCCGGCGACGAGACGGTGCGCGACCGCTCGCCCGTCGGGCGTGCCGAGTTCGAGCGTGACGCCGCGCTTCGCGGTGTTCACCGCTTGGAAGTACGACGACCACTCCCACCACCGCGGCAACGTCGGCGGGCGGTGGTTCATCAGTCGGGCCCCGTCGGGCCGTGTCGTGGACTCGACGTGGATCACCTCGGCCCCGAACGCGGCGAGCAGCTGACCGAGGAACGGGCCGGCCCAGAACGACGTGAGGTCGGCAACCCGCAGCCCGGCGAACGGCGCTGCGGCGCCGGCCCCCGGGGCGGGCGCCGGATCGACCGGCCGCTGCGCCGGGCGGGGCCGGGTGGTGATCGCCGGGCCGGGCGGTGGGGCGGGGCGGGGACCGTCGATACCGGGGATCGGCGGGTGATAGCGGAACGGCCGGGCCGGCTGTAGGAACGTGCCCGTCGGATCCGGCTCGACGAACCCCTCGGCGGCCACCTGGGCCATCGCCGGGATCGTCGAACCGTTCCCGACCGGCGTCACGGGGACCCGCAGCAGCCCGGCGAGCTCGACGATCTCGTCCGTGGTGCGCGCGCCGGCCCACGCTGCGATCACGGGGTTCAGCTCGTCGCTGCGCTCGGCCCGGTTCCACACCGCGTCGAGCGTCGGGTCCTCGGCCCAGTCCGGCCGTTCGACGAGCACACAGAAGTCGTGCCAGTGCTGCACCCGGTTCACCACGGCGAAGCCGACGTAGCCGTCCGCGCTCGCGACCACGTCGCCGACCGTCGCCTTGATGCGGCGCGGGGTGACGCCCCCGTCGATCGACTGCATCGTGATCGGGTTGAACAGCTGCGTCATGATCACCGCCTCGAGCGCGGAGACGTCGTAGAGCCCACCCCCCGCGCCGAGCGCCCGGGCCCGCAGCCCGATCAGCGCGGCGACGGCGCCCACCAGACCGGCCATCCACTCGCCGTGCTGACCGCCGGCGCTCATCGGCGGCCAGTCCCTCGACCCGCGCAACGCCGGCCCCCCCGACAGCGCCTGCAGCGTGAGCTCGGTCGCCGGCCGCGCCGCCCAGGGCCCGGCCGTGCCGAACGGCGTGATCGCGACGACCACGGGGCCGCCGGCCCCGAGCAGTGCGTCCACGCCGAGAACCGCGCCGAGCGGTCCGGGCGACCAGAGCACGGCATCGGCGTCGGTCAGCCACTCCTCGGCCGCCGCGATCGACGCCGGGTCGGCCGGGTCGACGGTGACCGATCGCTGCCCGCCGGCCAGCCACGAGAACACCGCCCCGTCCCGCCCGTCGGGCAGGGCGCCGCCGGCCCGCCACCGGCGCAGACGATGCCCGCCGGGCACCTCGAAGCGCACCACCTCGACGCCGACGGACGCCACCAGCCGGGTCGCGTACGCCCCGGCCAGGCTGTCGCTCAGGTCGATGATGCGCCACGGTTCGTCGGACATCGGTCCCCCTCGGGCGCCGAGCGTAGGTCGGCGCCCGCAGGGCTACGGTGCGCCGGATGGACGCGCCCACCGACCCCGCCGCGGCGGTCCCGCCACTCGGCGACGTCGCCAACCGCCTGCTGTTCGACAACGACCACGTTCGGGTGTGGGAGATGGTGCTCCGACCCGGCGAACGATCCGACCGCCATCGGCACGACCTGCCCTACGTGTTGTGCGTCCTCGAGGGCAGCGCCGTCGACGCCGAGGTGGAGACCGCCGCCGGCACCAAGCACCTGCACCTCCCGGTGCAGACCGGCAGCGTGTTCTTCGTCCCGCCCGGCGCCACGGAGACCGCCGTCAACAACAGCGGCGACCGCTTCCGCGAGATCCTGATCGAGTTCAAGAACCCCCCGGCGGGCACCCCGATCACCGTGCAGACGGCCAACATCCCGCCCCGGTCGGCCTGAGCCCGCAGTGACGCTGTTCGAGGCGCTGGTCGTCGTCGCGGCCGGCACGGGGGCCGGCACCATCAATGCGGTCGTGGGATCCGGCTCGCTGATCACCTTCCCCGCCCTCGTCGCCCTCGGCTACGCGCCGGTGGTCGCCAACGTGTCGAACAACATCGGCCTGGTCCCCGGATCCCTGTCGGCGGTGTACGGCTACCGGCGGGAACTGCGCGGGCAGACCGGCCGCGTGGCTCGCCTCACCCCGGCCTCGGCGCTCGGTGCCCTCACCGGATCGTCGCTGCTGCTCATCCTGCCGAGCACCGTGTTCCGCCGGGTCGTGATCGTGCTGATCCTCGTCGCGCTCGCCCTCGTGGTCACCCAGCCGGTGCTCTCGCGCTGCTTGTCGGCGCGGCGCTCCGCCCGGGCGGCGCAGCGGGCCGCGGCCGGCGACCACCGTGTCCGGCGACCCGTCTCGATCGGGCTGACGGTGCTGGTCGCCGCCGCCGGCGTCTACGGCGGGTACTTCGGTGCCGCGCAGGGGATCATCCTGATCTCGTTGCTCGGGATCTTCCTCGACGACGACCTGCAGCGGCTCAACGCGACCAAGAACGTGCTCGCGCTGACGGTCAACCTCGTCGCGTCGGTCGTGTTCGTCGCCACCACCACGGTCGACTGGGCCGCGGTTGCCCTGATCGCGGTCGGTTCCACGATCGGCGGTCAGATCGGCGCCTCGGTCGGCCGCCGGCTCGACCCGCGCGTGTACCGAGCGGTGATCGTCGTCGTCGGCGCCAGCGCGCTCGTCCGCCTCCTGTAGCGGTCAGCCGATGGGTGCGTCGGCCACCTTGAGCAGCTGCTTGCCGAGGTTCTTGCCCTCGAACAGCCGGTTCAGCGTGGTCGGCGCGTGCTCGAGACCCTCGACGACGTCCTCGGCGTAGCGGATCTTGCCCTCGGCGACCCACTGGGCGAGCTGCGCCACTCCCTCGCCGAAGCGCGGCACGTAGTCGAGGACCAGGAAGCCCTGCATGGTCGCCCGCTTGATGACGAGCTGCATGTAGTTGCGCGGCCCCGGCGGCAGCGGCTCGGCGGTGTATCCCGATGCGATACCGCCGCACAGCGCCACCCGGGCGCCGAGCGCGAGGTTGTCGAGGGCTGCCTCGAGCGTCGGGCCACCCACGTTGTCGAAGTACACGTCGAGCCCCTTGGGCGCGAACGCGGCGAGCCGGGCCGAGGTGTTCTCGGTGCGGTAGTCGATCACCTCGTCGAAGCCGGCGACATCGCGCACCCAAGCGCACTTCTCGGACCCGCCGGCCGAGCCGATCACGCGGGCGCCGGAGAGCTTGGCGATCTGGCCGGCCACCGAGCCGGTCGCGCCCGCTGCCCCCGAGACGAACACTGCGTCGCCGGCCTTCACCCGGGCCACGTCGATCATCCCGAAGTACGCCGTGAGCCCGGTGACGCCGTAGATGCCGAGCATCGCCTGGGGCGGGACGCCGGCGGGGACCTTGGTGACCCGCAGCATCCCCCGGCCGTCGGTGACGAGGTAGTCCTGCCAACCGAACGTGCCCTGCACGAGGTCGCCCACGGCGAACTCGGCGTGGTTGGACGCGACGACCTGACCGACGGCACCGGCCCGCATCACCTCGCCGATCTGCACCGGCGGGATGTAGCTCGGCACGTCGTTGAGCCAGCCCCGCTGGGTGGGGTCGAACGACAGCCACAACACCCGCACCAGGATCTCGCCCGGGCCCGGCTCGGGAACGGGGCCCACCCGGAGCTCGAAGTGCTCGTCGCCGACGGCGGCGTACGGGCGCTTCACCAACACCATCTGACGGTTCTGCTCGGCCACGGTCGCAACGTACAGTTGACGTCCGTTGCGACCATCACCGGGGGGACCGGTCGCGGCCGTCGCGGCCGCCGCCCCGCCCGCCGTCCTGCGGAGGAGTGCGATGCCCGGCCTCGCCAACGAGATCGACCCCCGGGAGTTCGACAGCCCGGAGTTCCAGCGCAACCCGTTCCCGCTCTACAAGCGGCTGCGGGACCACCATCCGGTGTTCCGGGACCGGTTCCACAACCGCTGGATCCTGTCCCGCTACGAGGACGTCACCGCAGCGTTCGGCGACAACGAGCACTTCGACCGAGCGCTCTACAAGCCCGACGGGCCCTACGAGTTCGGCTCGAGCCACGTGTTCGGGCCCAACATCCTGGAGTACGGCAACAGCGACCGGCACCGCTGGCTGCGCAACGTGGTCGCCGGGCAGTTCGTCGGCCAGTCGCTGAACGCCTTCGTCCCCGCCATCGAGACGATCGTCGCCGAGCTGATCGACCGCGTCGGGCGCTCGGGCCGGGTGGAGCTCGTCAGCGAGTTCACCAACCAGTTCCCGATCCGGGTCATCTCCAACATGCTCGGGCTGCCGCGGGCCGACGAGGACCGCTTCGTCGGCTGGTACCAGGCGCTGATCGCCGGGCTGGGCTTCGGTGGCGAGCACCTGGCGCGCGGCATCGCCGCCCGCAACGAGATGTGGCGCTATCTCGACCCCCTGCTCGAGGAGCGCCGGGCCCGCCCCACCGACGACCTGCTGTCGAAGATCCTCGCCGCCGAGCTCGACGGCCAGCGGATGTCGACCGAGGAGGTGAAGGGGTTCATCGCACTACTCCTCGCCGCCGGCGGCGACACCACCGACAAAGCGATCGCCAACATGTGGTTCCACATGCTGTACACCCGACCCGACCAGTTCGCCGAGGTCCAGGCCGATCCGGCGTTGTGGGACAACGTGTTCACCGAGATGATGCGGTTCGATCCCGTCGTGCACGCCCAGACCCGGTTCACCACCGCCGAGGTCGTCGTCCAAGGCCGGGTGCTGCCGGAACGGGCGATGGTCACCCTGTCGCTCGGCGCCGCGAACCGTGACGAGCGGGTGTTCGACGATCCCGACACCTTCGACCTGCACCGCAGCGATCTCCACATGGGTCGCGAGAACCGATCGGCCCGCTACCGCGACGGCCTCGCCGGCCACCTCGGCTTCGGCATGGGGCAGCACTTCTGCATGGGGTACGCCATGGCCCGCCAGGAGGCGGTGATCGCGTGCCAGCGCCTCGCTGCTGCCCTGGGCAACCCCCGGCCGCTGCACCCGACCCACGAGGGGATCGTTGCGCCGTCGATCGACTCGGGCGGATTCCGGGCACCCCGTGAGCTGTGGATCGAGTTCGACCCGGTCCGGGGGTGATCGGCCCCGTGCGGATCCAGATCGACACCGATCGCTGCGCGATGGCCGGCGAGTGCATCTACAACCACCCGCGCCTGTTCGAGTGGGGTGACGACGACCTGCCCCGGGTGCGGGTCGGCGAGCTGCACGGCGAGTCCGACCGCCTCGAAGCCCGTCAGGCCGCCGAGGTGTGCCCGAGCGGGGCCATCACCGTCGTCGCCTGACCTCCCACGACCGGCCGCCCACGACCGGCCTCCCACGACCGGCCTCCCACGACCGGCCTCCCACGACCGGCCGCCCACGACCGGCAGTGCGACCAGTGCTGCAACGCGCGCTCACCGTGGTGACGTACTCGTATGCTGATGGGCATATGACCCACCGCATATCGGACGTGCGCCGGACCCGCGCCGCCGAGTGGGGCGCGCTCGAGCGGTTCGTCGCCTCCCCCACCCGGCTCGGTGCCCTCTGGGGCACCCGGCGGTCCGGCGTCTCCGCCCTCGCCGGAGCACTCGCCCGGGCCACCGGCGGCCTCCACCTCCAGCCCGGCCGCCTCGACCCGGCGCTGTGCCTGGCCGAGGTGGGGGCCTCCCTCGGCGCCCGGCTCGGGGTGGGCACGATCGGGTTCCCCAGCTGGACCGACGCGCTCGACGGGCTGCTCGGGACGGCCGACTGCCCGGTGGTGGTCCTCGACGGGTTCGGCCACCTCACCGATGCCAGCCCCGACCTGGCCGCTGCGCTCGCTCGCGCCCTCGGCTCACAGCGCCCGCCGGGCGCCCCCCGGCTCCTGCTGTGCGGTTCCGGGGCGGCCCGACGACCCGGGCTGTTCGCACCGGAGCAGCCCCTGCACGGCCTGGCCGACCTCGTCGTCGAACTCGAGCCGCTCGACTTCCGGGCCGCCGCCCGTTGCTGGGGGGTCGGCGACCCGGCGCTCGCCCGGCGGGTCCACACCGTGGTCGGCGGCGTCGCCGGCTACCGCGACCTGATCCCGGGACCGACCCGTTCCCCCGGCCGGTTCGATCGGTGGATCGTCACCACCGTGCTCGCTCCCGGGTCGCCGCTACTCGAAGAAGATGCCCTGGCGCTGCGCTCGTGCGGGCTCGAGGCGACGGTCCACCGCAGCGTGATCGCCGCCGTCGGCCGCGGTGACCGGACCCCGTCGGAGGTGGCTCACCGGATCGCCCGCCCGGTCACGTCGCTGTCCGGTCCCGTCGAACGGCTGGTGGCTGCCGGGCTGCTTCGCCGAATCCCCGATCCGCTGCGCACCCGCCGATCCCGTTACGAACCGGCCGACCCGTTCCTCGCGTTCCACGACGCCGTCGTGCGCCCGAACCTCGCCGCGCTCCGGGCCGGTCGGGCCGACGAGGTGTGGGCGCAGGCGCGGCGGGTGTGGCAGTCGACGCTGCTCGGGCCACACCTCGCGTCGCTGTGCCGGGAGGCCGTCGAGCGACATGCGCACGAGTTCGGCGTCGCCGGCGCTGCACTCGTCGGTGCGACCGAGGTCGCCGACCGCCGCCGCAACGTCGTTCACGAGCTCGACGTCGTCGCCACCGACGCCGACGGTCGGGTGGTCGCCCTCGGCGCGGTCCACCCCGGTAACCGACCACGCCCGGCAGCAGATCTCGTGTCGCTCGAACACGCGCGGGCCCGCATCGGCGAGCGCGCGACCGAGGCCCGGCTGTTGCTGTTCGCCGCCGCCGGGTTCACCCCCGAGCTGCGCGAGGCAGCCCGGGGGCGGACCGACGTCGAACTGATCGGCCTGGCTCGCCTGTACGGCCGCGCTCAGCGGTTGTCGGAACCGCCCGAGCCGATCACGGCCTGAGCGGCCGCGAGGCGGGCGATCGGCACCCGGAACGGCGAGCACGACACGTAGTCGAGCCCGGCCTCGTAGAACAACCCGATCGACTCCGGGTCGCCGCCGTGCTCGCCGCAGACCCCGAGCTTCAGGTCGCTCTTCACCGACCGGCCCTTCTTGGCCGCCCAGCGCACCAGCTCGCCCACGCCGCCCTGGTCGATCGTCTCGAAGGGGTTGCGCTTCAGCAGGCCCTGCTCGAGGTAGGCCGGCATCATCCGGCTCTCGACGTCGTCACGGCTGAAGCCGAACGTCATCTGCGTGAGGTCGTTGGTGCCGAACGAGAAGAAGTCGGCCTCCTCGGCGATCTCGTCGGCACACACCGCAGCCCGCGGCGTCTCGATCATCGTGCCGATCGACACCTTCGGCTTCTTCTTCAGACCCTTGGTGGCCTCGGCGATGGCGTCGGCGACCCACGACCGGGCCAGACCGAGTTCCTGGCGGGTGACGGTGAGCGGGATCATCACCTCGACGATCGGGTTGCCCCCCGCCGCGCGCAGCTCGCCTGCGGCCTCCATCAGCGCCCGCACCTGCATGGCGTACAGGCCGGGCTTGAGCACGCCGAGGCGCACGCCGCGGGTGCCGATCATCGGGTTGAACTCGGCCCACGACTTCGCCGCGGCGAACAGCCGTTCCTCTTCCTCGGTGAGCCCGGCGGTGGCCTTCTTCACCTCGAGTTCGTGGACGTTGGGGAGGAACTCGTGCAGCGGCGGGTCGAGCAGGCGGACCGTGACCGGCAGGCCGTCCATCGCCTTGAGGATCTCGAGGAAGTCGGCCTTCTGGACCTGGCGCAACTCCTCGAGGGCAGCCGCCTCCTGCTCCGGGGTCTCGGCCAGGATCATGCGGCGCACCACCGGGAGGCGGTCCTCGCCGAGGAACATGTGCTCCGTGCGGCACAACCCGATGCCCTCGGCCCCGAAATTGCGGGCGTTGATCGAGTCGGGGCCGTTGTCGGCGTTCGCCCGAACGGCGAGGTGACCCTTGCGGACCTTGTCGGCCCACTTGAGGATCGTGTCGAACTCGGCCGGCGGCTCGGCGGCCGAGAGGGCGACCTCGCCGAGCACGACCTCACCGGTGGAGCCGTCGAGGGAGATCACGTCGCCCTCGCGCACGGTGACGCTGCCGGCGGTGAACTGCTTGCCCTCGATCTTGACCGACTCGGCGCCGACGACGGCCGGCGTCCCCCACCCCCGGGCGACGACGGCCGCATGGCTGACCAGGCCGCCACGGGAGGTCAGGATGCCCTTGGACACCATCATCCCGTGGACGTCCTCGGGGCTGGTCTCCTGGCGCACGAGGATCACGTCCTCGCCGCGGTCGGCGGCATCGGCGGCGTCGTCGGCGCTGAAGTACACCTTGCCGACCGCGGCACCCGGAGACGCCGCCAGACCCTTGGCGATCACCTGCAGGTCCTTGCCGGCGAACTGCGGGTGGAGCACCTGGTCGAGGTGCTCGGCCGCAACGCGCATGATCGCTTCTTCCTTGGACAGCTTGATGTGCTTGTCCTTGGTCATGTCGACCGCCATGCGCAGCGCTGCGGCCCCGGTGCGCTTGCCCACCCGGGTCTGCAGCATCCAGAGCTTGCCCTGCTCGATCGTGAACTCGGTGTCGCACATGTCGCGGTAGTGCGTCTCGAGCCGGTGGAAGATGGCGAGCAGCTCGTCGTGGATCACCGGGAAGTGGCGCCCGAGCGCGTCGAGATCCTCGGTGTTGCGGATGCCGGCCACGACGTCCTCGCCCTGGGCGTTGACGAGGAAGTCCCCGTAGGGCTTGTTCTCACCGGTGGCGGCGTTGCGGGTGAACCCGACGCCCGTGCCGGAGTTGTCGTCGCGGTTGCCGAACACCATGGCCTGCACGTTCACCGCGGTGCCGAGGTCGTGGCTGATCCGCTCGCGCACCCGGTAGGCGATGGCCCGGGCCCCGTTCCAGGACCGGAACACGGCCTCGATCGCGCCGCGGAGCTGCTCGTGGGGCTTCTGCGGGAACGGGCTGCCGGTCTCGCGCGCGACGATCGCCTTGTAGTCCTCGCAGAGCACGCGAAGCGTGGCGGCGGGGACCTCGGAGTCCGAGGTGACCTCGGCCGCCTCCTTCGCCTTGTCGAGGGCGTGCTCGAAGTGATGGCCGTCGAGGCCGAGCACGATGCGGCCGTACATGGAGATGAACCGGCGGTACGAGTCGTAGGCGAAGCGCTCGTCACTGGTGACGTGGGCCAGACCGTTGACGCTCTCGTCGTTCAGGCCGAGGTTGAGCACCGTGTCCATCATCCCGGGCATCGAGAACTTCGCCCCCGAGCGCACCGACACGAGCAGCGGGTCCTTGGGGTCGCCGAGCTTGCGGCCCATCTTCTTCTCGAGCCTGGAGACCTGCTTGGCGATCTCCTCGTCGAGCCCCTCGGGCCAGCCGTCGGCCATGTACGCCCTACAGGCGTCGGTGGAGATCGTGAACCCCGGCGGTACCGGCAACTGGAGCACGCTCGTCATCTCGGCGAGGTTGGCCCCTTTCCCACCGAGCAGGTCCTTGAGCTGCATCGGGGGGCGACGGTGCTTGTGGTCGAAGGCGTAGACGTACGGCACGGGGCGGGAAGGTTAGTACCGAGGTGGGGGTCGTAGGCTCACCCGCATGTGGCGCGTGCCCGGTTCGGACGGCTCGACGCAGCGGGCGACGTTCCGCGTCCTCGGGTTCCCGGTCCACGTGAGCGCCGGGTTCCTGCTCGGCCTGCTGCTGCTCTTCGCACTCAACGCGAGCGACACCCGCTTCGCGCTCTGGCTCGTCGGGGCGATGGCGGTGCTCACCCTGGTGCACGAACTCGGCCATGCGAGCGCCGCCCGAGCGTTCGGCGCCGATGCCACGATCTCGCTCAACTTCCTGGTCGGCTGGGCCCAGTACACCCCGGGACGCCAGCTCACCCGCGCGGAACGGGCGGTGATCACCGTCGCCGGCCCGCTCGCGCAGATCGCCGGAGGCGGCGCCGCGCTCGTCGTGGCCGGGGTCAACCCGCTGTCGTCGGACCAGATCCTCGACGACGTCCGGTGGATCGCGCTGTGGTGGGCCGGGCCGGCGCTCGGGTTGCTCAACCTGGTGCCCGCCCTGCCGCTCGACGGCGGACACCTGCTCGGCCTGGCGGCCGACCGGATCGCGCCGGGCCGGGGCATGCGCGCCGTGCTGTGGCTGAGCGCTGCGGTGTGGTGTTCGGCCACCGCCTACGTGCTCGTCGACCCGACGTGGCGGGGGTTCGTGCTCGTCACCGCGATGCTGGCCTGGTTCTCGATCCGGGAGTTGCGCAGCGGCTCCACCCCGGCGCCGGCGGCGATCGATGCCGCCCGCCGCAGTGTGGACGCGGCTCGCCAAGCGGAGCGCACCGGCTGGGCCACCGGGCGCCCCGGCCTGTTCCCCCCGGGCTTCGTGGCCTCACCGTGGCTGCGGGCCGCGGGCCTCGCCGCAGCGGGGCGCGACGCCTCGGCGACGCAGTTGCTCGTCGAGATGCTCCAGCGTGACACCGGCACCTGGGTCCCCCCGGAGGGTGCGACGGTCGAACGGCTCCGGGCCCTCGCGCTGTCGATCCCCGAGCCGGCGCCGGTCGAGGCGTTCCACGCCGGGTGGGTGTACCAGGGGGTGCTCCACCAGGTCGGCGCGTTCGAGCAGTCGGCGGCGTACGGCGCCCGGCTCTACGACCGCCACCGCGAGCCGCGCCTCGCCCACGACGTGGCCCGCTCGCTCGCACGGCTCGAGCAGGACGACCTGGCCATGGAATGGCTCACCGCCGCGCACGCCGACGGGGGCCTGGGCAGCCTGCTCGACGATCCGGACCTCGCCCGGCTGGCGGAGCGTCCCGACTTCCGGGCCCTCGTCGCCCGGCACCGCCCCTGAGCGCTACTGGTTGCGCTTGGTCTGGCTGAAGGGCAGGACCTTGTCGGGCTCGGGCTCGCGGGGCAGGCCGAGCAGGCGCTCGCCGATGATGTTGCGTTGGATCTGGTCGGTGCCGCCACCGATCGAGGTGAAGAAGGCGTTGTGCAGGTCGTACATGGCGTGCCAGTTGCGATCCGCCGGGCCGTCGGCGCCGCCGAGCATCCCGTCGGCACCGAGGATCTGCTGCTGCAGCGAGCCCGCCGTGTGCAAGATCCGCGACATCGCCAGCTTGCCGAGCGACGCCACCGGTGACGACGTGCCCTGCGCGAGCTGGGCCTTGGCCCGCAGGCCGTTCCAGGTGTTGACGGTGCGCAGGACGTGCAGGCGCATCAGCGCGTCGCGCACCACCGGGTCGCCGGTGCGGCCGCGCTCGCGGGCCAGCTCGACCAGCACGGTGTCGGGCGGCGGGCCCTCGACGCGCTCGTCGGGCGTGCGGTCGTCGCGCACCGCGGTCGGCCGGGTGTCGCCCATCACGAGTCGCTCGTAGGCCAGCGCCGTCTGCAGCACCCGCCAGCCGTCGCCGGGGGTGCCGAGCCGGTTGGCGTCGGACACGCGGGCGTTGGTGAGGAACACCTCGTTGAACCGGCGGTCGCCGGTGCACTGGCGCAGCGGGCGCACCTCGACGCCGTCCTGCTTCATGGGCAGGAAGAAGAACGAGAGCCCCTTGTGCTTGGGCTGGTCCCAGTCGGTGCGGCAGATGAGCATCCCGTAGTCGGCGACCTGGCCGCCCGAGGTCCACACCTTCTGGCCGTTGACGATCCACTCGTCGCCGTCACGGACCGCCGTCGTCGTGACCCCGGCCAGATCGCTGCCCGCGCCCGGCTCGGAGTACAGCAGGCACATCTTCACCTCGTTGAGCAGCAGGGGCCGCACGAACCGGCGCTTCATGTCGTCGGAGCCGAACGCCAGCACGGTGTTGGCCCACAGGTTCTGCAGGTCCTGACCGGCGCCGGGGGCGCGCACGGCGGCGAACTCCTCGCGCACGGCCTTGCTCGCGTCCGGCGAGGCGTCCTTGCCGAACCAGGCCGACGGCCACGACGGCGCCGCCCACCCGGCGTCGATGGCGGCGGCGACGAAGGCCTTGCGGTCGCCGTCGGGCGACCAGTGCTCGGCCAACCACGCCCGAGCCCCCGCCCGCAGCGCGGCGACGTCGGCCGCCTCGGCCTCGACGGCTTCCCCGACGGCGGAACCCGGCTGGTCCACGACGCTCATGGCGATCCCCTTCGTTCAGGCGCTCACAACCCGAGGCGGTCCCGCAAGGTGGGGACCAGCTCGGCCAACGGTACCCGAACCTGCTCGGTGGTATCCCGGTCCCGGATGGTCACGGCCCGGTCCTCGAGGGTGTCGAAGTCGACGGTGACGCAGATCGGGGTGCCGATCTCGTCCTGGCGGCGGTACCGGCGCCCGATCGACTGGGTGTCGTCGTAGTCGGTCATCCAGTGGGCGGCGACGGTGCGGTACACCTCGCGGGCCGTTGCCGACAGCGTGTCCTTCTTCGACAGCGGCAGCACCGCCACCTTGTAGGGCGCGAGGCGCGGGTGCAGGCGCAGCACCGTGCGCTTCTCGCCGCCGATCTCGTCCTCGTCGTAGGCGGCGAGCAGGAACGCCGCCATGGTGCGGGTGGCACCGGCGGCCGGTTCGATCACGTGCGGGACGTAGCGGCGGTTGGCGGCCTGGTCGAAGAACTCGAGCTTCTCGCCCGAGTGGGCGGCGTGCTGGCTCAGGTCGTAGTCGCCCCGGTTGGCGATGCCCTCGAGCTCGTCGAAGCCCCACGGGAAGGCGAACTCCACGTCGGAGGTGCCCGACGAGTAGTGCGACAGCTCGTCGGCGTCGTGGGCCCGCAGGCGCAGCATCTCGGCCGGGATGCCGAGCTCGCGGTACCAGTTCAGGCGCTCGGCGCACCAGTACTCGTACCACTGGGCCGACTCCTCCGGCGGCACGAAGAACTCGAGCTCCATCTGCTCGAACTCCCGGGTGCGGAAGATCCAGTTCTGCGGGGTGATCTCGTTGCGGAAGCTCTTGCCGGCCTGCGCGATGCCGAACGGCGGGCGCTTGCGGGTGGTGTTGATCACGTTGAGGAAGTTCACGAACATGCCCTGCGCCGTCTCCGGGCGCAGGTAGGCCACCGCGGCCGAGTCCTCCACGGGGCCGGCGTGGGTCTTGAACATCAGGTTGAACTGCCGGGCCTCGGTGAAGGTGCCCCGCTTGCCGCAGCTCGGGCACAGATCGGGGTCCTCGAGCTTGTCGAGCCGCCACCGGGTCTTGCAGGCGGTGCAGTCGACCAGTGGGTCGGTGAAGTTCGCGAGGTGCCCGGAGGCCTCCCACACCTGCGGCGGGCTGAGGATGGCGGCGTCGATCAGCACCACGTCGTCGCGCAGCTGCACCATCGAGCGCACCCAGGCGTCTTTCACGTTGCGCAGCATCATCGCCCCGAGCGGGCCGTAGTCGTACGTGGAGCGGAACCCGCCGTAGATCTCCGCCGACGGGTACACGAAGCCGCGTCGCTTGCAGAGGTTGACGATCTGGTCGAGCTCGGTGGCCGGCATAGGGGGCCCGATCGTAGTGGGTGACCCCTACTCGTCCGGGGGCCGGTACAGCCGCAGCGGGGCGGCCTCGCGCAGCCAGGGCTGTTGCTTGCGCCAGGGGCGGCCGACCTTGAACCCGCCGTCGACGACGAGGTCGATCCCGGTCACCCAGGCGCTCTCGTCGGAGGCGAGGAACAGCGCGGCGTTGGCGATGTCGGCGCCCTCGCCGACGCGGTGCAGCGGCTGGGCCTGGGCGGAGCTGTCCCGCATGGCCTGGACACGGGCCTCGGCGGCGTCCCGCCCCTTCCAGCCGATGGGGGCGCCGGCGGCGAGCGGGGTGGCGATGAACCCGGGGCAGATGCAGTTGACCCGGACGTCGTGCTCGGCCAGTTCGGCGGCGACGGTGCGAGTGAGGTGGATCACCCCGGCCTTGGCCACGTTGTAGAGGTGGGGGCCGTAGCCCACGAGGTGGCCGGCCACCGACGCGGTCGAGATGATCGAGCCCGACCGCTGGGCCTTCATCACGGGCGCCGCGTGCTTCATGCCGAAGAACACGCCTTTGAGCAGCACGTCGAAGGTGAGGTCCCAGTCGGACTCGGCGATCGACTCGATCGGGCCGATCACGCCACCGAAGCCGGCGTTGTTGAAGATCACGTCGAGGCGGCCCCAGCGGGTGACGGCCTCGGTGACGAGCCCGGAGACGTCGGCCTCCTTGGCCACGTTGCAGGGCCGGAAGGTCGCAGCGTCGCCGTAGGCGGCGGCCACCTCCTCGCCGACGTCGGCCTGCAGGTCCCCGATGACGACCCGGGCCCCTTCCTCGACGAACCGGGCGACGGTGGCCGCACCGATCCCTGATGCGCCGCCGGTGACGACGGCGACCTTGCCTTCCAACCGACCGGTCATGACCGGCACCGTAGGCGCGCCCGGCCGGCGCGCCGGTCAGGCCAGCAGGCCGAACGCCTCGGCCGCTTCGGGGGAGCCGGCGACGAGCAGGGTGTCGCCGTCGCGCAGCTCCCACTCGGGCCGGCTCATGCGGTAGCCGCCACCGGCGGGCTTCACGCACACGATCGTGACGTCGTGGCGCTCGCGCACGGCCGCCGAGCGCAGGGTGTGGCCGACCAGCGGGGCCGGGACGGGCACCTCGACCAGCACGAGACGATCGTCGAGGGCGATGTAGTCGAGCATCCGGTTGGTGACGAGGTGCGCCACCCGGCGACCCATCTCCATCTCGGGGAACACGACGTGGTGGGCACCGACGCGCTCGAGGATCCGGCCGTGCTCGGCGGTGATCGCCTTGGCCCACACGTTCGGCACCCCGCAGTCGAGGAGGGCGAGCACGGTCAGGATGCTCGCCTCGATGTCGCCGCCGATGCCGACGACGGCTTGGCGGAACTCCCCGGCGCCCAACTGACGCAGCGCCTCGGAGTTGGTTGCGTCAGCAACGACTACTTGGTCGAACCGGTCGGCGTTGCGCTGGACGAGTTCCGGGTCGGTGTCGACGGCGAGCACGCCGTGACCGAGGCGGACCAGCTCGTCGGCGAGGGCTGATCCGAAGCGGCCGAGGCCGACGACGAGGACGTCGTCGGCGGCGGGCCCCGGAGCCGCCCGGCGACGCTGCGGGCGGGAGTGCTCGGTACGGGCGAGGCGGTCAACCGACAAGGGGGCGGCCCTCCGGGTACTCGTAGAGGCGGGTACGGCGCCGCAGCACGAGCGCAGCGCCGAGGGTGACCGGACCGACCCGGCCGAGGAACATCAGTACACCGAGCACGGTCTGGCCCCGCCAGTCGTAGGTCCCGGTGATCCCGGTCGACAGCCCGACGGTGCCGAAGGCGCTGACCGCCTCGAACAGGGTGCGGTCGAGCGGGATGCTCGACACCTTGAGCAGCGTGGCGACTGCGAGGCCGACGAGGACCAGGCTGACGACGGTGACGGTGAGGGCTTGGCGGATGACGACGGGATCGAGTCGGCGACGGAAGGCCGTGACCGACGGGTCGCCGCGCAGTTCGGCCCAACAGGCGAGCACGAGCACCGCGAGGGTCGTGACCTTGATCCCGCCGCCGGTGGACGCAGCGCCCGAGCCCACGAACATGAGCGGCACCATCAACAGCCAGGTGTCCTCCGTGAGGGCGCCGATGTCGACGGTGTTGAAGCCGGCGGTGCGGGGGCTCACCCCGTGGAATAACCCGGCGAGCAGCTTGTCGGTCGCCGGGAGCGGGCCGAGGGTGCGGGGGTTGCTCCACTCGAACACCAGCACCCCGACGGTGCCGGCGACGACGAGCACGCCGGACACGGCGAGGGTGAGCTTGGTGTGCAGGCTCCACGTTCGGAGTCGTCGGCACCGGGTGCGCCACAGTTCGACCAGCACCGGGAACCCGAGGCCCCCGACGACGACCGCCGCGGCGACGACCACGTTGACGACCGGGTCGCCGACGAAGCGGGTGAGGTTGTCGGCGGCGAGGCCGAACCCGGCGTTGTTGAACGCCATCACCGAGTGGAACACCCCCCACCACAGCGCCTCGCCGAGCGGTTCGCCGTGGCGGAGCCACAGCCAGGCGGCGAGCACGACGGCGGCGCTGGCCTCGACCGCGAAGGCGACCACGGCGACGGCACCGAGCAGGCGGCGCAGCTCGCCGGGGGCGACGGCACCGAACTCGCCGGCGGTGAGGCGGCGGGCGCGCAGGCCGAGGCGGTCCGACAGCGCGAGTGCGACGAGGGAGGCGAGCGTCATCACCCCGAGGCCGCCGAGCTGCACGAGCACGACGAGCACGACGAGGCCACCGCCGTTCCAGGTGGCGCCGACGTCGACGCGGGACAGGCCCGTGACGGTGACGGCCGAGGTGGCGGTGAACAGGGCGGTGAGGACGTCGACGTCGACACCGGGACGGTGGGTGGCGGGCAGGCGCAACGCGACGGTGCCGAGGCCGATCAATCCGGCGAACGCGAGCGTGACGGCCCGCGCCGGGTGCAGGACGAGGCGACCGGCGCCGATCACAGCACCCGGGTGACGGCGGCCGCGCCGTGGATGGCGGGAAGGATCCCGTTGCTGCCCGTGACGTCGCCGGCGAGGTGGACCGGCCAACGGCCGTCGGCGCGCAGCCATTCGGCGAGCTCCCGGTTGGGATGGCCGTGGGTGACGAGCACGACGGTGCGCGCCGGCAGGGCCCGCACCCGTTCGGTGAACGGGACCCCGATGATGACCTCGGCGGGGGTGATGCCTTGCAGGTAGTGGCCGCCGACGAAGTCGAACGCGCCGGAGTAGAGCCGTTCCTTGGCGGCGGCGACGGTGACGGGCGGGTACGGCAGCGTGGCACCGATGGCGTCGTAGCGGCCCACGAGGGTGACGCTGAGGCCGGCTTCGAGCAGGGCGTCGCACACCGAGATGGCTTCGAAGGTGCCGGTGTCGTCGAACACGACGGCCGGGCCCTCGAGGGTGGCGCGGCCGCCGAAGCCGAACACGTCCCACGAGCTCCACACGTGGGGCAGGTCGTGGCCGGCGATGGGCTGCACCGGCGTGGACACCTGGAAGCCGTCGCGGCGCGGGCTGGTGCCGGTGGCGACGATCACCTCGTCGGGGGCGACCTCGGCGACGAGGTCGGGGTCGACGAGGGTGGCGAGCCGGATGGTGACGCCGAGCCGTTCGAGTTCGCCGGCGAGCCATTCGGTGATGGCGCCGATGTCGGCGCGGTGGGGGGCGGTGGCGGCGATGGCGACCTGGCCGCCGAGGTGGCGGGTGGCCTCGTAGAGGTGGACCTCGTGGCCGCGCAGGGCGGCGGTGCGGGCGGCTTCGAGGCCGGCCGGCCCCCCGCCGACGACGAGCACCCGCTTGCGCACCGGCGCCGGGCCGGGCGGCTCGAAGCTGACGGTGGCCTCCTGGGCGGCGGCGACGTTGACGACACAGCTCAGGGTGCCGCTCGACATGAGCTGACCGACACATCCGAGGTTGGAGCCGATGCAGGGGCGGATCAGGTGCTCGTCGCCGCGGTGGGCCTTGTTGACGAGTTCGGGGTCGGCGATGAGGGCGCGGACCATGGACACGAGGTGTGCGTCGCCGTCGGCGACGAGGCGGTCGGCGTGGTCGAGGGTCATGATGCGGCCGACGACGATCGTGGGGGTCTGCAGACCCCGGGTGATCACCCGGTTGGCGGGCATCTCGTTGCCGAGCGGTTCGTCCATGGGGCCGATCAGCTTGTGGAACCGCCAGTACGAGCCCATGTGGAGCGACACGTAGTCGACGAGGGGTTCGACGATGCGGGCGATCTCGGCGACGTCGGTGGGGGTGAGCCCGCCGGGGATGTACTCCTCGTTGGGGAGGCGGATGCCGATGCACAGGTCGTGGCCGACGGCGTCGCGTACGGCGTGGAGGATCTCGAGCAGGAACCGCATCCGGTTCTCGAGCGAGCCGCCGTAGTCGTCGGTGCGCACGTTGTTGGCCGGGGAGAGGAACTGCTCGATGAGGTAGCCGCTGGAGGCGTGGACGTCGATGCCGTCGAGGCCGCCGTCACGGCAGCGGCGGGCGGCCGCCGCGAAGGCCTCGACCATCTCGGCGATCTCTCCGGTGGTCATCTCGTGGGGGATGCCGCCGATGAGTGGGTTGGGGATGGCGGAGGCGGAGATCTGGGTGGCCGCCTTGCGGGGCCGGGTGGCCGCGCCCGGGTGGTAGATCTGCTGGAACAGCGCCATCCCGTAGGGCCGCATGCGGGCGCTGATCTCCTTGTAGAAGGGGATGCAGGCGTCGCTGTGGAGCGGGATGAGGCTGGGGGCGTTGCGGTGCACGCCGGTGGCTTCGAGGGTGGACATGCCGACGCCGCCTGCGGCTCGGGCCTCGTGGTAGGCGATCAGCTTCTCGCCACCGAGCAACGTGCCGTGCGCCGAGCGGCAGATCCGGTTCTTCACCGTGACCGGGCCGAGATCGATCGGTTGGAACAGGTGCTCGTATCGGTGCGCCATGCGCTCCCCTCCACCGTTGCAGGTCGAACGAACCGTACTGCCGGGCCCCCTCGGGGGCCCGGCCCCGCCGGCGGGCGGCTATTCCCGTCGGACGGGTTCGGGCGCCCGGCCGGCGCACGCTCGCCCGGTGGGTGCTCGCCCGGTGGGTGCTCGGCCGGCGGGGGTGAACGCTTGGCGTTCGACGATCCGCCCGTCCGGGCCACGAATGGTGACGGTGCGCTCGCCATCGACCGCGAGGTGCCAGCCGAGATCGTGGATCTGGTGATGATGATGCGAACACACCGGCACCAACTCGTCGAGAACGGTGCGTTCGTTCCACGCGAACGGCACCGTGTGATGAACGTGACAACTCGAGAACCGGACCGCACACCCCGGCCACGCACACGAGCGATACATCGCCCGTAACGCCCGACGCTGCTCGGGCGACGCCAACCGGCGACCCGCCCCATGATCGAGCACCCGACCATCACCACCCAACACCAACGGAAACACCGTCGCTTCGCACAACAACTTGCGCACCGCCGCCACCGGCAACGACACCCCCGACGACACCTCACACACCGTGCCCGCATGCTCGAGACCCGCCCGCAACGACGTCTCATCGATCAACACCACCAACTCACTGCCCTGCGACCCACCCGAACCGGTGCGGGTGCACAACTCCACCAACGCATCCGCCGCGAACTGCTCATGACGACGCCCACCCGACGGCGCCCGACCCCTCCCCTCCTCAGGATGCGCCCGATGGAACACCACCTCGACCGCCGCGTCCAACGCCGCCCACACCCGCGCCCCCCGCTCGGCATCGAACTCCCCGCGCAACTGATGCATCCCATCCCGATCCACCCACCGCCGCACCCCCGACCGCTCCCGCTGACGCGCCAACCGATCACCCGCATCCACCCCGGCCAACCGCTCCGCCTCCCGACGCACCGACCGCTCCAACTCCTCGGGCGACAACCGTTTCGCCTGCCCGGCCAACCAGACACCCGCCCCCAACAACTCGCCCCGCACCTCCGCAGCGACCGGCGCAACCGCCCTCGCCACCGCATCCGCATGCGCCACCCCCACCACACCGGCCGCCACCCCCGCCTCCAACTCCGGCACCACCCCCAACACCACCGCCCGATCCACCGCCTGACGCGCCCCCCGATCCGAACGCGCCCCATGCCACCGCTGAAACAACCGCCCATCCACCCCCGCACCCGCCGCCGCCAACTCCTCCGCCCGACGCGTCAACCCCGCATCCACCACATCCAGCACCCCACGCACCCGCGCCAACAACCCACCCAACACCCGTAACCCCGCCTCGTCACACCCCGCGACATCCGCCCCCCGCAACCGCAACCACGCCCGATCCACCTCGTCCACACCACCAACCCTACCGAACAGACGTACGCAACCAAACGCCTGTTCGTCAAGAACACCTCAAGAACCCCACCACGACCCACCGACACGACCCACCGACACGAATCGTCGACGATTCCGCTGTCCCAGTGCGCCCGTTGCCTCTGCACACCGGTCCGGATCATCTCGGGCGGTCGTCGCTGCGTCGGCGCGCGTTGACGACGGTTCGCCTGCGGCCGCCCTTGCGGAGGGCGACCACCTGCGCTTCGGCTACGCCTCGTCGTGCCGGCGACCTCAACCGGAACGGACGCCGGCGAGGTTGAGGACCGCGACGCCGGCGAGGATGAGCACGATGCCGACGATGGTCGTGACGCCGACGCGGTCGCCGAAGGCGAGCACGCCGATGGTGGCGATCGCGACCGTGCCGACGCCCGACCACAGTGCGTAGGCCGAGCCGGCCGGCAGGGTGTGGATGGCCTTGCTGAACGAGACGAACACCCCGAGGTAGGCAAGGACGCTCGCCGCGGCCCAGCCGAACCGGGTGAAGCCGGCGGAGAGCCGGCTGCTGGTGGTGGCGATGACGTCGAGGATGACGGTGGCAGCGAGCCAGATCATGTGCCGGGGTCCTCCGGGGATCGCCCGTCGACGAGGCCGAGCAGGCCGCCACCCTGGCCGGTGCCGTCCTGGACACCGGCGCCGAGCAGGTTTCGGACGGTGGCGTCGCACGCTCGGACGAACGGCACGCCGAGCTTGGCGATGCCGTGGGCCGATTCGCCGGGGCCGATCTGGATGAGCTCGTCGGCGTTCGGCAGGATGCTCGAGCCGGATCGGTCGAGGCCGCGTTCGGCCCAGCGCGCGATCCGAGGATCGGCGACGAGATCCCGCCCCGTCGCCGGCAATGTCCTCAGCAGGCCGTGAAGGCGCACGGTCCGTGGACCGAGGAAGAGGTCGTAGAGCTGGTTGCCGCTGCAGGGCGCGCCGTCGTCGGGATGGGCGGTGGTCCACGCGTCGATCTCGTCGTTCAGCGCAGCCACACGGTCGCCGTCGAACAGACCCTCGACGATCACGGCACCCGGGAAGAGCGTGAGGGCGACGACCTCGTCGAGCCCTTCGCCGGCGGCCCGGCGCGGGAGCGCCGCTGCGGCCGCGCCGTCGACGCGGGTCGGGACGGCAGGGAGATGGTCGGTCATGCGAGTTCCTTCGGTTCGAGGGGGTCCGTCAGCCGACGGGCGGCGGGGGCCAGCCGGCCGTCGTCGCGGCAGCGCGCCGGGCCCGTTCGGCGAGCGTTCGGGCGGTGCGGAGCTGCCCGAGGAATCCGTCGCCGCCCATCCGGGTGCGCGCCGCTCGCTCCACGCGCAGGGCGCCGTCGGTGATGCGGCCGTGGAGCGTGAGCTGGTGCAGCTCGGCGAGCCCGGCTCGCTCGTCGTGCACGAGCAGCACGCCGTCGCCGTCGGGCACCTCCGCCGTCACTTCGACAGTACGGGCGTCGTCCGCGGGCGCTGCGATCGGTTGGGCAATCAGGTGCAGCCGGCCGACGCCGTCGATCACCGCCACGGCGACCCGGTCCGACCCGGGACGCACGACGGTGCGCTCCGGTTCGATGGCGATGACGGTACGCCCGACGTACCAGGAGAACAGCCTTCGGTGGCCGGGCACACCGAGGACGGAGCTTGCCGGTGGGTACTTCCGCAGCTCCTGATCGCGCAGGTTGCGATCGAACCAGGCTGCGGTTCGGTCGATGCCGACCCGTCCACGTCCCTCGACGGACGTGCCGCCCGCCAGCAGGGCGACCCGTTCGTCCGACCGCACCGCACGCGCCTTGCCCGGATAGGCGAGCGTCGAGGTCACCACCGCTCGCCCGTCCACCACGTACGGGGTGACGGCGCAGATGGCCGGTCGGCCCTTCGTGCCGACGAAGGCGAAGACGCCGATGTCGGCGTCGGCGAGCGCTGCGAGGCCTGCATCCATACCGCGAACCCTACGTTGCGCAACGCATGTTGCGCAACAATTGTTTCGTAAAGACTGCTACGATGCGCCCATGCCGAAAGTCGTGGACCATGCCGAGCGCCGGGCGCAGATCGTCGCGGCAACCTGGGACGCACTCGGAACCGTCGGTCTCGAGGGAGCGACGATGCGGACCATCGCCGAGCGGGCCGGGTGCTCGACCGGACGGCTGACCCACTACTTCGCCAGCCGCGAGGAGATCCTGATCGCCGCGCTCCGTCAGGTCCACGAGCTCGCCGGCACGCGCATGATCAGCGCGGCCGCAGGGGCCACGGGCGCCGACGCGGTGCGCGCGGTGCTCCTCGAGGCCCTTCCGCTCGACGCCGAGCGTCGCCGGGAGTGGCGCGTCTGGCTGGCCTTCTGGGCCCAGGCGACCGTCGACCCAGCCCTGCGCGAGGAGAACGAGCGTCGGTATGCGGAGTGGCGCGAGGTGCTCGACCGCCTCCTCGTCGAGGCCGTCCCCGGCCTGGGGGCCGACGAGCGAGCGGGTCGGGTCGAGGATCTGGTGGCGATCATCGACGGCCTCGGGGTCCAGGCCACGCTCGACACCGGCAAACCCGGCCGGCGCCGGTCGGCAGCCCTGCGGGGCGCCGTCGACCGCGCGGTCGAGCGGGCGGTCGAGCGGGCGACGGCCCCGCCCCCGGCCGTCCGTCCCGGGCGGGGCACCCGCTCGGCGTAGCCGAGCCGATCGGCAGCCGCCGAGTTGCCGCCGGGCTGCCGCCGAACGCGCGGTCGAGCCGCACGGCCACGGCACGCTCGGCCTTCGTTGCGGCGGTCCGCTGGACCGTCCACTGGACAGTCGGAGCGCCGTCAGTACGCTCCGGGCGATGAGCGAACCTCCGCCGACCGGACCGACACCCGCGCGCCGGCTGGTCGAGGCCTTCGGTGACGTCGAGGCCATGGCTGCGCTGTACGACCCGACCGTGACGTGGCGCCTGAGCCATTCGCTCGCCCCGAACATCGCCGGTCCGCACGTGGGAGCCGACGCCGTGGTGGCGTTCAACCGCGCCGTGTTCACCAAGTTCTACGAGCCCGGTTCGGTGACCGTCGACATCCACGACGAGATCGGCAGCGAGCCGGCCTCGTTCGTGCGCTTCGACTTCCACGCCACCTCGCGCCGGGGCCACCGCTACGACGTGGAGTACGGCCTTTCGGCCCGCACCCGCGACGGGCGCATCATCGAGGTGGTCGAACTGCTCGACACGCACGCCTCGAACGAGCAGCACAACGGCAACCGGGTGGGCGTGCCGCCCACGGCCCGCTGACCGGTCTGGAGACACGACCATGGACCTGAACATCCGCAAGATCGTGTCGGTCGTCGAGACGACCCGGATCGAGGCAGGGCGACCGGTGGCGGGCGTGCGTCGCAAGGTCGCCACGGGCGTCGTGCTCACCAACCCCTATGCCGGGCGCTTCGTCGAGGATCTCACCCCCCTCGTCGACCTCGGCGCCGACCTCGGCGCCGTCCTGGTCGACGAGGCCCTGGCCGCGCTCGGGTGCGACGCCGCCGAGGTGAGCGCGTACGGCAAGGCGGCGGTGGTCGGCACCGACGGCGAGATCGAGCACGCCGCCGCCCTCATCCATCCACGCTTCGGTGCGCCGGTGCGAGCACGGCTGGGCAAGGGGCCGGCCATCATCCCGTCCACGAAACTCCTGGGCGGTCCCGGCACCAGGATCGTGGCGCCGTTGACCAACTGCATCGACATCTGGTCCTTCGACGAGATGGATGCGGTCGCCCTCACCGTCGACGACGCGCCTCGTCCCGACGAGGTGCTCGCCGTGCTGGCACTGGCCGTCGGCGGGCGACCGCTGCATCGGATCGTGAAGCCGTCATGAGCTTCAAGGCGATCATCCTGTTGACGCGGCGAGACGACATGACCGCCGAGGAGTTCCGCGGCTGGTGGCTCGGCGAGCACGCGCCGCTGGCTGCCCAGCTTCCGGGCGTGCGGCGCATCACGTTCAACCTCGTCGAGGACGCAACCGACGTCGACGGTGTCTCGGAGTTGTGGTTCGACAGCCGGGAGGACTTCGACGCCGCCTACGCCTCCGAGTTGGGCAAGGCCGTGGCGGCCGATTCCCTGGCCCACGTCCGCAGCCGCACGAGGCTGTTCGTCACCCCGCACCCGGTCGTCGACCCCGACCAGCGCTGACCTGCACCGGGTCCAGCACGACGGAGGAGACCCCTTCGGCCGCCGGCGCGTGAAGCTCGGCCCCCTGGCCGGCACGACGTCACGTTCGACGCCGTGCCGGCCGAGCGGCGCTAGCTCGAACTGGACCGACTGAGCGAGCCGTCGAGCACCTCGACGGCGCGCACGATCGCACCCGGATCAGCCTGGGGCGTGATGTGGCCACCGGCGGCCCGGCCCAGCACAGGGCCGAACCTGGTGACGACCTCGTCGTCGAGCACGTAATCCTGTTCACCGGCGACGACCCGATACGGCACTGCGGTGGCTGCGATCAACTCGATCGAGTCCGGGGTGCCGAGCACCACGTTCGACACCGTTCGGATCACCTGGGTACGTCCCATCGACTTCACGCGGGCCGCCAGCTCGTCGGCCAATGCCGGCCGGGCCGACAGCGTCGCAGGGTCGTAGAGCGACTTGGCTGCAAGCCGGCCGTAGGTCGCCAACGGGAAGCCGAAGCGGAGCAGCCACCGCTGGGCCAGGAATCCGGTGCGCCGTTTGCCGGACGCCTTGCGCGCCGGCGTGTTGGAGTAGACGGCGCCACCGACGAGATCCGGATCGGTGGCGGCCACGCGCGCGAGCACCCAACCGCCCCACGAGTGCCCCACCCAGATGGCGTCACGGATGCCTGCAGAACGCACGGCATCGGCGACCGAGCCGGCGACCTCGTCGATCGACTCGTGGGAGCCGAGGGGCCGGCTGCGCCCGTGCCCCGGGAGATCGACGGCGAGCGTGGCGCGGGAGGGAAATGCTGCGCGGACCTCGTCCCAGAGCCGGTGGTCCAGATAGACACCGTGGAGGAGCACGAGCGGTCGGCCGCTGCCCTCGGTCCGGTTCAGGTGGAGGGCGCTCATGCCGCACCGCACCCGCGGAGGTGGGCATCGATGGCCGACCGGAACACGCTCGATGCCGAGCGCTGCCGCAGCTTCGAGCCGATCCCGGAGCGCTCGAGGCTGACCAGCCCGTGACACAGCGCCCAGGTCGAGAAACTGGCCGTCTCGACGCTGGCGGGGTCGGTGTCGGGCAGGGCCCGGGCGACGCGCCGGTGGAGATGGGCGAAGGCCTCCTGGGGACTCGATCCGGCCTCTGCGATGGCGTCGCGCAGTCCGCTGTCGAACATCACGGTGTAGAGGGCGCTCGATTCGAGGGCGAAGGCCCGGTAGGCGAGGCAGACCTCTTCGACGTCGGCTCGGGGGTTCGCCGTGTCGGCCACGGCGTTGAGTTGGTCGGCGAGCATCGCGAACCCCTCACCGAGCACGGCCACGAGGACAGCGTCCATGCCGCCGAAGCGGGAGTAGATCGCCATCGTGGTGGTTTCGGCGCGCTCGGCGAGCGCGCGGGCGGTGAGTGCATCGACCCCTCCGGTCGCAAGCACCTCCACGGCAGCGGCGGTGAGGCGCTCGCGCAGGTGGTCCTTTCGGGCGGTCATCACCATCATCGTGACACTCCAGGGGTGCCGGTGGCGGGGTGCGCGTGGGACGGGGTGCCGGCCTCGGGGCGCCGTCCGCGGGGATGATGTAACAACGTCATAACGACATTATGACCCTGGTTCCTGCAGTGCACAAGCCCCCCTCTTGTGGCGATCGGCACCGAAGGCCCCCCCCCACGGGAGCCGGCAGGACGGCGATCGCCGCTGCGAGCCGGTGCGCGCCAGGAGACCGGCTCGGTCAGCCCACCGGGAACCGCCGTGCACCTCGCGCCAGGAGCCATACACCGGTGGCGAGGAACCACAGTTGGACGACGGTGACGGTGACGGTGAGCAGCGGCCCCGGATCGACGCCGAAGAGCTCCACGGCGCCGAGGGCCAGCGCGACGGCGGAGACCACGCCCCACACCGCGACCCAGCGCGGCATCGCGTCCGAGCGGAGGAGACCGACTGCGAGCAGCGCGATCGAGATCGCCGCGAAGAGCCCCACACCGAGGGCCTCACCGATCGTGCCGCCGTAGGAGTTGAGCGCGTCGTAGAGGCGTTCGATCGTGTAGCGCTGCCCGTCGTCGGCTGCCGTGGCATACGCGTCGGCGAGCTCGGGCATCGGGGCGAGCCAGCGGACGATCCCGAGGCTGCGCGCGATCGCCGAAGCGACGGCGAAGCCGATGACCAGACGACGGACCCCCTTCGCCAGGTCACCTTCGACGAGGCGGGCGAGCATCGTGATCGTCACGGCGAACAGCACCGAGTAGAGCAGGTAGGCCGCGTAGCCGAAGCGGACCGCACCCTCGTTGTCGGCCAGCCTCGGTAACGCCACCGACGCCGGATCCGAGAGGCTTCCCGGCCAGCCGACCGCTGCGCCGAGCACGACGGTCGGCACGAAGATCAGCAGTCCCTGCACGACGGATGCCCAACCGGCACCGTGGACCGGCGGGGAGTCGGCAGCGGGGCCGGCGGTGGTGGACGATCGAGTGGTCATGGGGTCGCTCCTTGCGAGGTGTGCAGCGGGGTGTGCGGTGGGGTGTGGATTGGAGGGGGCAGCGGCGATCGACGCGGATCGCCCACCGGGGCGGTCACGCGTGGTGCATCGACTCGATCGTCGTGGCGATCGCCTCGGCGTGCGGGGTGACCGCGAGTGGCCCGAAGGCGGACTCGAATGCCGAGCTGTCGACCACGAACGGCGCGGTCCACTGGTACATGCACTCGACGGTTTCCTTGGCCGCCTTGGAGAACAGCCCGCCGATCCGCATCATCGACGTGCCGATCGATCCGGCCTTCACCGCTGACGGCAGGCACTGGTTCACCAGTTCCATGAAGTGCGCACCGGTGATCGGCGGTGCGGCAGGCAGGTGCCACACCATGCCGTCGGCGGCGTCGTGGTCGGCGAGGACCAGCAGCCCGCGGGCTGCGTCGGCCAGGAAGTGCAGGGTCTTCGGTGCCGTGGTGGATCCCGGCCAGCGCATGGCCTTGCCGCGCACCGCCGGCTCGAGCACGAGCGTCGCGATGGTGCTGTTCGGCCCGTGCGGTCCGTAGTAGTCGGAGAGCCGCCCGATGGCGACGCGCACGGTGCCGGCCGTGTGGGCGTCGAGCAACTGGCGTTCCATCCGGGCCCGCACGACGCCCTTGCGTCCGGTCGCCGCTCGCGCCAGGGTCTCGACGAGCGGCCCTGCGGTGGGGCCGTACATGTACAGGTTGTCGACCATCACCAGCTTGGCGCCGGCCTCGCCCGCGGCGGCGATGACGTTCGCCGTCAGCGTGGGGAACTCCTCGGGCCAGCGGTGGTACTCCGGTTGGGCGGCATGGAACACCACCGCCGCGCCGGCGCATGCGTCGCGAGCGCCCGCGGGCGTCGACACGTCGGCCGCCATGCACTCGACACCTCCGAGGCCGCCGCGCTGGCGGCGGGAGACGGCTCGCGTGGGCCGGCCCTGCCGAGCCAGCTCCGCGACGAGCGCACGCCCGACACCTCCCGACGCGCCGAGCACCACGAATCGGTCCCCCATGTCCAACCTCCACGAACAGGCAACATGTTGCGATCAGTGTTCGCACTATAGCGAACACTGATCGCATTGCAATGCACGTTCGTAGTGCGACGGTTGCCTACACTCCGGGACATGGAGGGACGTCGGGCCGTGCTGCGGGCGAATCTGCTCGCCGAGATCAGGGCCGCTGCACTCGACGAGCTGCGACAGACCGGAGCGGCTGCGCTGTCGCTCCGAGAAGTCGCCCGGAAGGCCGGCATCAGTCCCCCGGGCCTCTACCGCTACGTCGACGGGCGCGACGGGCTGCTCGAGCTGCTCATCAGCGACGGGTTCGAAGCGTTCGGCGCGGCCATCGAAGCCGCGGTCGCCGACGCAGACGACGATCCGCTCGCCCGCATGGAGGCCATCGCGCTCGGCTACCGGCGCTGGGCGCTCGACAACCCCGAGCAGTTCGGGCTCATCCTCGGCACCCCCATCCCCGGATTCCGCGCCCGAGCCGACGGACCCACCTCGGCGAGCGTCCGCCGCTTCGGCGCGCCGTTGACCCGCGAGGTCGCCGCGGCCTACGCCGCAAGTCACCCCGCGGGGGCGTCCGACGACGAAGCGACGATCGACCTCGCCGCTATCGATCAGTCCGTCGGCGCCGTTCCCGCGTCACTGCTCGACGTCATCGTGCGCAGTTGGGGGCGGGTCCACGGGCTGGTTGCGCTCGAGGCCTTCGGACATCTCGCCTGGAGCGGCACCGATGTCGAGGCCCTGCTGCGAACCGAGGTGCGTTCGATCCTGGCCGAGCTCGACGAGCGGCGCGTCACGTCGACCTGAACGAAGAGCGGCCGGCCTGATCGCCACCGATCGCCGGCCGCTCCTCGATGCGTGGCATCTCGTGCGCCCGCCCCGCTCGAGTTCAGCGACGTGCCGTGTCGGGCCCGATCTGGGCGGCCACGCTGACGATGAGGTCGGCCGGGAAGCCGCCGCGGCGGGCGTGCTCGGCGATGGTGGCGGCGTCGTCGGTGGCGGCGAGCTCGTCCGCGGTGAGGGTGCTCGCGCCGGGGATGTTGCGTTCGATGATGAACTGGGCCATGACGGTGTGTCCTTTCGCCGCAGGCGGCTCATCGGTGTTCCTCGCATCGTCGACGAGGACGGCAACGACCGAGACCTACGCGGCCAGAGGCCGTGGGCGCTTCTCGCCCGGATCCTGCTGGCCGACCGTCCGCTCACCCGGCGGGAACTCAGTAGCGAACTGTTCCCCCGACGCGAACGACCCACTGGCCAGCCTGCGCTGGTGCCTGGCGGAGCTGAGGCGGGCTCTGGGCGATGCGAGCATCCTCACGGGAGATCCCGTTCGTCAGGAGCTTCCCGACCATTTCGCTGTCGATGCGCTCACGTTGGACCGTGACATCCCGCCAGACATCGGCACCGGCGCGCTGCTCGAGGGCATCGACACCGCCTGGAGCCCCCAGTTCGACCTGTGGCTCCTCGTCGCCCGAGAACACGTGGCCGGCATCGTGGCGTCCCGGCTCCATCAGCGGGTCGTCACCGCGCTGATGCGCGGCCGCGCCGAGGACGCAGTGCGCTGGGCGGAACTGGCCGCTCGACGGTCACCGCTCGACGAGCGGGCCCACCCGCCCCACGCGCCGTGCTTGTGAAGCCACGGCGATGTCTACTTGGAACGACGGAAATGCGAATCGATGACCTAGACGAGGCCGATCCCTTCGGCGAACTTAGAGGCACCTTGAGCAAACCCTTCGCCCGACCAGGGGGTGCCGTGGTCAGCAGCGAGCTGTTGGTCAACGAGGCGATTGAACCGGCGCAAGGGCGACGGCACCTGACGATCCTGCACAGTGATCCGGGCGACGTCGCTACCTCAAGGCTTCTGTCGGCCTTCTACGAGGAGCTGCGTCGGCTCGCTGACGGGTGCGAGTGGGTTCGTGTTCGCGGCAACGCCGAGTACGTCACCGTGACCGTCGGTGGAGCGGTCGCAGACGAGCAGATCGCGCTGATCGAGGCTGCCGCTGCGTTCGCTCCCGGAAGTCCGCGCAACCCTCGACTGATCGCGTGGCGGGCGATGGGCCATCCAAGAGCGTCGAGCAGCCCGAGACGCCGGTCAGAACGCAGCGAGGCGACCCGTGCGGTCCGGGCGAGCGATCGACAATGCGTAGGCCTCCGCTCCGTGGCGCCGAACAGCGGTCTCGCCGACCGTTCGTGCGACCTGCTCCCACACGTCGGGTGGTAGCGCCGGGGCCTCGACGCCGACGCTTGCCGCAAGGTCGGCGGCGTGGACCGCCAGCTCGACGATACGAGTGCGCAGGTACTCGTCAATGCTCATAGCGATGCCGTCGAGGACGAGAATCGGCGGCTGTGCGGCGAGATCGATGCTGTGCAACCGCTCAGCGCTGCCCCGCAGGTTCGCCACAACGGCTGAATGACCCGCTGCAGCGACCTCAACCGAGCGGGATCGCACGGCTCGGTGCAGATCACTGTCGACGGGATCTGCGTCCGCGAGGACCGTTGCGAAGTAGGTCGGCGCATCCATCGGAGCCGCATCGACGGGAGCAGGGCGTTCGAGATAGGTCTCGACATTGGTGATCGAGCGGCCGAGATGGGCAGTGAGTGCGCCGACGGTGTACTCGGGGAGTATCGATGGGAGAACCCATCGGGTGCTCACCTCGGTTCCGTCCACGAGTTGCAGCGCGGCGGATACCGAAGCCAAGTACTGCTCGACGATTGCACCCATGCAGCCAGCGTACGCGTTGTTGGCGGCGCCTGAAGACTGACCCTCTATCGACGTCTGGAGTGCCCCCCGGTTGGCGGACACCTACCGTGAGGCGGCGTGTGGTCGTCTCGGAAGGAGTTGTGATGCCGCGTCCGCATCCGCCGGAGTTCCGTCGTCGTGCTGTCGATTTGGCGCGCCTGGGGACCGAGCCGGTGTCGAGGGTCGCTGCCGATCTCGGGATTTTGTGACAGCTGCCTGCGGAACTGGATGAAGCAGGCCGACATCGATGACGGCCGGGCCCCGGGGTTGTCGAGCGATGAGCGCGCCGAGTTGGTTGCGTTGCGCCGCCGGGCCCGGGTGCTCGAGCTCGAGGTCGAGATCC
>JBILVB010000250.1:0-3811 GCA_044370695.1 Acidimicrobiales bacterium | reverse complement strand
GCCGCGATCCGTCCCGTGGTGACGTCGGACAGGCAATTGCCGAGCCGGTAGTCGCCGTGGGCGATGGTGACCCCCTGCTGCACCGGCATCTGCGCTGCCAGCCGGGTCCGGACCTCCTCGATGGCCGGGAGCTCCCGGGTCTTCGAGTTCTCCCACTGCTTGGACCAGCGGGCGAGCTGGCGCTCGACGTATCCGCCGCGCTTGGCCAGATCGCCGAGGCCGACCGCATCGATGTCCACGGCGTGCAGTTCGGCGAGCACGTCGACCAGGTCGAACGCGAGGCTGCGGCGAACGTCCGGGGCGAGCCCCTGCGCCTTGAGCTGCGAGTCGAGCACGACGCCGTCGACGAAATCCATGACGTAGAACGGTGCACCGTTCACCTCCACGTCGGTGCACAGCCCGAGCGTTCGAGGCACCGGCACTCCCGTGCGCCCCACGGCGGAGATGATCTTGTGCTCGCGGGCCATGTCGTGGGCGCTCTCGAGCACGTGGCCGAGCGGCGGGCGGCGCAGAACGACGCGTCGGCCGTCGCCGGCGGTGACCCGGTAGGTCAGGTTGGAATGCCCGCCGGCGATCAACTCGTAGGCGAACGGTCCGCTCAACCCCTCGATGTTGGCGCGCAGCCAGGCGTCGACCCGGTCGACCTCGATGCCCCTCATGGGGCCGGACGCTAGGGGCCGGTCAGCCCGGTCGGCCAGCGGCGAACAGGCCACGGCCGAAGATCGGGGCGATGCGCACCGAATACCCGGGACCCTGTGCGTCGACCATCTGCCCACCGCCGATGTAGATGCCGACGTGGGACACGGCCGGGAAGTAGTAGAAGACCAGGTCACCCGGCTGGAGCGCGTCGATCGGCACCTTGGGCAAGCGTTCCCACTGGGCCTTGGAGTAGTGCGGGAGCGACACGCCGGACTGCGCCCAGGCAAAGCTGGTCAGGCCGGAACAGTCGAACCCGACGGCAGGATCGGCCGAGGCGTACTTGTACGGCTTTCCGACCTGGGCGAGCGCCGCTTGCACCGCGCGCGCCGCCCCCGGATTCGGGGCCGGGTAGTCCACGACCGGTGGCCGCGTCGTCGGCGGGGTCGTCGGTCGGGTCGTCGCCGGGATCGTCGACGGGGCCGACGGGCGAGTGGTCGCCGGCGTCGTGCCGCCCGGGCGTGTCGTCGAGGGTGTGGACGGCGCGCCGAGCTCGGTCCGGGGTGCGCTCGGGCGAGGGATGACCAGGTTGTTCGGGTTGGTCGTCGTCGTCGAGCGTCGCAACTGCTCCTGCCGCTGGCGCTCGAGCTCCGCAGCCTGCCGTGCTGCGGCCTCCCGGGCCTTGCGCTCCTCCTCGGCGAGCCGCCGGGCCTCGGCCTCTGCCACCGCCGTCGCCAGGTCGCCCTGCACCTGCGAGAGCAGCGAGACGAGCTTCTGCTGGTTGTCCTCGACCTGCGTGCGATACCGCTCGATCGTGGTGAGCAGGTTCTGCTGGCGAGCGAGCGCCGTGTCGAGCAGTGCCCGTTCCTTCGCCGTCTCGATCCGCTTGGCCTTCACCTCGTCGACGATGTCCCGGTTCTCACCGAAGAAGACGTCGGTGTAGCCCTGGCGCGCTGCGACGTCCTTGCCGGGGACCTCGCCGGAGAACAGCGTGCCGAGGCCCGCCTGGCTGTCGCCGTAGACGTAGCTCTTCACCGCGAACTGGGTGAGCTGGGCGTTGAGCCCGACGAGCGAACTGCGCTGGTCGTCGAGGCGGGCCTGCACCGCAGACACTTGGCTCCGGGTCTGCTCGAGTTCGAGACGAGCCCCGTTGAGTTGGTCCGTGAGCAGGCTCGCCTGTTCCTGCAGCGCGGCCTGCTGCTGGACGATCTGGTTCGCCCGCTGCCGGAGGTTCGCCACCTCGTCGGCCGACGCCGGACGGGCCGCGACGACCAGGACTGCCGTGGCGACGACGAACGCCGTCAGCCGACCTCCGCGGGGCATGGGTGTGGACCGTAGCAGTTGCATGACGATGGTTACGAAGTTATGACGAACCCGGGACGTTCGGGCGTCAACCCACGGAACCGGATCAGCCGATCACTCCCACTCGATCGTCCCCGGCGGCTTCGACGTGAGGTCGTAGACGACCCGATTCACCCCGGCCACCTCGTTCACGATCCGGGACGAGATCCGGTCGAGCACGTCGTAGGGCAGCCGCGCCCAGTCGGCCGTCATCGCATCCTCGGAGGTGACCGCCCGCACGATGACCGGATGGGCGTAGGTCCGCTCGTCGCCCATGACCCCGACCGACCGGATGTCGGCCAGCACGGCGAAGGCCTGCCAGATCTCCCGATCGAGCCCGGCGGTGTGCAACTCGGCCCGGACGATCGCGTCGGCGGCACGCACGGTCGCCGCGCGCTCGGGGGTGACCTCGCCGATGATCCGCACGGCCAACCCCGGACCGGGGAAGGGCTGACGCCACACGATCTCGTCCGGCAGGCCGAGTTCGGTCCCGATGCGGCGGACCTCGTCCTTGAAGAGGTTGCGCAGGGGTTCGACGAGTTCGAGGGCCATGTCGGCGGGGAGCCCGCCCACGTTGTGGTGGCTCTTGATCGTGGCGGCGTGGCCGCCTCCGGACTCGATGACGTCCGGGTACAAGGTGCCCTGCACGAGGTACCGGGCGTCGGAGAGCCCGCCGGTGTGCTCCTCGAAGATGCGCACGAACAGCTCACCGATGGTCTTGCGCTTGGCCTCGGGGTCGACGACGCCGGCCAGGCGACCGAAGAACCGCTCGGCGGCGTCGACGTGGACGAGTTCGATGCGCTGATGGCGTCGGAAGGTCTCGAGCACCTGCTCGGTCTCGCCCGCCCGCATCAGCCCGGTGTCGACGTAGATGCAGGTCAGCTGGCTCCCGACCGCGCGATGCACGAGCGCTGCAGCGACGGCGGAATCGACCCCGCCCGACAGGCCGCAGATCACCCGGCCGTCGCCGACCTGGGCCCGGACCTGGGCGACCGCCCGGTCGATGATCGACGAATCGGTCCAGTCCGGCGCGATGCCGGCCAACCCGTGGAGGAAACGGTCGAGCACGTCGTTGCCGAACCGGGTGTGCGACACCTCCGGGTGGTACTGCACCCCCCAGATCCGCCGTACCGGATCCTCGATGACGGCCAGCGGGGCGTCGTCGGTCCCGGCCGTCGCTACGAACCCCTCCGGCAACCGGGAGACGGCGTCGAAATGGCTCATCCAGACGGTCTGGGACTCCGGGATCGACTCGCTCAGCAGCGTCGAGGTGGCGCCAGGTCGCCGCCGGAGCTCGGTGCGCCCGTACTCGCCCTTGGCGCCGCGGGCGACCTCGCCGCCGAGTTGGTGGGCGATGAGCTGGCAGCCGTAGCAGATGCCCAGGATCGGGATCCCGAGTTCGTACACCGCAGGGTCGAGACGAGGGGCTCCCTCCACGTGCACACTCGCCGGGCCGCCGGACAGGATCACTGCCCGGGGCTGCCGGGCGGCCAGCTCACCGGCCGAGATCGATGCCGGGACGATCTCGGAGTACACGCGCTGCTCGCGCACCCGGCGGGCGATGAGCTGCGCGTACTGGGCGCCGAAGTCGACGACGAGGACGGTCACCCCGCCACGTTGTCATGCCGCACGGCGGCGGGCGAGGAACCGGCGGCGGCGCCGTGCGTCAGCGCGGTCGCAGGTCGACGCCGAAGGCGTCGAGGAAGGCGCCGTAGTACTCGCCGTCGTCGACGAGGCGACCCATCGCCACCCACTCGTCGTCGCCGAGCGCAGCCCGACCGGCCACGATCTCGGGGCCGCCCCACGCGACCGTGAGACGCAGCGGGGTCGACGG
>JBILVB010000249.1:0-3815 GCA_044370695.1 Acidimicrobiales bacterium | reverse complement strand
AGCACGATTCCCAACCCGCCCGCCTACCTCGAGGACATCATCGGCAACTGGGAGCGGCTCGACCTCACCGAGGTGCCCCCGGGCAACGCCGGCCTGCTCGACGTCCTGCCCCGCTGATCGTCAAGAACCCCACAAGTCCTCG
Organism: Acidimicrobiales bacterium; assembly: GCA_044370695.1. Lineage (GTDB taxonomy): Bacteria > Actinomycetota > Acidimicrobiia > Acidimicrobiales > Ilumatobacteraceae > JBEIFW01. The sequence continues at coordinate 3,673 of JBILVB010000249.1, read as the reverse complement.
CACCGGCTGCGCCGGGACCGTCGAGCTGCCGACGACAACGGGGGATGTCCAGGTCACGGCGCTCCTCGTGGCGGTACCGCCGGCGGCGCTCCGGCCGAGCGCGCCCCGACGAGGGCGTCTCGCTCGCCGAACTCGTCGTGGCCTCGCTGGTGTTCATCATCGTCACGGCCCTCGCCGCACCGTTGCTCGTGCGGGTGATACGCACCCAGCAGAGCCTCGGACGCATCGACGGCCAGGTGAGCTCCGTGAACGACGCCACCGAGCAGGTCCTCGCCCTCGGCTGCGGCTCCACCCTCGCCGCCGCAGGCTCGGCGGCAACCCGCACGGCCATCGTGGAGCGGGCCAACACCTGCGGCGCCATCGTCGGCACGCTCACCGGGACCGCCGCCACGGTCGTCCCCTTCGGCCTGGTCACCCTGTCCGCCGGCGACCTCGAGGCGACTGCAGGAACCACCCGGCTGCGGATCGACTCCTCGTGGACGCACCCGACGATCGGACGTGCGTCGTGGCTGCCGAGCGGCACGTCGAGTTCGGACACCAACGCCATCCGGGCCGGTGTGCCCGCCACCGGAGAGCTGCTGCTCCAGCGACTGGTACGGGTGACGACGCCCGTCGACGGCCGCCCGCGGGTGTCGTCGGTCAGCCACCTCGCCAGCCGAACCGAGAGCGAGGTCCCGGCCGGGCCGCTCGGCCGGCTCGAGGTCCTCGTGCCGTCCGGGTTCGACAAGGTGGCCGTGCAGTTCCGCACCGTGGGCGCCGGGGGACCGGCGACCGAGACGTTGTGGTTGGTGCGCACGACGCTGAACCTCGACGACTACAGCGCGGGTGCAACCCTCGTCGGCGGCGCGGCGATGCGCGTGGCGTCGTTCCCCTACGTCCCGGCCGGCTCGTACACGGTCAAGGGCATCCGGACCGCCACGGGCGTCGAGTCGACGTTGACCACGTGCACCGTCAACGCCGGCGACCCGGCCACCCGCGCCGACATCAACCTCTGCATCATCGCCTGACGGGACGATTCAGTCGATCTCGACGACCGGCTTCGGCGAAGCGGTCGTGCTCGGGACCGTGCTCGTCGTCGGGCCCGGTGCGGCGCGGAGCGCGGCGCGGATCTTCACGTCCTCGATCCGGATCGACGTCGACGACCCGGCCGCGCCCGTGAACCCGACCGATCCCTCCGCCGGCAACTCGGCGACCGTGACGTCGAGGACCTGCTTGCCGCCGATCGAGACCCGCACCCGCTTCGTCTCGGAGAGCACCACCTTCACCTCGAACGTCGAGCCGGGGAGTTCCGCCTGGCCGGACACGATCAACCCCTTGGACGAGTCGTACCCACGGGCGACGACGACCCCGGGTCGACCCGAGACCGGGTCGAGCACGAACCCGATCGCGAGCCCGCCCAGGCCGCCCCAACCCAGACCGGATCCCCCCGCCCCGACCTGACCGGCCCGGTCGGGCGGGACGAACGCGAAGGTCAGCCCGTGACGGGCAGGGCGCGCGGCGTCACCTCGGGCGACGGACACCTCGAACGTGGCCTCGAGGCCGGCGGAGGCGTATCGCGCCTTGGTGAGGGCCGACCCCTGCGGTCCTGCGAAGACCAGTCCGCCGCCGTTCCAGGCGGCACCGGCGAGCGCGACCGAGCGATCGGTGAACGACACCGGACCCGACGCCACCTTGGTGGTAGGGGTGGACGACGAGGACGGCCCCACGGCGGTGACGGGGCCGGTGGTCGTCGGGCCGGTCGTCCCGGTGGTCGTCGGGCCGGTCGTGCCGGTCGTCCCGGTGGTCGTCGTCCCCGGGCCCGTCGTCCCCGGCACCGTCGTCGCGGGCCCGGTGCCCGGCGTACCCGAAGGCCCGGCGTCCACCAGCCCGATCCCCGTCGGGGTGCCGGCCGCCGATGCCGACGGCACCGAACCGGCCCGACGTGCGACCGAGGTTTCCCCAGGGGTCCCCGGCGCAGCCTGGACGGCCTGGACGGCCTGGACGGCCTGGACGGCCTGGACGGTGATCGTCGGGCGACCGGCCGGAGCGCTCGTCACCGTCGTGCCCGCCGAGGGGAGCGGGTCGGCGCTCGCCCCGATCGTCGAGGCCCAGACCTGTACGGGTTCGGGCGGCGCCACGGCGACCACCGCACCGCTGAGCAGCGCACCGCTGGCCATCGTGGCCACCGTCGCCGGCAGCGCAGCCGTCGTCGCCGTCGTCGCCGACACGGCACCGCCGACGAAGGGCAGGTTCACGAGCGCCGCCAACGGGCCGGCGACGAACCGGGTCCGCCCCAGGGACACGTTCAGGAACGCTCGCACCACCACCGGGTCGAACTGGGTGCCGGCGCACCGGGCCAGTTCGGCACGGGCCGCCGCTGCGGGCATCGCCTTCTTGTAGGACCGCACCGACGTCATCACGTCGTAGCAGTCGGCGACGGTCACGATGCGCGCCGCCCAACCCAGGCGCGCCCCGCTGACGCCGTGCGGGTACCCGCGGCCGTCCACCCGTTCGTGGTGGTGGACGACGGCGCCGAGCGCGTCGCCGAGCCACTGCTGCAACGGCCAGCACAGCTGCAGTCCGTCGACGGGGTGGCGCTTGAGCAGTTCCCACTCCGCGTCGGAGGGCGCGCCGGTGTTGTTCAGCACCTCGCGCGGGGTGCGCAGCTTGCCGACGTCGTGCAGCAGGGCCGCCCACCGCAACCGGTTGCGACGGTCCTCGTCGAGCCCCATCTCCTCGGCGATCAGGTCGGTGTAGGCGCGCACCCGCTCGCTGTGTCCCCGCGTCGTGCGGTCGTGGTGGCTCAAGGCCGCCACCAGGCCCAGTACCCATTCGGCCGCCCGCGCGGCGTCGGGCGGCACCTCGTCGTGCTGCGCCTCGGCGACGAGCCGCTGCAATTGGCGGGTGCTGCCGGACCGGAGCGCGACCCGGAACCGCGACGGGGCCCGGTCGGGGAAGACCAACGTGAGCGACAGCAGCGACGCGAGCGGCAGGAACCGCCGGGCCGCTCGATCGAACACCACGAGGCCGGCGCTCGTCGCCACCATCAACCCGAGCCACCAGCCCGCCTGCAGCGCCCCGTCGTCGGGATAGGCGACGACGCGGCCGAGCACCAGCGAGGCGGCCGCAGCGAGCACGACCGGGGCGATCGCGATCGCCGCCCGCACGCCCAGTGCCTGCCAGGGCCGCGGCTGCCACACCGCAGCGTTCTCCGGCGCACGTTCGCCCGACACATCGGTGCGATCGGCCCGTCCGCACCGGACCTGGACACACCGGACCACCTCTGCTGGGAGCCTGAGGACCCGTGGAATCGCCCTTGACGATCGACCTTTGTGCGTCCGTGCACAAGCGCCGTAGCCTGGACCGCCGTGTCGGACCGCACTCGGCGCCGGATTCCCGAAGCGACCGTCGCCCGTTTGCCCCTCTACCTGCGCAGCCTGGCCGAGCTCGCCGCCGACGAGACCCCGAATGTCTCCAGCGACCGGCTGGCCGAACTCGCCGGGGTCAACGCGGCGAAAGTCCGCAAGGACCTCTCCTACCTCGGCACGTACGGCACCCGTGGCGTCGGCTACGACGTCGACGTCCTGCGGGGGCAGATCAACCAGGAGCTCGGCCTCACCGAGACCTGGCCGGTGATCATCGTCGGCGCCGGCAACCTCGGGCAGGCCCTCGCGAACTACGCCGGGTTCGACGA
>JBILVB010000105.1:0-13718 GCA_044370695.1 Acidimicrobiales bacterium | reverse complement strand
CCGCAGCGCTCGTGGGCCGCGTCGAGCGCTTCGCGCTGTTCCAGCGAACGGCCCAGTGGGTGCTCGGCACGCCCAACCCCGAGTACACCGCCGCCGAGCGTGCGGCGTTCCGGGCCGATCCCGCCGGCCTCGAAGCGCTCATCGCACAGATGGCCAGCGCCCTCAACGACGGTACGGCCGCTGCGGTGATCGACGTCGAGTCGCCGGTCCTCGCCGAGATCGCGCGCCGCTGCCAGGAGCACCTCGACACCGTCCGCGACCCGGATCTGCGGCGCCGGCTCACCCCGAACTACCGGGCGATGTGCAAGCGGCTCATCGTCTCGGCCGACTTCTACGAGGCCATCCAGCAGCCCAACGCGGCGCTGGTGACCGACCGTATCCAGCGGATCGAGCCGGCCGGCGTCCGCACGGCGGACGGCACGCTGCACGAGCTCGACGTCCTGGTGCTCGCCACCGGGTTCCGCGCCGACCGGTTCATCCGGCCCACCACCGTGCGGGGCCGTGACGGGATCGACCTCGACGAGGTCTGGCGCGCCGGTCCTCTCGCGTACCTGTCGGTGACCGTGCCCGGCTTCCCGAACCTCTTCTTCCTGAACGGCCCCAACGGCCCGGTGGGGAACTTCTCGCTCATCGAGATCGCCGAGCGCCAACTCGAGTATGCGCTGCAGCTGATCGAGGGCATCCGCCACGGCGCGTTCCGGGAGGTGAGCCCGACGCCGGAGGCGACGCAGCGCTTCGAGGACGAACGGCGTGCTGCCGCTGCGCACACCGTGTGGGCGAGCGGGTGCGACAGCTGGTACCTCGACGCCCGGGGGGTCCCGGCGTCGTGGACGTTCACCCACGACCGCTTCGTCGGCGAGATGGCCGCCCCCCGCCTCGCCGATTTCGAGATGCGATAGTTCCGCCCCATGGACACCCCGGAGGTTCAGCCGTGACCGCAGTGGAGCAGGTCCCGTCCCCCAACGCGTGGCGGGCGGTCACGCCCGGTCCCACCGGCTGGTCCCGGACCATCCGTCGCGACGATCCGCACAAGCTGTTCGTCGTGTCGTCGGACTGTCATGCCAACGAGCCCGGCAACTACTTGTCGGACTACGTCGAGCCGGCCTACCGCCATCGGCTCCCCCGGGTCGAACGCCGTGACGACGGTTCGGAATGGTTCGTCACCGAGGGGAACTCGCCCGTCCGCCTGAAGGGCCCGGCGTCGGGCGCCGGGTCAGAACCGGCCGAGGTCGGCACCCGCATGGACGACGAGGACCGGCGCCGCACCGCCGCCGCCCGCGACGTGGCGAGCCGGCTGGCCGACCAGGACGCCGACGGCGTCGACGTCGAACTGATCTTCCCCACCAAGGGCTTGTTGTGCTGGGCCACGCCCGACCCGGTGTTCGCCATGGCGATGTGCCGGGCCTGGAACCGATGGGCCTACGACGAGTTCTCCCCCGACGGGTACCACGGTGGTCGGACCCTGCCGCTCGCGTCGATCGCCGCCGGCGACCTCGACGGGGCGCTCGCGGAGGTGGCGTGGGCCGCCGAACGGGGTCTGGTCGGCGTGTGCCTGGGCAACTCGCCGATCTACGGCCCGAAGACCCCGGGCAAGCTCGAGTACAACGACCCGCTGTTCCGGCCGTTGTGGGCGGCGATCGAGGAGGCGGGCCTCACGCTCACCTTCCACGTCTCCACCGGGCGTGATCCCCGGGCCGTCACCGGTGACGGCGGGGCGGTCGTCAACTACGTGTGCCACTCGATGGAGACCACCATCGAACCGCTCGTGCAGTTGATCGCCGCCGGGGTGCTGGAACGTCATCCGCAGCTGCGCGTCGGCCTCGTCGAGTCCGGGATCGGTTTCCTGCCGTGGTTGCTCGAAACGATGGACTACGTCCACAAGGCCCATCACTTCTTCGTCCGGCCCCAGTTGCCCGAGTTGCCCTCGGACTACTTCCGCCGGCAGTGCTTCGCCACGTTCCAGGAGGACCACGTCGGCCTGGCCACGGTGGAGGCCTTCGACCTCGTCGACAACGTCTTGTGGGCCAACGACTATCCGCACCACGAAGGGTCCTGGCCACACTCGGCTGCCGCCGTCGAGCGTCAGATGGCCCACCTGTCCGACGACGCCCGGGCCAAGATCATCGGCCTGAACGCCGCCCGGGTGTTCAACCTCCCGGTCACCCGGTGAGCGTGGCGTTCCCCGTCACGCCGAGGCACTGAGCCCTCCGACGAACCGCAAGGAGCAACGACATGAAGGCAGCCCGGCTCGCCCAGGGATCCATCGAGATCCAGGACCTCCCGACACCCACCCCGCGCCCGGACGAGGCGTTCGTGCGGATGCGTTCCGCCGGTGTGTGCCACTCGGACCTGCACATCGCCCGGGGCGACTGGGCGGGCTTGCCGAGCAGCATGCCGCTCGGCCACGAGGGCATCGGCATCGTCGAGGCGCTCGGCCCGGGGGCGGAGCGGTACGTGTCGGTCGGCGACCGGGTGATCCTCGGCCTCGGGGGTACCGGCGGCGGGTTCTGGTGCGGCGCGTGCGAGTACTGCCTGCGAGGCGACCCCCGGCACTGCGCGCAGGCCAAGGGGATCATGGGCACGTTCTCCCAGGAGTTCTGCGTCTACGCGAAATCGCTGGTGAAGCTGCCCGATCACATCGGCGACGAGGAAGCGGCCCTTGCCTGCGGCGGCCTCACCGCCTACGGCGCGGTCAAGAAGCTGTTGAAGCACCACATCCTGCCCGGCCGTCGTATCGCAGTGATCGGCGCGGCCGGCGGCCTCGGCCACTATGCGGTGCAGATCGCGAACGCGTTCGGCTACAAGGTCGTCGGGGTCGACGTGGGCGAGGAGCGGCTGGCGTTCGTGGCGTCGCTCGGGGCCCACACGGTGCTCGCGGCCGACGAGGCCGCCGCAGCCGCACAGGCCTTCGGCGGGGTCGACGCCAGTCTCGTGTTCTCGGCCAAGCTCGCCGGCTTCGACCTCGGCCTGCAGATGTTGCGGCGCGGTGGGCTGTTCGTCGCCGTCGGGATACCCGCCAGCAGCGAGGGCAACCTCCAGATCAACCCGTGGGAGTTCTTCCGGCGTGATCCCACGCTCATCTATTCCGCCGTCGGCACCGTGCAGGACATGCGGGAACTCGTCGACATGGCGGCCGAGGGGCGGGTCAAGAGCCACGTCGGTCGCACCGCGGCGCTGAGCGAGATCGCGGCGGTGTTCGACGACCTCGAAGCCGGCCGGTACGTCGGCCGGGCCGTCATCACCGACTTCGACCGGTAGGGGCTCGGCCGGCAGGACGCAGGCCGGACCGGACACAGGAGGAACCGCCGTGACCGCTCGACGAGCGGCTGAAGGGCCCGGTGACCGTCACGAGCTCCGGCGCTCGGGATCCCGAACGACCTCGGGGTGCCCGAACCACCCGAACGGGTCCACTGGGACAGCGGTCTGGCGCGTGGCGTCGGCGTCCCGGGTGCCTACGACTACGGGCCGGAGCGGATCTCGTGGATGGGGCACCTGATGACGGACTGGATCGGCGACCACGGACGGCTCCTGCGACTCGACGTGCGGGTGCGCAGCCACAACATCGTCGGCGACCTCACCCGTTGTCAGGGTCGCGTGATCGACGAGCAGCGCGACGAGGCCGTCCCCGACCCGGCTGCGCTCATGGTGTTCGTCTCGCCCGCTGCTGGTGGTGCCCTCGGCAGGATTCGAACCTGCGCACACGGCTCCGGAGGCCGACGCTCTATCCCCTGAGCTACGAGGGCGGGCCGGGAGAGAGTAGCGCCCGACGCCCGGTCACGCACCCGCGTACGCTCGCACCTCGTGCCTTCGACGGTGCCGATCCCGTTCTCACTCCTCCCCGACACCGCGGCGCTCGGCCCGGACGGCCGGCTCGGGATCGGCGGGTGCGACCTGCTCGAGTTGGCCGCCGAGTTCGGCACCCCGCTGTTCGTCTACGACGAGGCGCATCTGCGGGCCCGGTGCCGGGAGGCCGTCGGGGCCTTCGGGGTGGGGAACGTCGCCTACGCCACCAAGGCGTTCCTGTGTGCGGGGATGGCCCGGCTCGCCCACGAGGAGGGCTGCCTGCTCGACGTGGCGACCGGTGGCGAATTGCACGTCGCTCTCACCGCCGGGGTGCCGGCCGATCGACTCGTCCTCCACGGCAACAACAAGTCCCTCGACGAGCTGCGACGGGCCTGCACGGTGGGCGTGCATCGGATCGTCGTCGATTCCTTCGACGAACTCGACCGGCTCGACGCCCTCCACGCCGAGGGGGTGCCGACCCCGGCGGTGCACCTTCGACTCACCCCCGGGGTCGAGGCCCACACCCACGAGTTCATCCGGACCGGGCAGGACGACTCGAAGTTCGGCTTCACGGTCTCGTCCGGCCTCGCTGCCCGGGCCGTCGAGCGGGCGCTGCGGTCACCCTCGGTGCGCCTCGTCGGCGTCCACTGCCACATCGGCTCGAACGTGTTCGCGGTCGACAGCTTCGCCGAGGCACTCGGGGTGATGGCCGAGGCGACCCGGACCTTCGCTCTGCCCGAGCTCACGATCGGCGGTGGCCTCGGGGTGCCGTACGTGGTCGGGGAGGAGGGCTCGACGTTGTCGCAGTGGGCGGTCGCGTTGCGGCGCGCCGTCGCCGACCACGGGATCACCGCCCGTGTCGGTGTCGAACCGGGACGCTCGATCGTGGCCTCGGCCGCCGTGACGCTCTACACGGTGGGCACCGTCAAGGAGCTGCCCGGGATCCGCACCTACGTCTCGGTGGACGGCGGCATGTCGGACAATCCTCGCCCGGTGCTCTACGGCTCGGGCTACGAGGCCTTCCTGCCTCGGGCGCCGCGAGCCGACCGAGGGCGGATCGTCCGGCTCGTGGGCAAGCACTGCGAGTCGGGCGACGTGTTGATCGACGATGCGGCGGTGCCCGACGACCTCGCGGTCGGCGACGTACTCGCCACCCCGGTGACCGGCGCGTACGGGTATGCGATGGCGTCGAACTACAACAAGGTGCCCCGGCCGGCCGTCGTGTTCGTGCGTGACGGCGATGCCCGGGTGGTGGTGCGGCGCGAGACCCTCGACGATCTCGTGCGGCTCGACGTCGGTTGAGCGCAGCGCGGTTGCGACCTAGGGCGTCCAGATCTGTTCGAACCGGGTGATCACGCCTGCGGCCACCTCCACGCGGACCCCGAACGGCGTGTACTCGTAGCCCGCCGGTGTGTTCGCGACCGGGCCGCCCCGGTTGAGCAGGCGAACCAGTTCGGCGGCGGTGATCCGGTAGTTCACGCCCGGTTGGGGGGCCGAGACGCTGACGAATGCGTTGCGCAGGTCGAGCGCGGCGGTCCGCTTCGGGGTGGACAGCACGTAGTAGTCGTTCAGGCACTCGTCGCCGAATCGGGTGGCGGCCGCCTCGCAGGCGGCGCCCCCGAACCACTGCAGCACCTGCACCGGCACGGCGTTCGCCGGCCCGGACCCGGAGATCGTGGCGTAGTAGACGCCGTTGGGCAGCGGCCCGTTCACCGGGATCGCAGCGCTGGTGTCGGGCATCGACGGGGTGGCCACCTTCGCGTACTGCTGGAAGCCGACCGGCGGGGCCGTCGTCGTCGATCCGGCGGTCGTAGCGACCGTCGGCGCAGTGGTCGCAGTCGTGGTGGTCGGCTTCGTGGTGGTCGTCGAGGCTGGAGTGGTGGGGATCGTGGCGACGGTGGTGATCGGAGCCGTCGCCGAGGTCGTGATGGGCGCCGTGGCGGGTGCCGTGGCGGGCGCCGTGGCGGGCGCCGCAGTCGTCGTGATCGTCACCGGTGCCGCGGTGGTGGTCGTGGTCGGGGTCGACCCGCCGTCGTTGCAGGCACCGAGCAGGACCAGGCACCCGACGGCAAGCGTCACCGTGCGTCGCATGGCATCCAGCCTGCCAGGCGGCGGGCCGGGTCAGGCTCCGAACCAACTCCGGCAGGCCTCGAGGCCCTCGATGGTCACCGACGGCCAGCGGTCGCGCACCGTGGGCCAGTCGGTGCCGTCGAGCCGGAAGCGGTCCGAGACGACGGGTTCGCCCCGGGGTGCTTTCACCTCGATGCCGTCGGGTCGATAGCCGAGCTTCTCGCTCACGCGGCGGGAGGCCTCGTTGTCCCGGAACGCGCCGGAGCGCGCCCATCGTGCGCCGAGGCCCTCGAACGCGAGGGCGAGGACGGCGATGCGCATCTCGGTCCCGATGCCCTGTCCCTGGACGTCCCGTCGCAGGTACGAGCCGGTGTCGACCTCACGAACCGTCGCGAAGGCGTGCGCCCGCAGCGACTGCACCCCGACCGTCGCGCCGTCGAGCCGTACTGCGAAGGCCGCCTCCCAAGCATCGGGCCGCCAACCGGCTCGCGCCGTCCAGAAGTGCCGGAAGGCGCTCTGCTCGCGGGCGGGCGACGGCTGATCCGTGAAGGCGAACTCGAACGGCATGACCGCCGGGTCGTGCAGGTCGCCGAGGAAGCTGCACACGGCGAGGATGTCGTCGTCGGTCAGCAGGCGCAGTTCGAGTCGGGGGGTACGCAGGCGCAGTCCGAACAGCGGCCACCAGGGGTTGTCCATGTCGCATGGTCGCGCCAGGGGTCGCCCGGCTTGAATGGATTTCCGCATGGCCGATCTCGCTTCCCTCGTCGCTGCCCGTCTGCAGCCCGCCTTCGATGCGCTGGAGCCGGGTGCCGACCCGGTGGTGCGCCCGTCGGACCGGGCCGATTTCCAGGCCAACGGCGCGCTCGGGTTGGCCAAGCGCCTGAAGCGCAATCCGCGGGACGTGGCCGCCGAGGTGGTCGCCGTGGCGGCACTCGACGACCTGTGTTCGACGGTGGAGATCGCCGGGCCGGGTTTCGTCAACCTGACGTTGCGGGACGACGCACTCGCTGCGCTCGTGGCTGCGGTCGCGAGCGACGAACGGCTCGGGGTTCCCGTAGCGGCGAACCCCGAGACGGTGGTCGTCGACTACTCGGCACCCAACGTTGCCAAGGAGATGCACGTCGGGCATCTGCGGACCACGATCATCGGTGACGCCCTGGTGCGGATCCTCGGTCACGTCGGGCACACGGTCATCCGCGAGAACCACATCGGTGATTGGGGCACCCCGTTCGGGATGCTCATCGAGCACCTCCTCGACCTCGGGGAAGCTGCAGCGGCCGACGAGTTGTCGATGGGCGACCTCAACGGCTTCTATCAGCAGGCCCGCCGGAAGTTCGACGGCGACGTGGGCTTCGCCGATCGAGCCCGGGCGCGCGTCGTGGCCCTGCAGGCGGGCGACGACGAGACGATGCGGTTGTGGACGGTGCTGGTCGAACAGTCGGCCGCGTATTTCCAGGTGGTCTACGAGCGCCTCGGGGTGCTGCTGACCCCCGGCGACCTGATGGGCGAGAGCGCCTACAACCCGATGCTCGCTGCGGTGGTCGAGGATCTCGCTGCAGCGGGGTTGCTCGTCGAGAGCGACGGCGCGCAATGCGTGTTCCCATCCGGGTTCACCAACCGCGACAACGAGCCGCTGCCGCTGATCGTGCGCAAGGGTGACGGCGGCTACGGGTACGCAGCGACCGACCTGGCGACGGTGCGGGACCGGGTCGACCGCTTGGGGGCGACCTGGTTGCTCTATTGCGTGGGCGCGCCGCAGGCCCAGCACCTGCAGATGGTGTGGGCCGTGTGCGAGATGGCCGGCTGGCTGACGCCACCGGCACGGGCGGTGCACGTGGCCAACGGCAGCGTGCTGGGCGCGGACGGCAAGTTGCTCCGGACACGGGCGGGCACTTCGTTGCGGTTGGTCGACCTGCTCGACGAAGCGGTCGGTCGGGCCGCCGAGGTGCTGATGGCCCGGGGTGGCGCGCCCGACGGGGTCGATGCGGAGGGACTCGCCCGCCAGATCGGGATCGGCGCGGTGAAGTACGCGGACCTGTCGACGGATCGGCTGCGTGACTACCAGTTCGACTGGGACCGGATGCTGTCCTTCGACGGCAACACGGCGCCGTACCTGCAGTACGCGCATGCCCGGATCCGGTCGATCTTCACGCGGGCCGGGGTGGAGCCGGGGTCGGTGGTGGGGGTGGTGCCGGCGCTCGGGGAACCGGCGGAGCGGGCGCTCGCCGTCGAACTGCTCGGCTTCGAAGCGGCGGTGGCCGACACGATCGACAAGCTGTCGCCACACCGGTTGTGCAGCTACTTGTTCGGCCTGGCGGGTGTGTTCACGGCGTTCTACGAGGCGTGCCCGGTGCTCAAAGCGGAGCGTTCGGTGCGTGACGGCCGGCTGGTCCTGTGCGATCTGACGGCCCGGGTGTTGCGCACCGGCCTCGGTCTGCTCGGCATCGAGACCCCGGACCGGATGTAGTCGGCGGGTCGTCGGTCCGCACGGTCGTCACCCCCCGAGCCGATCTCCTGCCCGCAACCGTGGGCCCGCGGCCCGCTAGCCTGCGAGGTCCGTGACGCAAAGCGATCGGGCCCGTATCGGAGTCTTGGGGTGCGGGAACGTCGGTTCGGCGTTCGTCGACCTCGTCGCCCGTCGAGCCGACGCCATCGAAGCGCGGACCGGCATCCGTCTCGAGGTCACCCGGGTGGCCGTGCGAAACGTGAGTCGCGACCGGAACGTCGCGCTGCCCGACGGCCTGCTCACCAGAGACGCCGCGGCCGTCGTCGCCGATCCCGACGTCGACGTCGTGGTCGAGGTGATCGGCGGCATCGAGCCGGCCCGCGAGCTGATCCGCACCGCCCTGGCCAACGGCAAACCCGTCGTCACCGCCAACAAGGAGCTGCTCGCCAACGTCGGCGCCGAACTCTTCGACGCGGCCGACGCCGCCGGCCGCGACCTGTTGTTCGAGGCCGCGGTCGCCGGCGGCATCCCCCTCATCCGTCCCCTACGGGAAAGCCTACGGGGCGAGCCCGTCCGGCGGGTGATGGGCATCGTCAACGGCACCACCAACTACATCCTCACCAAGATGTCGGAGGAAGGCGCCGACTACGGCGTCGCCCTCGCCGAAGCCCAGCGGCTCGGCTACGCAGAGCGCGACCCCACCGCCGACGTGGAGGGATTCGATGCCGGCGCCAAGGCTGCGATCATCGCCTCCATTGCATTCGGGGTGCGGGTCGTCGCCGGCGACGTGTATCACGAGGGCATCTCGGGGGTCACCCAGGCCGACATCGCCCTCGCCCGCCGCCTCGGGTACGTGATCAAGCTGCTCGCGATCTGCGAGCGTGACGACAGTGGCTCGGTCGCCGTCCGGGTCCACCCGGCCATGGTTCCCGTCGGCCATCCGCTCGCCGGCGTGCGCGACAGCTTCAACGCCGTGTTCGTCGAGGGCGACGCCGTCGGCCAACTCATGTTCTTCGGCCGCGGGGCCGGCGGCTTCCCCACGGCGAGCGCCGTGCTCGGTGACGTCATCGATGCCGCCGTCAACCTGCGCCAAGGCTCTCACGCCCCGATCGGTCGATTGCCCCGGGCGACGATCATCCCGATCGACGACGTCCTTGCCGAGTACGAACTCCCCCTCGAGGTCGCCGACCGGCCGGGCGTCCTCCACGCCGTCACCGGCGTGTTCGCCCGGCACGGGGTGTCGATCCGGGCGGCCGAGCAGGAGGGGCTCGGCGACGACGCCCGCCTCGTGTTCATCACCCACGTCGCCCGGGAGGCCGACGTTCGGGCAACCCTCAAGGACCTGCGCGATCTCGATGTCGTGAAGCGGGTCGGTTCCCCGCTCCGGGTGATCGGAGGCTGAGCGTGCAGTACCTGTCGACCCGAGGCGCCGCGCCCGAACTCGGCTTCGCCGACACCTTGCTCGCCGGGCTCGCCGATGACGGCGGCCTGTACGTCCCGTCCCAGTGGCCCACCCTGCCGACCGGGCTCCACGGGGGTATGCCCTACGCCCAGATCGCCGCCGCCGTGCTCGCCCCGTTCGTCGGCGACGAGATCGACCCGGCCGAGTTCTCGGCCATCGTCGCCGACGCCTACGACACCTTCCGCCATCCGGCCGTGTGCCCGTTGGTCGAGCTCGACGCCAACCTGTGGGTCGCCGAGCTGTTCCACGGACCGACGCTCGCGTTCAAGGACGTCGCCCTGCAGCTCGTCGGCCGGCTGTTCGACCACGTCCTCGCCCGGCAGGGCCGACGCCTGGTCATCGTCGGCGCAACCTCCGGCGACACGGGCTCGGCGGCGATCGACGGCGTGAAAGCCTGCCAGCACGTCGACATCGTCATCCTCTACCCCGAGGGTCGGGTGTCCGAGGTGCAGCGCCGCCAGATGACCACCGTCGACGCCCCCAACGTCCATGCCGTTGCGGTCTCGGGCACCTTCGACGACTGCCAGGACCTCGTGAAGGCGATGTTCGCCGACAACGCGTTCCGTGACCGGCTCGGCACCCCGTTGTCTGCGGTCAACTCCATCAACTGGGCCCGTGTCGCTGCACAGACCGTCTACTACGTGACGACGGCGCTGGCGCTCGGCGGCGGTCCCGGGGGTCGTCCCGTGTCGTTCGCCGTGCCGACGGGCAACTTCGGCAACGTCCTCGCCGGGTGGGTCGCCGAGCAGATGGGTCTACCCGTCGGGCAGTTCGTGATCGGTTCCAACCGCAACGACATCCTCACTCGTTGGCTGGACTCGGGAACCATGGCCACCACCGTGGTGTTGCCCAGTCTCAGCCCGAGCATGGACATCCAGGTCTCCTCCAACGTGGAGCGGCTCCTGTTCGAACTGAACGGACGCAACGGCGGCCTCACGGCCGAGCAGATGCGTCGGTTCCGGGCCTCGGGCTCGCTCGCCCTCGAACCCGACCAGTACGCCATGCTCACCGCCCGGTTCTCCGGCGCCCGGGTGGACGACGACGCCACGCTCGCGACGATCGCCACCGTCCACGCCGACGCCGGTCTGTTGGTCGATCCGCACACGGCGGTCGGCATCGCTGCTGCCGAAGCCCGTTGGCTCGACCGTTCGGTCCCGATGGTCTGCCTCGCGACCGCGCACCCGGCCAAGTTCCCCGATGCCGTCGAACGGGCCACCGGCGTGCGCCCCGTTCTGCCCGACCATCTGGCCGATCTGTTCGCGCGTTCGGAGCGCACCACCGTGCTGGCCAACGACCTGGCCGCCGTCGAGGGTTTCGTGGAGCGCGCCGTTCGACGGTGAGCCGACGACGGTGAGCCGGGCGACGACGACGTCATGCTTGGCCCTTCCGACTCGGCGTCGGTACAGTGCCGCGGCCCGCACGGCGGGCCGTGCGCGGGGATCAGCCCGGGAAGCGACCCGATCGAGGAGCGCCGATGAGCGAGGGGTCCGAGACGCTGGAACGTTCCATGCTCGAGGGCAAGGATCGTGAGCAACTGGTGGCCATCGCCAGCGCCCTGGGCGTGAAGGCTGGTTCGAGGGCGAAGAAGTCCGAGATCATCGACCGGATCCTCGAGTCGACCGGCGTGACTTCGGCCGCACCTGTGGCGCCCGCCCGACTGCCGCTCGACGAGCCGGCCCCGGTTGCGGCAGCGGTCTCGACCCCGCTGCCCCCGACCCCGACCCCGACCCCGACCCCGACCCCATCCCCGGCGGCCCGCCCAGACGCCGACGCCGACGACAGCGACGACGAAACCCCCGACGGGAACGAGGCCGAGGAGGCCGACGGTCCGGACGGCGCCGACGGGGCCGCTGGCCTCGACGGCGAGAGTCGCAGCGCCCGGCGGCGGCGGCGTCGGCGCAAGGGGGGCGGTGAGCCGGGCCAGCCTGGTGTTCCCGGCCAGCCCGGCAACGTGGCGCCGTCGGGTCCCGCTGCCGGCGCTGAGGCGGAACGTCGCCTCGAGCGGGCCAACGACCGGTTCCTCGATCGCGAGCGCGACGTCTCCGACGCCGTCGCCATCGAACCCGTCCCGGTGTCCGGCCATCTCGACCTGCGTGACGAAGGCTTCGGGTTCCTGCGGGTCGCCGGCCCGCAGCCGAGCCGGGACGACGTCTACGTGTCCGTTCGTCAGATCCGCCAGTTCGGCCTGCGGCGTGGGGACCTCGTCGCCGGCACCTGCCGGCCGGCCGGCCGGAACGAACGGAATCCGGCGCTCGTCCAGCTCGCTTCGGTCAACGGCGCCGATCCCGAGCTCTCACGGGGTCGCCGACGTTTCGAGGACCTCACGCCGCTGTTCCCCGACCAGCGCCTCCGGCTCGAGAACGTCAACGCTCCCTACGATCTGACCGCGCGGATCATCGACCTGGTCTCGCCGATCGGGAAGGGCCAACGCGGGCTCATCGTCGCCCCTCCCAAGGCGGGCAAGACCTCGGTCATGAAGACCATCGCCACCGCGATCGAACGGAACCACCCCGAGATCACGCTCATGGTGCTGCTGATCGACGAGCGGCCTGAGGAAGTCACCGACTTCCGGCGGTCGATCAAGGGCGAGGTGGTCGCCTCCACGTTCGACCGCCCGAGCGAGGAGCATCTCGCCGTCGCCGAGCTCACCGTGGAGCGGGCCAAGCGTCTGGTCGAAGCCGGCAAGGACGTCGTGCTGATCGTCGACGGCATCACCCGCCTCGCCCGCGCCTACAACCTCGGGCTGCCGCCCACCGGACGGGTCCTTTCCGGTGGCATCGACGCCGGTGCCCTCTATCCGCCGAAGCGGTTCTTCGGTGCCGCTCGCAACCTGGAGGAGGGCGGCTCGCTCACGATCCTGGCAACGGCGCTCGTCGAGACGAACTCTCGGATGGACGAGGCGATATTCGAGGAGTTCAAAGGCACCGGCAACATGGAGCTTCGGCTCGACCGGCGTCTGGCCGAGCGGCGGATCTACCCCGCCATCGACCTCGACGCGTCGTCGACCCGCCGCGACGACCTGCTGTACGAGCGCCGGCAACTGCAGCAGATCCTGAAGCTGCGCCGGGTGCTCTCCGCGCTCGGCGGCGACGGCTCGGCCGGGATGGAGCTCCTGCTCGACCGCCTCAAGACCTTCCGGTCGAACGAGGAGTTCCTGACCGAGATCGCCAAGCAGCCCGGCTGATCGCTACAATTTCCCGTCCCCCGGATGGCCCGTCTCGAGGAGCACCGATGAAGACCGACATCCATCCCCGCTATGACACCGTGCTGGTCGTCTGCTCGTGCGGCAACCGCTTCGAGACGCGCTCCACCTACAAAGGTGAGATCCACGCCGAACTCTGCAACGAGTGCCACCCGTTCTTCACGGGCAAGCAGAAGCTGGTCGACACCGGCGGCCGTGTCGAGCGGTTCAACAAGCGGTACGGCGAGCGCAAGGGCGGCAAGAAGCAGTGACCTCGGGGCCCGGTTCGCCGGGCGCCGATCCGGCTCTGCGGAGCCGGTTGCTGGGCCTGAAGCTCGCCGCCCTCGTGCGCGACCACGCCGGAGAGGCGTCGGTCAGCCCCGGGGTGTTCCCCGGCGGCGCAGCGTTGGTTCGGGACGGTGAGGCCTGGGTGCTCGTGGAGGACCGACCCGAACGAGGGCTCGGCCCGGCGCTGGCGTGGGCCGGCCAGCAGGGCGCCGGCCGTCTGCACGTCCTCGCCGAGGACGCGACGGGAACGCTCGCCCGGCGGGCGGCGGCGTTTGCAGTGCCACCGACCGTGTGGCGGGTGGACGGGCGTGCCCTCGTGTCTGCGTCACCCGATCCGCTCCCGGTCGCCGAAACCGTCGAGCCGCCGCTGCTGGAACTGGTCGAGCTGATCGAGGCGGCCGGTGCGACGCCGAGCGTCGAGCACGGCGTGCTGGCGGGCGAGGTGGCCGGCCTCGAGGTGTGCCGAGCCGTGCGCGACCCCGACACCG
>JBILVB010000248.1:0-3874 GCA_044370695.1 Acidimicrobiales bacterium | reverse complement strand
GGCGGCAAGGTACTCGTCGACGAGCGCACGCTGTGGCCCGGCGGCCAGTTCGTCACCACCCACCTGCTCGTCTCCACGGACTTCTTGAAGAAGAACCCCGACACGGTCAAGCGGCTCCTCGAGGGCCAGGTGGCGACCAACGACTTCCTCGCCAGCAACAGCGCCGAGGCCCAGAAGCTCGTCAACGACGCCATCACCAAGATCACCGGTAAGGGCCTGGCCGCCGAGTTGATCGCAGCGTCGTTCAAGAACCTGACCTTCACCAACGACCCGATCGCTTCCTCCCTCGTCGGCTCGGCCAAGGCGGCCCAGGAGATCGGCCTCCTGCAGCCCGTCGACCTGAAGGACATCTACGACCTCACGCTGCTGAACCAGGTGCTGACCGCCGCCGGCAAGCCCACCGTGAAGGGACTGTGATGACACTGCTCGAGACACCGACCGCGACCGGCGCCGCCCGGCTGCGTGGGGTCACCAAGGTGTTCGGCGCCGGACCCGGTGCCGTCACGGCACTCGGCGGCGTCGACCTCGACGTCGCCCCCGGCGAGTTCGTCTGCCTGCTCGGCGCCTCCGGCTGCGGCAAGTCGACCATCCTCAATCTGCTGGCCGGCCTCGATCGGCCCACTGCGGGGACGGTCGAGGTCGCCGGCGGGCGCCGCGTGGCCCTCATGTTCCAGGACGCCGCGCTGTTCCCGTGGCTCACGGCACGCCGAAACGTGGAGTTGGCGCTGCGCCTGGCCGGGGTCACCGACCGCCGGGCCCGCCGGGCCCGCGCCGTCGAGTTGCTCGAGACCGTGCACCTGGGCGAGGCGCTCGACCGGCGTCCCCATGAGCTGTCGGGCGGGATGCGCCAGCGGGTCGCCTTGGCCCGGGCGCTCGCTCAGGGCGCGTCGGTGCTGCTGATGGACGAACCCTTCGGTGCACTCGACGCCATGACCCGCGACCTGCTCCACGACGAACTCGAACGGGTCTGGACCGACCAGCGCCCGAGCGTCGTGTTCGTCACCCACAACGTGCGCGAGGCGGTGCGCCTCGGCGACCGGGTGGTGCTCCTGGCGAGCCGTCCCGGCCGGGTCGTCGCGTCCTACGACATCGACCTCGACCGACCCCGCCGGATCGAGTCCGCCGAGGTGTCGGCGCTCGCCGCCACGATCACCGAACACCTGCGTGCGGAGGTGCGCCG
Organism: Acidimicrobiales bacterium; assembly: GCA_044370695.1. Classification (GTDB taxonomy): domain Bacteria; phylum Actinomycetota; class Acidimicrobiia; order Acidimicrobiales; family Ilumatobacteraceae; genus JBEIFW01. Next base: position 2,694 of record JBILVB010000248.1, on the reverse strand, counting down.
CCATGGCCGTTGAGCTCGTCGATCCCCCGACCCGAACCGACGAATCGCTCGCCGCCGAGCTCGCCGGGCTCGACGCGCGCGAGCGCGCCGACGTACCGGGCGCCGGCCCGGCCCGCCGGGCGTGGTCCGCCACCTGGCCCAAGCTGGCCGCGATCGCGCTCGGCCTCGCGCTGTGGCAGGCGGTGGTGCTGTCGCAGTGGCGGCCGCGCTGGGCGCTCCCCGGGCCCGCCGACGTGCTGCCCAAGCTGGGCGAGTTGATCACCGAGGCCGACTTCTGGGCGGCGGTCGGCCTCACCTCGTGGCGGGCCGGCTCCGGGTTCGCCCTCGCCGTGGTGATCGGCAGCGTGCTCGGTATCGCCGTCGCCCGGTGGCGTCTCCTGCGCAGCGCCGTCGGGTCGCTCATCACCGGCCTGCAGACGATGCCGTCGATCACGTGGTTCCCCCTCGCGATCCTGCTGTTCAAGCTGTCCGAGGGGGCGATCCTGTTCGTGGTACTCCTCGGCGCCGTCCCCTCGATCGCCAACGGGCTCGTCGCCGGCGTCGACCAGGTGCCGCCGCTCTACGTGCGGGCCGGCCGGGTCCTTGGCGCACGGGGCCTGGGGTTGTACCGCCGGGTCGTGCTGCCGGCCGCGCTGCCGGCCTACGTGAGCGGCATGAAGCAGGGCTGGGCGTTCGCCTGGCGCAGCCTGCTCGCCGGGGAACTGCTGGTGATCATCCCCGGCACCACCTCGATCGGCACCCGGTTGCAGTTCGCGCGGGAGTTCTCCGACACGCCGCTGCTGATCGCCTACATGCTGGTGCTGCTGGCGATCGGCCTGTTCGTCGACGCCGTGTTCAACGCGGCCGACCGGGCGCTGCGGCGCCGCCACGGGCTGCTCGGCACCTCCTGACCCGGGAGGCGCCGAGCAGGCGGGATCAGACCTCGATGTCGGCGGCCGCGGGCTTGGCGCCCCGCACCGGCAGCGTGGCGAACACCGCCGGCGGCTCGCGCCACGGGTCGGGGAGCGTGCCTGCGCCCGCCTGAACGATCGCGGTCCACACCCGCTGCGGGGTGCAGGGCATGTCGAGATGGCGCACACCGAGGTGGCTGAGCGCGTCGACGACGGCGTTGTGTACCGCCGGGGTCGATCCGATGGTGCCCGACTCGCCGATCCCCTTCGCGCCCAACGCGTTCTGCGGGGTCGGGGTCTCGGTGTTGATCGCCTCGAAGCTCGGCAACTCGGCCGCCGACGGCATGGCGTACTCGGCCAGGGTCGAGGTGAGCGGGTTGCCGGCCTCGTCGTAGACGAACTGCTCCCAGAGGGCCTGCGCCGCCCCCTGGGCGATGCCGCCGTGCTGCTGGCCGGTGACGAGCAGCGGGTTCACGATCCGCCCGCAGTCGTCGACGGCGACGTGGCGGACGAGTTCGACCCGTCCGGTCTCCATGTCGACCTCGACGACCGCGACGTGCGCGCCGAACGGGAACGTGGCGCCCTTCTGGGCGACGTCCATCGCCGCCGCGAGCGGGCCGGCCTCGTCGTCGCGGGCCGCCGCGGCCACCTCGGCCCACGTCTTGGCGGTGGCGGGCACACCGGCCACGCCGAGGCGGCCGTCGTCGGTGAGGACGATGTCGGCGGCGTCGGCTTCGAGCAGCTTGGCGGCGAGCTGCTTGGCCCGATCGAGCACGCTGCCCGCGGCCTCGAGCACCGCCGAGCCGCCGATCTGCAGCGAGCGCGAGCCGCCGGTGCCACCGCCCTTGGGCACGACGGCGGTGTCGGACTGCACGAAACGGATCTGCTCGAGCGGGATCCCGAGACGGTCGGCCACGATCATGGCGAAGGTGGTGGCGTGGCCCTGGCCGTGGCTGGACGTGCCGACCTTGATGGTGGCACCACCGTCGTCGTCGATCGCGACGCCGGCCCATTCGCTCGACATGCCGCCGGCGGTGATCTCCACGTAGGTGCTCACGCCGATGCCCAACTGCATCCGGTCGCCCCGGGCCCGGCGCGCCGCCTGCTCGGCCCGCAACGCCTCGTAGCCGGCCGCCTCGACGGCGACGTCGAGGCACTTCTGGTACTCGCCACAGTCGTAGGTGGTGCCCATGAGCGTCGTGTACGGGAACTGCTCGGGGCGCAGCAGGTTGAGGCGACGGATCTCGACGGGGTCGATGCCCAGCTCGTCGGCCCCCATGTCGATGATGCGCTCGAGGAACGCGGCGGCCTCGGGCCGGCCCGCACCGCGGAAGGCCCCCACCGGCGTGGTGTTGGTCAGTGCGACGGCGACGTCGTACCCGATCGCCGGGATGTCGTAGACGCCCTGGGCCATGTTCTTGGTCGGCCCCATGGCCAGCCCGCCGCCGAAGCCACCGTAGGCGCCGGCGTCGCCCACGACCCGGCAGCGAAGGCCCATGATGCGCCCGTCGCGCCGGAACCCCATCTCGATGTACTGCACCTGCCCCCGGCCGTGCGGGAGCGACACCAGGTCCTCCGAGCGGGTCTCCACCCACTTGACCGGGCGTCCGAGCCGCTTGGCGGCCGTGATCACGACCAAGTGCTCGGCGGTGATGCCGGCCTTGCCGCCGAAGCCGCCGCCGACGTGAGGAGCGATCACCCGAAGTTCGCCCTTGGCCAGGCCCGCTGCTCCACGGGCGAGCATGGCGAACAGGTGCGGCATCTGCGTGGAGACGTAGGCCGTCAGCGAGTGGCCGAACTCGTC
>JBILVB010000247.1:0-3882 GCA_044370695.1 Acidimicrobiales bacterium | reverse complement strand
GGCCGCAGCCCCCGTGCCGTCGACGACGGTGCCCCCTCGAACGACGAGATCGACCTGCATCGTGTTCCCCATTCTCGCGACGCGTACTCAATCTCGCGACGCGTACTCATTCTCGCGATCTGGCTTCGATCATTGCAGCAGCGCCGCGCACCGACCACCTCCTCGAGACGGAACGGCTAGGGTCCGACGGTCCTCGCACCGGTCGTGCTCGCCCCGAGGAGTCCCCGTGGCCGCTGAGCTCATCTACGCGTTCCGGGTCATGCGCCTCACGCTGCTCGACGCCGACGGCGCGCCCATCGGGAGACTCGACGACGTCGTGCTCGCTCCCGGACAGGGCTCGAGGCCACCCCGGGTCGTCGGGTTCGTGGCCACGAGCCAGCGGCGACGGATCTTCGTCAACGCCAACCGCGTCGCGACGCTCGACAACGACGGTGCCCACCTGCGGTCCTGGGATCTCGACCTCAACCCGTTCAAGCCCCGAGCCGGCGAGATCCTCGTGTCGTCCCTCATCGATCGACGGGTCGGCGAGGAGGCGGTGTCGGACATCGCGCTCCGTCCGGTCGCAGGGCGGACCTTGTCCTGGGAGGTCGCCCGGGTGCGCCTCGCCCGGCGGCACCCGCTGCGCCGGCGCCGCAGCGAACGGGTGGTCGACTGGGAGGAGGTGGCCGAGTTGTTCGCCACGTCGACGCTCGCTGCCGAGGCCGCCCGCCTGCGCGAGTTGCACCCCAGCGACGTCGCTGCCGCGCTGCGATCCCTCCCGCTCACCCAGCGCCGCCAGTTGGCGGCCATGCTCGACGACGAGGGGCTCGCCGACCTTCTCGAGGAGTTGCCCGAGGCCGAACAGCTCCGCCTCATCGAGGGCCTCGACATCGAGCGGGTGGTGGCCGTGCTCGACGAGATGGAGTACGACGATCTCACCGACTTGTTGGCCGAGATGCCGGGCGAACAGCGCAGCCGCATCATCGCCGCCATGGAGCCGGAGGAGGCCGACGTGGTCACCCGGTTGCTGGCCTACGCCGAGGGAACGGCCGGTTCGCTCATGACCCCGGAGGTCATCATCCTCGGCCCGACGGCCACCGTCGCCGAGGCGCTCGCCCAGGTTCGCGATCCGAGCTGGCAGGTCTCGGTCGCTGCACAGGTGTACGTCACCCAGGCGCCGTTCGTGGCGCCCACCGGCACCTACCTCGGGGTCGTCCACTTCCAACGGCTGTTGCGCGAACCACCGGCGATGGAACTCGGTCGCTGCCTCGAGCCCGAGCCGACGATCCCGCCGACGATGCCCGAACGCGAGGTCGCCGAGCGGCTCGCGGCCTACAACCTGCTCTCGGTCGGCGTGTGCGACGAGGCCGGCCACCTGCTCGGGGCGATCACGGTCGACGACGTTCTCGACCGCGTGCTGCCGACCGGCTGGCGCCAGCGGCGCCGTACCGGGGTGGGTTGACATGCCCCGAACCGATCTGTCGACACCACGCAACCGGGGCCGTTTCGGGGTCCACTACGACCCCGAGGCCTTCGGGCAGTTCTCCGAGGCGATCGCCCGCTACCTCGGCACCGCACGGTTCCTCGTGATCCAGACCATCATCGTGATCGTCTGGATCGCGCTGAACGTCGCCGTCGTGGCGCTGCGGTTCGACCCCTACCCGTTCATCCTGCTCAACCTGGGGTTCTCCACGCAGGCCGCCTATGCCGCCCCGCTGATCCTGCTCGCCCAGAACCGCCAGGAGGCGCGCGACCGCACCCAACTCGAACTCGACCGGCAGGTGAACGCCCGCGTTCAGGCCGACACCGAGTTCCTGGCCCGGGAACTCGCGAGCGTTCGGCTCGCATTGGCCGACGTGGTCACGACGGGCGACCTCGACGATCTCACCCGAGCGGTCGAGCGAATCCACCGTCGCCTCGACGAAATCACCGAACCGGGACCGCCTCCACCGCGCGAACCAATGCCCGACTGAACGCCGACGGCGACTCCCACGGCGCGAGATGGTCGCCGTCGAGTTCGACGACCGCCGCACCGATCGCCCCGGCCAACTCGCGCTGACGCCCCGGCGGCACCAGCCGATCGCGGGTCGTCACCAACGACACCGCCGGCACCCCGAGCGCCCCTACCCAGGGCCGTCCGTCGAACGCACTGATGGCCCGACCCGCCTCCCGCAGCGCCCGGGGGTCGTGGCGACGTCCTTCGGCGGCGAGCCACGGCGAGTAGGCGACGAGTTCGTCGGCCAGCACGCGCCGGAGCCCGCGCCGCCCCAGTCGCGCCCCGAGACGGCTGCGCAGCATCGTCTCGAGCAGGGGAAGTCCGAGCCAGCCCAGGCGCTGATGACGGTGGCTCGCGAACTCGAGCGAGGTCGCCGCCAGCACCAGACCGGCGACCAGTTCGGGATGCCGGCGGGCGACCAGCAACGAGATCGGCCCGCCCATCGAGTACCCGGCGACGATCGACGGGCCCAACTCGAGGGTGCGCACGACCCCGGCCACGTCGTCGGCCGCATCCTCGAGTCGGAAGGCCTCGAGGTCGCGCACCCCACGCCCGTGACCCCGGTGGTCCACGGCGACGAAACGGTGCGTGGACGCCAGGGCGTCGTAGGCGGTGAACCACTGCAGATCGCCCGACGCGGTCCATCCGTGGAGCAGGACCACCCAGGGACCGGTGCCTTCGGCGTGCACCCGGCACACCACCTCGCCCCGGCCTGGGAGATCGATCACCTGGGCACGGGGAAGCCACGGACGCTGCACGGCGCCGCAGGGTACCGGGCGGTCGTAGACTCGCAGCGTGCGCACCCAATTGCCGCCGGACCACCTCGCTCGCGACGAGCGCTTCCACCGGATCACCACCGCCGAGCGTTTCAACGACCAGCGGCTCACCGACGGTGAGGAGCGGCGCATGGATCCGACGGCCGAGGACGTCGCCGACCGGGCCCGGCGCCAGATGCACGGCATCTTCGTCGGCGAGATCCAAGCCCTCGAGGGCGCCGGACGCACCGCGTTCGACTACGGGACCGACGAGATCCCCTTCGCGATGAAGCTGGACATGGCTCGCCAGTGCTGGGACGAGGCCCGTCACGTCGAGATCTCGCTCAAGTTGGCCGAGCACATGGGCGGCGAGATCGGCGAATACGCCGAGGCGGTCACCCTGTTCGAGGCGGCCTGTCATCCCGATCCGGTGTTCCGCCTCGCCGGGGTGAACCGGGCGCTCGAGGGCCTTGCGATCGACGTCTTCACCACGATGCGCGATTTCGCGGCCGAGATCGGCGATCCGGTGCTGTGGTTCTGCGAGGACTGGATGCTCGCCGACGAGGTCACCCACGTGAAGATGGGCTCCACCTGGCTGCGCGAGGTCACCAAGAACGACACCGACCGCCAGAAGCGTGCGCTCGAGTTCCAGCGCACCGTCGACGGGCTGTTCAACTTCCGGGGTCTGCGGGGCGAGGGCCGTGAGGCGGCGATTCGGCTCGCCAGGAAGTTCCGTGAACTCGCCGGGTTCGACACCGACGAGATCGACGACATCCTCGCCGTGGCCGCCGCTCAGCGCGAAGAGCGCCTCGCCGCCATCGGCGCCTACTGAACGGCGCCGCGGGCGCGGTGGTCAGTCGCCGGCACCGACGAAGCGAGCGGCACGGATCCCGCGCCGGTAGAGCTCGGTGAGCAAGGCGACCGTGTCGAGCCGGCGGTCCGCCAACCCGTAGGCGCCACGCGGCGCCGTGGGTGCGGCGATCGCCGCCAACGCTGCGACGCCACCGGCCGCAACCGCTGGCCGGTCGACGGCCCCGAGGATCTCGACGACACGGGCCGACTGGCGCTGACCGCGGACTTCGACGCGCACCGCTCCGAGCCCACCTTCGGGGTGGGGTGGCCGCAGCATGGGCAACCGGGCGGTGAGCCGAT
>JBILVB010000246.1:0-3887 GCA_044370695.1 Acidimicrobiales bacterium | reverse complement strand
GACTCGCGGCAGCGCTGGCGACTCGACTGCGACAACGGCGCGCGCTTCGACTCGGCCTTCGTCGTGATGGCCACGGGGTGCCTGTCGAGCGTCAACGAGCCCCCGTTCCCGGGCCGCGAGCACTTCGGCGGACGCGTGCTGCACACCGGCCGGTGGCCCCACGAGGCCGTCGAGTTCACCGACCGGGTCGTGGGGGTCGTCGGGACCGGTTCGAGTGCCGTGCAGGCCATCCCGATCATCGCCCGCCACGCTCGGACCCTCTACGTCTTCCAGCGCACGGCGGCCTACGTGGTGCCCGCCCGGAACCGGCCGGCCGACCCGGACGAGGTGCGGGCCATCAAGGCGGACTACGCCGGTTTCCGGGCCCGCAACAACGAACGACCCCGGGCCTTCGACTCGCGCACCCCGCTCGGCACGGCACGGGTGCTCGACGTCGCCCCGGAGGAGCGCACGGCCGAGTTCCGACGCCGCTGGGACGCCGGTGGCCTCGGGTTCCTCGGCGGATTCGTCGACTGCATGACCGACGAGGCCGCGAACGCGGTCGCCGCCGAGTTCATCCGGGACAGGATCCGAGAGATCGTCGTCGACCGCCACACCGCGGACCTGTTGTCGCCTCGGCACCTCGTCGGGTGCAAGCGGCTCTGCCTCGACAGCGGCTACTTCGAAACCTTCAACCGGGACAACGTCGTGCTCGTCGACGTGAGCCACCGTCCGATCGAACGGTTCGAACCGGACGGCCTGCGCGCCGCCGGGCGGTCCTGGGCGCTCGACGACGTCGTGCTCGCCACGGGCTTCGATGCGATCACCGGCGCCCTGCTCGACATCGACATCGTCGGGGCAGCCGGGCATTCGCTGCGCGAGCACTGGTCGGACGGCCCGCGCGCCTACCTCGGCCTCGCCGTGCACGGCTTCCCCAATCTGTTCACCGTCACGGGGCCGGGCAGCCCGTCGGTGCTCACCAACATGGTGGTGTCGATCGAGCACCACGCCGAGTGGATCGTCGACTGCATCGAGGCCGTTCGCCGGGCCGGACGCCGCGCGATCGAGGTCACCGCCGAGGCGGAGCAGGACTGGCTGGCGCACGTCGCCCAGGTCGCCGCAGGCACGCTGTTCCCCCGGTGCGATTCGTGGTTCCTCGGGGCCAACATCCCCGGCAAGCCTCGCTCGTTCATGCCGCTGTTCGGGTTCCCGGCCTACCGGCGCCGCTGCACCGAGGTCGCCGAGGCCGGCTACGAGGGATTCGTCGTTCGCTGAGCCGGCTCAGCCGGGCTGGATACGCCGGACCGGTTCACCGGCAACGACCCCGACGTGGAACACGCCCCCGCTCACGTTGCGCGCCTCGTCCGACACGAGGAACGCCACGACGGCGGCGATCTCCTCCGGTTGGTTCAGACGACCCGTGACCGACCACCGCCGGGCGATCGCCTCGTTGATGCGGGGGTCTCGACCCCGATTCATCGCGCTCTGCGTGGAACCCGGGACGACCAGGTTCACCCGGATGCGGTCGGACACGTGATCCATCGCCATCGAGGTCGTGAGTGCGGCGATCGCGCCCTTCGACGCGCAGTACGCCGCATGCCCTTCACCGCCGTGCCCCGAGGGGGATCCGAAGTTGACGATCACCCCGCTGCCGGCCGACCGCATGAGCGGCACCACCGCACGCGAGAACAGGAAGGTCCCCCGGACGTTGACGGCGAAGACCTCGTCCCAGGTCTCGACGGGGGTCTCGGTGATGTCACCCACGGGCCGAACGGCCGCCAGATTGCACAACACGTCCACTGCGCCGAAGCGCTGCCGAGCGACGGCGATCGCCCGATCGACGTCGTCGGCGCGAGCGACGTCGCCGCGCACGACGACCACCCCGCTGGCACCGTGGTCGGCCTCGAGCCGATCGGCGCGGTCATCGTCGCGCCCGAAGACCACGACGCGGTAGCCGTCGAGGACGAACCGGTCGACGACGGCCCGCCCGATGCCGTCGGTTCCCCCGTTGACGAGCGCGACCCGTCCGCTCATGCGGGTTCCAGGGCCATGAACCGCAGGAGCACCTGAGCCCCCTCGGGCAGTCGCTGTTCGGTGACTTGGCGCGCCGGGCCGTCCGCACCGAAGAAGGCCGACCACGACTCGTTGAACGCGGTGCGCACCCCGAGCTCGGCGACGAACACCCGCACGAACATCACGTCGTCGGGGCCGATCCCGGCTGCGTCGAGCACCCGACCGAGGTTCGCGAACGTGAGCACGAGCTGCTCGTCGAGCGACGACGGGATCGGACCGCCACCCAAGGGGCGCGGGCCGATCGGCGAGGACAGCACCCAGCCTCCACCGGCGACGGCAGCCGGGATCGGCTGACCGGGATGATCGAGTCCGGGTACGTCGATCCGACGTCGTCGGCCCATGGTCAGCTCCCCTCCAGGATCGGTTCGTGGCCCCAAGAATCGCCGCCGTCGATCTCGTGCGCGATCCAGCCCTCGCTCACGGACCGGCCACCCCAGCCGTATTCGACCTCGAGACCGCCGGGCGCGCGCAGGTAGCACGAGAACATCCGGTCGTTCGAGTGACGGCCGAGGCCGCGCGCCAGGGCACCGGCGGCTCGGGCCCGGTCGTGGGCCCGGCCGACGTCGTCGAGGTCGGCGACCTCCAGCATGAAGTGGTGTGTCTCCACCCGTGGCGCCTCGACCAGGGCGATCGCGTGGTGGCGGTGGTTGCAGCGCAGGAACCAGGCGCCGCCGCGGAAGTCGCTCACCTGCAGATCGAGAGCGTCGATCAGGAACTCGCGAGTGGCGACCGCCCGGTCCGACCGGACCACGACGTGACCCACCCCGTCCACGAACCCGGTGACGCCGGGACCGGGGACGAACGGCCGGGTCACCACGCGAGCCCGCCCCCACACCAGCTCGTGGGTCACCCCCGACGGATCGACGAACGACGCGAGCGCAGGCACCGAACGCTCGGCGCATCGATCGGAGTCGCCGGACAGCACCGGCACCCGCTGTCCGACGGCGGCGACCGCGGCGGCCCACTCGACGGGTCCGGCGTACTCCCACCCGACCGTCACGAGCGCGGTCGCAGGGCCGCGGCGCAACAGCACCCGGAACGGGGCGCCGTCGGTGCGGAGGCGCACCTCGTCGCCGTGCTCGACGACCGTACCGAGGAGGTCCCGGGCGAACACCGCCCAGTCGTCGAGATGCGCCGTCTCGAACACGAGGTAGCCGAGCGCGGCCGGCCGGCGAAGCGAGCCCGTCACAGGAAGAACGCCAGGTTGCGTGTCGGCAGGGTCGTGTTGTCGAGCAACACGGTCCGCTCGACGAGTTCGAACGAGTCGCCTCGCTCACGAAGCGCGTCGTGCCGCTCGCCCGTCAGCATCTCGTACTCGGTGAGCGATCGGCGCAGACGGGTGAACAGCAACTCGGACCGCACGCCCACCAGGCCGTCGGGGCGGCGCTCGGCCCGGATGTTCGACACGAAGTACCGGCAGCGACTCGGCGGGTTCTCGGCCCAGGCGGCCGTGCCCTCGAACCGGTCGATCCGCATGCGCATCGTCCGGCGGTTCTCGTCGAAGTGGAACATGTCCTCGGAGTGCTCACTGCCCTGACCGGGCACGAGGGTCTCGCGCACCGGGAGGCGGTAGCAGAGGTCGTCGGCGAGCAGTGCCTCCCACTCCCGGTAGCGCCGAGCGCTGAGCAGATCGGCTTCGTCGTGCAGGAACCGGCTCACCCGGCGCTCGAGCAGCCATTCCTCGATCACCTGACGTTCGAGGGCCGGGATCACGACGCCGCCCCACGCGGTACGTCGACGTCGGCGCACACGCCATCGAGCAGGTAGGACAGCCACCGCAGCAGGAAGCCCTGCACCGGCAGGTCGAAGTACTGGCTGGCGTAGGCCGTGCCCGG
>JBILVB010000013.1:0-42431 GCA_044370695.1 Acidimicrobiales bacterium | reverse complement strand
GTTGAGCTCGTCGAGATTGGCCCACAGCGCGGCGTCGGCCGCACGGCGCCGCACGGCCGGCGTGCCGAAGTCGGGGGTGCAGCGGTTCACCACCAGCGCCGCCACGTCGAGCGACGACTCGCGCAGCCGGTCGGCGAAGAACGCCGCCTCGTCGGCCGTGTCGCGGCGCGGCGAGGCGACGAGCACGAACCGGGTGGTCGAGGCGCGCAGCAGCTCGGTCACCTCGTCGGCGCGCTGGCGAAAGCCGGTCTCCATGCCGTCGAAGGCCTGGAAGAACGCGATCGCATCGGCCAGCACCTCGCCGCCCACCACCTTGCCGATGCTGCGCAGCACCGGTTGAGCGGCCACGTTCAGCACCTTCAGCCCGCGGCGGGTGGGCAGCATCAGCAGCCGGAACAGCGGGTGGTCGAGGAACCGCGAGAGGGTGCCGGGAGCGTCGAGGAAGTCGAGCGCGTGGCGGCTCGGTGGCGTGTCGACCACCACCACGTCGAACCGCGGGTCGCTGTGCAGGGCGTGCAGACGCTCGGCGGCCATGTACTCCTGGGTGCCGCTCAGGGCGCCGGCGATGTTGCGGTAGAAGCGGTTGGCCAGGATGCGCTCGGCCTGGTCGGGTGTGTGGGCGTTGGTCCGCACGATGCCGTCGAACGTGGCCGCGGTGTCGAGCATGGTGGCCCACAGTTCTCCGTCGCCCGCGGCGCTGTCGAGCACGAGCCGGGTCGGCTCATTGCTCAGCCCGTCGGGCAGGCCCAACGCGTCGGCCAAGCGGCGGGCCGGGTCGATGGTGACCACCACCACCCGGCGGCCGCGAGCCGCCAGTTCCAGGCCCAGCGCGGCGGCGGTGGTGGTCTTGCCCACACCGCCCGAACCGCAGCACACCACCACGTCGGCTCCGGCGAGGACCGTGGCGAGGTCGCTCATCGCAGCCCGGCCGCGAGTTCGTCGATGTGATGCGCCTCGAGGCCCGCGGCGACCAGGTGGGGGAGGTGAATCTGGGGGAGGGCCAGCAGGTCGGACAGGCGCTCGATCTCGGCGGCGTGCAGTGCCCGACGGCTGGTGCGGTAGCGCGCCGCAGCAGCCAGCGTCGGGTCGGTGTCGGCGGACACCGCCAGCGGCGGGCCTGCGTCGACCCCATTCACCACCACTGGCCCCAGTTGCACGCCCACCCGGTCCTCGAGCGCGAAGGCGGTGTCGATGAGTTCGTTCACCGGCGTGGTCTCGGGGAGCGTGACCAGCACCACCTGGCAGCGGGCCGGATCGGCCAGCATCTCGAGCACCTCCGTGGCCTGGGTGCGGATGGGCCCGGCGCGCACGGTGTCGAGCAGGCTGCGCGCCGACAGCAGGAACGTGATGGCGTGACCGGCAGCCGGGCCGTCGACCAGGACGAGGTCGTACTGGTCGCTGCGCTCGAGTTGCTTCAGCTTGCCGAGCACGACGATGTCGTCGATGCCCGGCGCTGCGGTGGACACGACGTCGATCACGCCGCTGGTCGACAACCGCTTGGCCACCCGCGCCAGTCCATGCGTATCGAGGTACTCGGCCAGCGCATCGGACGCCGTGAGGCCCAGCGTGGGGATGTCGCCCACCAGCGTCTGCAGCTGCGGTTTGCCGTCGAGTTCCACCACCAGAACCCGCAGCCCGATTTCACATGCGGCGCGGGCCAGAACTGCGGTTACCGTGGTCTTCCCGACACCACCCTTGCCTGCGACGACGATCAGCCGGGTGGCGCTCAGGAACTCACCTGGATCGAGGCGCTTCGGAGGCACGTGTGCGCAGACTAGTCATGGCGGTCGTGGTCGCCCCCCTCGTGGCGGCCATCGGCCTGGCCCTGTCGGGTTCGGCGTCGGCGTCGGTTCCCCCCACCGAGCCGGTACCGGTCGACACCGGCAGCGCCACCGACGAGTCGCTGCCACCGGTCGACGTGCTGCAGGTGACCGGTTTGTTCGACGGTGTGGTCATCGACGCCATCGACTCCGCCATCGACCGGGCGATCGCCAACGGCTCGCAGGCGCTCATCTTGCAGATCAACACCGGCGGCGAGGTGGCCTCGGCCGCCGACATGCGCCGGCTCATCGAACGGGTTGCCACCGCGCCACTACCCATCGGCATCTGGATCGGGCCGTCGGGCAGCGCCCGCATCTACGGCCTGCCCGCCCAGTTGATGGCGGTCGCCGACGTCACCGCCATGGTCAGCGGCAGCCGCATGGGCTACACGGGTCGCATGATCCAGGTGAACGGCGAGCAGCTCACGTTCGGCGCCGCCGACGACCGGCTGCGCAACGGGTCGCTCAGCTTCCAGGAGGCCCGCACCCTGGGTGCGCTGAAGCTCGACACCACCGACCTCGGTGTGCCCACGATCCGCAGCATGGTGCTGGCGATGGACGGCGTCGAGGCCGATGGGGTGGTGCTGAACACCGCCACCGATCAGGTGAACGACGAGGGCCAGGCGCAGAAGACGCTCACCACGGTGCGCTTCTCGAAGCTCACCTTCGGCAACCAGATGATGCACACGGTGGCCAGCCCGCCGGTGGCCTACCTGCTGTTCGTCATCGGCATGGCGCTGCTCGTGTTCGAACTGTTCACCGCCGGTGTCGGCGTGGCCGGCGTGGTGGGCGCGGTGTGCGCGTTCCTGGGCTGCTTCGGCCTGGCCGAACTGCCGGCCCGCGGCTGGGCCGTGGCCCTGCTCGTGCTGGCGATGGTGGCCTTCGCCATCGACGTGCAGGTGGGTATCCCTCGGTTCTGGACCGGTGTGGGTATCGCGCTCACCGCGGTGGGCAGCCTGTGGCTGTTCGAGCCGCTGGCCGGGACGAGCCTGCGACTCGGTTGGCTCACCCTGCTGGTGGGCATCGGTGGGTGCGCGCTCACGTTCATCGTCGGTATGCCGTCGATGGTGCGCACGCGGTTCGCCACACCCACGATCGGCCGCGAGTGGATGATCGGCTCGATGGGTGCCGCCGTGGGCGACATCGACCCGGATGGCGTGGTGCTGGTGGAGGGCTCGCGTTGGCGAGCGCGCACCAACCGAGCCACACCGGTGAAGAACGGCGACCGGGTGCGCGTGGTGGCCATCGACGGCGTCACCCTCGAAGTCGAGCCCGAAGAGGGTGCGGCGCGCGACTACCGCGAACAGCGCCGCTCGGCCACCACCGACTGAGCGCTCTGCGTGCAGGGCACACGTGCCGAACGCGTGCGTCTCATGTTGCCGACCGGAGCGCGCATCGCGAAGCCCCTTGCCCGGCACGTCTCCACGCGTTTCTCAGCGGAGAAATCTCGCGAGCCGAAACCGTTCTCGCCAGCGGATCCGTGCGAGTTGGCCTCTCTTGAGCACGCCCCCTACCGGCACCTATGCAACACGCCAGACAGCGCCGCCGACCGCTCCGCAGCCGTCGTTATGCGCTCCTCGAGGCAGCTGACCGGATAGCGCCTATCGGCAGTTCGGCGCTACCAGTACCCAGGTTTGCAGTCCTCAGCGTCGACCGTGCGAAGGTCCCTGCTCGCGAGGGCAAGCCACAGTCCTCGAACCTCCGATCGTGAAACGGCTTGCATGTGGCGGGGTTCGTTCCCGTCGAGATGCTCCAACGACAGTCCGCCTGACGGGAACGCACCGAGGCTCCAACCGCTCTCGTGTGTGAGGCTCACATCCGGGTGCTCGTCGTCGACCTGGCCGTCGAGTTCAGCGAGTACGTCGTCCTGCTTCTGGCCTGCCGCGGCCCGAGTCTCACAGATGGGGCGAGCGCGAACGGCACGTATGCGCGTGTCGGTCCACCAGAGGCCTGATCCGGTCTAGGGCAAGCCTGGATCATGAAGAGTGTGCATGAGGATCTCAAAGCCGCAGGCGCGGTAGAAGCTCATGGCCTGGTCGTTCGCCGACAGGGTAGCGACGGTGAGCCATCCGGCGCCTTGTTCGATCGAGATCTGCCGGATGTAAGCCACGATCGCTCGACCGACTCCTCGGGCCCGCCAACTCTCCACCACAAACAGGTCGCCGATGACGATCCCGTTTGGATCGCGCTCCAGTGGATCGTGCTCCCAGTACCAGGAGGCAAAACCGGCGACCTCGGCGCCAACCTCCGCGACGACCACCTCACCGTTTGCGTCGGCGACCTCAGCGCGCAGTTTGGCCACATAGGCCTCAGTCATTTGGGCGCCGGGTACGCGACTTGGCCTTAGGTGACGTTCGAACTCCTGGAGTGCGGCATTCAGGCTATGCACCGCTGGAAGGTCCGCCTCGACCATGGGCCGCACAAACGGGGTCGCGGTCGGATGACTGCCTTGCATGGCGCGGGTTCCTCCTGGACTCGGCGTGTGGATCGTAGCCCGGCAACGGACACAAGTCCTCGCCATCACCGGTCGGCCGGAACCCGCCTTGGCCGCAGGAGGCTGCAAGCCCTTCGACGTGATCCTCCGCCGATCATTCCCCACCCAGCGATGCCTATTGCCGGCTCGTGGCGCCGTCGTGATGCGCTCTTCGGCGCGACCGATCAAGACCTATTCGCGGCAGGCCGGCGCTACGAGCGTTGCCGTTGCGTCATTCGAAGTACTGCGCTCACGCCACCGAGCACGACGATCGAGCCCAACGCGATCACCGGATACACAAGTGCCGCGAGGTTCCCGATGCGACAAGTCGCTATCAGCAATGACGAGACGACTGTGACAGCAGCCGCCGCTATCTGAGCGCGGTTCGTGGTGCTCATGAGATAGATCGCCACCCCGACGGGAATGACGAACAGCAGCACACCCATGATCAGCATGGCCGCGAGGCCACCGTCCTCTTGGGGATCTGACTCGAAGCGAATCGAGAGGACGACGACGGCTGCCAGGAGCACCGCGGTGGAAGCGAGTGCGAACGTGGTCTGTCCTGGTTCTCGCCGGACCATCTTCACGGGCGCATCGCGCTCGCAATGGGCGCTCTCCGCAAGCCTTCGCTGTGCACAGATCAGTTCACCTGTGCTGCCACATACCGCCGGTTGACACTCGGTGGCTCATGAAGGCTTCCACGATCGGGGGCGGATGCTCCGGATGCGGGAATCGGTGGATGGGTGTGTCAAGCCGGAACAGTGCGACTTCGTGCGACGGCCTTGAAGAACATGTAACTGAACATGCCGTCGGAGGTTGCGGTTCGTCGAAGATCAGCGATTCCTCGGTCGAACTCGTCGGCATCGATGAGCCCGGCACCAAGAGCTTCGTCGCGGACGCCTTCGATCATCGCGGTGAACGTGTTCTTCGTGAACCCCTCGATCCACGTCGGGCGGCTGCCATCGACGTAGACATGCCGAGGAGACACCATCACGTCTGTTGCCCCGGCCTCGACCAGGAGCGGGTACAGGGAACGGCCGATGTTCGCGTTTCCGCCGTTCGCGGACTGCAACGCGACTTGGCAGTCGATCGCCGCGTGCGCTGCTTCGGAGTCCGGATGAAAGAACGCTGAACCGTGATCGCCCTCGATGACCGTGATCGTTCCGCCAGGACGAAGCACACGAAGCAGACGGCGGAGCGCCGCGACAGGATCGGGAAGGTGCTCGAGCACGAAGCACACAAAGACATGATCGAAGCTGTGCTCAGCGAATCGGAGTTCGAGCAGGTCGCCCTGTTCGAACTCCACGTTCACGATGCCCTCGCTGGTGCATCGCTCGCGAGCTTGACGGACGGAATGCTCCGAGATGTCGATCGAGATGATCTGTGCGCCCGGACTCTGGCGCGCCAACGTGACGGTTTGAGCACCAACCCCGCAGCCTGCTTCCAACACCGTCGATCCGTCCGCATAGCGCGTGTCGGCGTGGAGGAGTCCGATGAGCGTGTTCGCTTGGTCAGTAAGCCGACGAGCTTCGCGCTCGTCGTATCCGTGGACGTAACCGGCGGTCATTGAAGCGAACGATACCCGGGTCGTGTCGCCAGCCGAGGACGACACTGCCGCGTACCGCCGGCTCAGCAGGTGTCGACACTGATGAGAAACTGACGGAGGTCTCCGCACGACATCGCAGCTGTAGATCACACGATGATGCGACGAGCGGCCGTCCTTGCGTCGCCCGTGTTCGGCGTCCCCGACGGCTCGATCAGGAGCAGCTCGGCCTCCTCAGCGGCGAAAGGCTGATGCTCGACGCCGGCCGGAACGACGAACAGGCCTCCAGGACCCAACTCGACGTCACCGTCTCGAAGCCGAATCGTCACGTGTCCCTTGAGAACGAGGAAGAAGTCGTCGGTGTCATCGTGCTTGTGCCAGACGAACTCTCCCTTCACCTTGACCACCATCACGTCGTGGCCGTTGAACTCAGCGACAGTTCTCGGTGACCAGTGTTCGTCGAAATGGCCGAGCTTCTCGATGAGGTCCACACCCGTCGGAACTGAACTCATGGGCGAAGAGT
This sequence comes from Acidimicrobiales bacterium, assembly GCA_044370695.1. Lineage (GTDB taxonomy): Bacteria > Actinomycetota > Acidimicrobiia > Acidimicrobiales > Ilumatobacteraceae > JBEIFW01. The sequence goes on along the minus strand of JBILVB010000013.1, from coordinate 36,072 downwards.
AGACGCCACTTCTGTCCCCTACCGCCGGGACGGCAGCATCGACCGGCACCTATGCAACACGCCGGACAGCACCGACGACCGCTTCGCAGCCGTCGTCATGCGCTCCTCGAAGCGGTTGATCGGAGAGCGCCGAGCGGCAGTTCTGGTCGGCGCGCAATCGCGACTACGTGGGACGATCGCGTCATTCCGACTGCGGGCGAGGTGAGCCGAGGCGCGAGCCGCACCGGCAGGAGTAAGAGGCCGGGGGGTGGTCAGTATGGCGATCGGTCCTGGCGTGCCGCCGGCTTCTGCCGCGCGACACTGGGCCGATGGACGTCCCGATGCTCCGCGGCAAACGTGTTCAACTCCGCCCGCTCGTCGACGCCGACCGCGAACGGGTCATCGAGATCCGTAGCACTGAAGAGGTGGCTCAGCGGTGGCGAGGCGACGACCTCGATGAGGAGTTCACCGAGGATCTCGCCGACGAGGAGTTGAATCAGTTCGCCATCGAAACGACTGACGGGCACGTCATTGGCATGATCCAGTTCTCTGAGGAAGAGGACCCCGACTACCGGCACGCGTCGATCGACATCTTCATTGACCCGGCCGCCCACCGTCGGGGATTCGCAGCCGACTCGATCGTCACCTTGGCGAACTACCTGTTCGACCATAGAGGGCACCATCGCCTCGTCATCGACCCCGCCGCAGACAACGAGGCGGCCATTGCCTGCTACGCGATGGTCGGTTTCAAGCCGGTTGGGGTCATGCGGTGCTACGAGCGCAGCGCAGACGGGTCGTGGTCCGATGGGCTGCTCATGGACATGATCGACACTGATCGGCAATCGGAGTAACAACCGACCGCTGGTCCGCGACATGGGCGAACGCCAACGAGGAAGCGGCTCGGTTCTGAGCACAGCAGGTCGGCAGTTAGCGCTTGGTCCGATCGGACTCCTGCCGGTCGGGGCCGGCCGCTCGGAACGACAGACCCATCTGGTCCAAGGCAACCTGCAAGAGGTTGATTTCTCTTGGACCAAACCCGTGCAGCGCAAGCAGGTCCTGGGTCCGATGGTCCACGAGTTGCGAGAGGCGCGTTACCCCGATCGAGGCCAGAGCTCTCGTCGCGGGTGCTCCGATCTTCGGCAAGGCATCTTCGACCAAGTAGCGCATGGTGCCCGCTGGGGACGCATTCTGCAAGCGCGTTCGACGCACAGATCAACTCATCTGCCATGCCAACTACCGCCGGGTGACAGTCGGTGTCCCGTGAAGGTTTCCACGACCTTCGTCGCCGGAGCTTGAGTCCGGGTTGTCGGCGCCGAAGCAGGGAGAGTGGGCGGCGTCAGGGAAGGTCGAGCAGCACCGCGATCGTCTCTCGGATCTGCGCCAACGCCGCGACGCCAACGTTTCCCCGGACCTGAAGGATCCGACGCGGCGACACCGAACGGACGTGCTGACACTGCGCCGCGGATCTGACACCCAAGCCGTTCGCGTCGTCGGGAACAAGCACGATCTCAGAGTGAAACGGTCGGATTGTCGAGGTCAACGACACGACGTGGATCACCGAAGGTGACGCGTCGAGGATTCGCTGGGCCGTCACCACCACCGCGGGATGCCGGAAGCCCGCCTCACGGCCCTCCGGAGCGCCGAAGTCGAGATCGACGACATCACCCGAGGTCGGCATCGAGCCAGCGCTCTTCGTCGGCGTCGAGCGGAGACCGAAGATCCAGACCGATCCGATCCTGCCGAAGCGCGCGCACTGCCAGGGTCACGGTGTTGCCGACCGTCGTGTTCAACTCGGCGGCGAGCCGCTTCAAGTCCTCATGCGTCGAGACGTCGATCCGAACACTCGTACTCTGCATGCAAATCCGCATACAACCGGCGACGTTCGACGGACAGCGTCACGGCGAAACGGCGGTGGCGATCTCGATCAGCGCGCCGTTTGGGTCGATCACGTAGGCAACGGTCTGACCCCATGGCTTGTCGATCGGGTCGACGTAGAGGCGAGCCCCCGCCGCGACCGCGCTCTTGGCGGTGGCGGCCACGTCTTCAGCGACAAGGGTGATCGAGACGCCAGGTGGTGGGCCGTTCGGGTCGAGACGGGCAAATCCGCCGGCAGCGGACAGATTGGCCTCGCCCAGAGAGTTCGACGCGAACGCGAGCGTGGTTTCCCCGGTGTCGAGTTCGCCGTAGTCGCCTTCTGGGGTCACAAAGCGCTCGGAGAGCCCGAACGCTGATCGGTAGAAGCCGATGGTGGATCGGACGTCGTCGACGTACAGGATCGTGTAGCCCAGCTTCACAGTCATCGCGTCTGTCTCCCAGGTTCAGCCGTTGCGCTCGCTCCTGGAGAATAAGCAAGGGCTGCGACAGCAGTGTGTCGAATACCTCGATGTTTCCTTGACGAGCGGGCTCCATGGCGAGGACGGTTGGGTCATGAATCGTCTCGAACGACTCCACGCAATCGCGGAGCTCTACTCCCGGCACAGCGATACCTGCATTGATTTCTGACGACTTGCGAACGAGCTGTGGAGGTCTGCCTTCCTCCGCTGACTTCGCCCCGCCACATACCGCCGGCTGTGCGACGCGAGTTCTGCCGGGCGATCATGGGGTCGTGTCGGAGAATGACTTGCCACGGATTGGCGCGCCGGCGACTCGGGCGCTTGCTTCGATCGGGGTGACTCGGCTTGAGCAGGTGGCCGGATGCAGTCGGGCGCAGTTATTGGGTCTTCACGGCTTCGGGCCTCGTGCACTGCGATTGCTCGAAGAGGCGCTTGCTGCGCGCGGTGAGGCGCTGCGTTCCTGACTGACCGCTGACCAATGACGGGCTGTCGGCGACGACCGAACGCTTCGCGGTGTTGCCGGTCGAGTGGCGCGCAGCAGACGAACCCTCACACCAACCCTCACAGCAACCCTCACATGTGTCGTTCGCTGTGCCCGACGGATGATGAGGGGTCCCGTCGGGCGTGCCAGTTTCGTCGTCATCGACGCACCTGCCGTGGCGAGGGCATCGCCCACAACTGCGTGTTCGGCAGCACCGTCACCGGCCCCGAACATGTCCGGCCCGACATCGCCTGCTTCGACCTGCACCTGCGCCGCGACGAGCGCGACCTGAACCCACACGGCCGGGCTGCGAACGATAGGCCGGCCCGTGCTACGCAGGCCGGTTGCTGTCGGCCTACACAGTGCCGGCCCGAGCCCCACGCGGTCGACCGGACCGTGTGGATCGTCCTCGACGTCCTCGACGTCCTCGACGACCCCGACGGCACCATCACGGTGCTGTGGCCCAGCGACTATGGGCCCGGCTCGCGTGAGCCCTCAAGCCGTGCCGGTGTGAGCCTGCACGGCTCGGATCGGGGTTCATTACACAGAAAATCACCAAAGGTGGACGGTGGCTCTCCGTCAGTGGGTGTGCTGTCGGTGTCAACGGTTCGTGGGGTCGGAACCTGTGTTGCGGGTATTTCGAATACTTCGTATGCTTCGACTAGCGCCAACCTGCCTGCGCCGCAAGGAGACACGACCGTGGCATCTGCACTTCTCGACCACCAACTCACCGTCCCCGACGAGCACACCGCCACTCAGGCGGCCGAGGCTGTGGCCATCCTCGAGCGATTCCTCCGCCAACACCCCGAACTCGCGGACGTTCCGGTGTCGCTGCAGGCCAACGACGTCGGCACCGTCGTGCAGCTTCCCGGCCACGCGCTGCGACTGCTTGTCGACATACTCACCCAGATCGCCAATGGCAACGCGGTGACCGTGGCACCCGTACACGCCGAACTCACCACTCAGCAGGCTGCGGATGTGTTGAACGTCTCGCGGCCGTACCTGGTGAAGCTCCTCGAGGAACGCAAACTGCCGTTCCGACGCGTTGGCAACCGCCGCCGCGTCTTGCTCGCCGATCTCCTGGCGTACAAACGCGTCGACGACGCCGAGCGTCGCGCCATCGCCGACGAACTCACCGGCGAAGCCCAGCGCATCGGCCTGGACTACTAGCGAGCCAGGAAGGCTGGCGTGGCCTTCGACGCGACCTACGACGCGTGCGTGTTGCACCCGGCGGGGCTACGAGATCTCCTCATCCGGCTTGCGACCACCGGTCTGTTCCGCGCTCACTGGAGCACGGACATCCTCGACGAGATGGTCCGCTCGATCCTGCGCCGTCGGCCCGACCTGACCGAAGCCCAATTGGCCCGCACCCGTCAACTGATGTGCGAGGCGGTCCCTGACTGCCTCACCACCGGCTACGAGCGGCTCCTCGATGGCCTCCACCTGCCCGACCCCAACGACCGACACGTCGTTGCAGTCGCCATTCGCTCCGGTTCCCAAGTCATCGTCACCGAGAACCTCAGCGACTTCCCGGCTGACGTGCTCCGGTCCTACAACATCGAAGCTCAGACCCCCGACGAGTTTCTGCTCCATCTCGTCGACCTGTCACCGGCGACGATCTTTCGCGTGCTCGATGCGCAGGCAGCAGCCCTTCGGAACCCGCCGATGAGCGTTGACGAGTTGCTCGACCATCTCACGCGCTCCGGGCTTCCCCGCTCGGTCGCCGCGTTGCGGGGCCGCTAGTCGTCGAACACCACCGACGAACCCCCACGGCTGTCGCTCGTTACTGCCGGCGTCACTGCCAAGGCCAGCTCATCAAGCCGGTGGCCAGGGGAAACGTCGACATCCGCCGAATCCCTCCCGTTCCGCATCGGAAGCTCACGGAGTGCCGTACTCGCTGCACCACGTCTGGCCGAGGCCGGCCGCCGCTACCGACGCGAACCCCGTGGGGCCCTGCGATCCGCCGTCGATCGTCCTGCCATCAGCGGGGTCGTCGGCCCGACGGAATCAGGATGGCCTGACAGCTGTCGCACAGCCACCACCCCGACGCCGCTCCCGGATCCCGGGGGCCGGTGAAATCCTTGCGGCAGCGTGAGCAGCGCGTCAGCGACGGCGTCGGCCGCTGCTTGGCCGCCTCGATGCACCGCCAGCACACGTCGTCGGGGTCGAGCGGTGCGAGGTGCACGGCCTGGCGTCGCGGATGGCACACGTGCGAGACCCCGGGAGTCACGATGCGCACGGCCACGTCTGTGCACCGCCGGTGCGTCTGGATGTCGGCGACGACACCGGGCTGGAGGGGCAGGCCCGGGAGCTCGTCGTCGTGGACGATCACACGATCACCGACCCGCAGGCTGTTCCACTGGAACGTCAACATCACGACTCGCCTTCCGAACGGCCTGGGCGAGGCGTCGGGCTCTGCGAAGGGCAGGCGTCGCGACCAAGGACTGGACCGTCACCGTACCCCCACCCGGGCGGTTCCCCACCCGCCGCCTGGTCCGACCTCGCCCTCGTCGCGCCATGCCACCACCACCCGATCCCGGCGGGCGGCGGCGAGTGGGACGATGCAGCGCCGAAGCCGGTGGGCCGCCGATAGCGTGGCCGCACAGCGCTCCTTGGTTTGCCGATGGTTCGACGAGTGTCCTTCGCCGCCGTCTCCTGCTGAGCCGCTCGATCCCGAAGGGTGGCTCATGTCCGTCTCGATCTCTCCTGGAGTCACCGCCGTGACGCCGAGCGCCTTGTCGAGCGCGCTGTGGCGTGCGGTCCAGCCGTCCCCGGCGGAGGAGGCGAGCGCTCGGAAGCGGTTGCACGGCAAAGCCCTCGTGATCCTCGGGCTCTTCGCAATCAGCTTCGCCACGTTCGTGCTGTCGAACTGGCCGATCCCGGTGCGCCTCGCAGGCGGCGTCGGTCTGGTCGTGTCGTTGATCGCCGTCGGCACCGGGATCATGCACGACGCCAACCACGGCGCGTTCTCCCGGCTCCGCTGGCTCAACGCCACGCTCGCCTACAGCTCCGACGCGCTCGGGGCGAGCAGCTGGCTGTGGCGCATCCAGCACAACACGCTGCACCACGGCAACACCAACGTCGTCGGGTACGACTCCGACCTCGCCCTGGGCCCGTTGGCCCGGCTGGCCCCGTCGCAACCGTGGCAGCCGTGGTACCGGGCGCAGCACGTCTACCTGTGGCCCCTGTACGGCTTCTTGGCGTTGAAGAACCTGTTGGTCAGCGACGTGGTCAGCTTGGTGACGAAGCGAATGGAGGGCCGGCCGATCCGCCGGCCGGTCACCGCCGGCGTGGTCGCCCGCGTGGTCGCCGGCAAGCTGTTCCACCTCGGCTGGGCGGTCCTGCTGCCCCTCGTGTTCAACTCGTGGTGGGTGGTGCTCACCGCCTATCTCGTGTGCTCGTGGGCCGTCGGCTTCGTCCTCGCCGTCACCTTCCAGCTCGCGCACTGCACCGCGCAGTCGGCGTTCGCCGACGCCGACGCGCCCCGGCGCGGCGACGACTTCACGCTGCACCAGTTGCGTACGACCTGTGACGTCGACTCCTCGCCCGTGCTCGGCGGGGTGTTCCGCTGGCTGGTCGGTGGTCTCGACCACCAGATCGAGCATCACCTCGGGCCCCGTCTGCCCCACACCGCCTACGCCGCCGTCGCCCGCCGCTTCCGGGAGCAATGCCGGGTCCACGGCGTCGAGTACCACGTCCACGCAGGCGTGTGGGCCGCAGTGCGCGCCCATGGCCGGTGGCTGCGGGAGATGGGCCGCCGGACCGAAACGGCCGGCGCACTCAGCTCGGCGTCGTGGGTGAACGAGCCCGCCTGAGCACCCGGCACCGGCACCGGCCGGTGGGGGCACACTGGGGTCTCACCACTCGAGCAGGGAGCCGCCCCATGGGCCCGCATCGCACCGCCGGTCACCATCCCGTCGTCGAAGCCCACAAGCGCCACCGCGCATCCCACGCACAGCTCAGGTTGGCCGACGCCATCACCGCCTTCGCCGGGTCGATGCCGTTCGTCTACCTCCACGCCGTCGTGTTCGCCGTGTGGATGCTCCTCGTCGAATCGGACCCGTGGCCCAAGCTCACGCTGGTCGTCTCGCTCGAGGCGATCTTCCTGTCGGCGTTCGTGATGATCGGCCAGAACCGCCAGAGTGCCTTCCAGCAGGCCAAGGCCGACCACGACTTCGTCGCCCAGGAGGCCGAACTGCGGGCCAACACCGAGCTCACCCGCGCCGTCCACGCCCTGGCGCTCGAGATCCACGGCCGGGTAATGGAGCAACGGGACTGAGCGCCCGGCGGGCGGAGGCGCAGGGGGCCGGCTCAGCCGACGGTGAAGGTGGCGTTCGGCTCGAAGCGCTTGTTGGCGTTGTCGTCGGCGTTCCCGCCGGTGAGGTCGAACTCGCCTTTCGTCGGCGCCGGGCTGAGCATCGTGGAGTTCCCGAAGAAGTCCTGCGCCGCGACGAACAGCGAGTACGAGCCGGTGACGGCGGTGGCCGGCACCGCGCAGCTCACCGACCAGATGCCGTCGACCGCGGGGCCCGAGGTGCGCGTGACCAGCACCGGGAAGCCGCACCAGTTGACGATCCAGCCCGGCGCACCGCCGATGCGCACGTTGGGGGATTGCGGGTCGACGTTGCTCGGGTTCCTCAGCGAGAACGTCGCCGTGAAGGTCTTGCCCGCCTCGATGGTCGAGGGCACGTTCACCCAGGCGATCGCCGGGCCCGTGGTGTCGACGGTGCAAGCGCCGGCCACCCGGTCGCCCGCATCGGCGGCGCATCGTCGGCCTCGTCGACGGCCTTCACGGCGGGCACGACCAGCGCCAGCCCGTCGGCGGTCGGCTCTACCCGGTAGGCGCGCGCGTCGGTTGCGTCCTGCGCGCGTGAGGAGGCCCTTGGACATGAGCGTGGCGCGCTCGTCGCCGCGGCCGGCATCCTGGCGACGGGGCTGTTCGTCTGGCCTACCGTTCTCGCCCATGCCCGCCTGCGTGCGGTCGCCGGGATCGGGGCCGTCGCCGTTGCGGGCCGGCCGGGCGCGTCAGCGGGAAATCTTGGTGTTGTCCCAGGTGACGATGTGGGTGGGCGTGATCGCCACCCATCGCCAGCTGCGCCCGCGCGCCGAGGCCGCCATCGGCGTGGGCTCACCCGCCGGCTCCTCGCCGTGACCGCCGTGGTACTTGCGGCCCATGATCTCGCGCACCGTCCCGAGCGCCGGGTCCGCAGCCTCGGCCGCAGCGTCCTCGAGGATCGTCGCCGTGCCCTGGATCATGATCCCCTGCAGTTCGTGGAAGCGCACGGCTCGGTCGACGAGCACGGTGCACTGGGGGTTCCGGCGGAGGTTCTCCACCTTGCGGCCCCGGCAGTAGGACCAGATCTTCCCGCCGTGCCATGCGAACCACAGTGGTGTTGCGTTGATCCGACCGGACGGGGACACCGTCGCAATGCGCATGTTCCACTCCGATGCGAGGATCTCGTCGCGCTCGGCGTCGGTGAGGGCGAGGTCACGGGAAAGGGCCATGGGCGCAGCATGGCCGGTGGCGCCGGGGTTCCGGTAACGGCGGGTGCCACGCCGACGTGGTCTCCCGTCGCCTCGCGCGTGTGTTCGCCCAGCGGGTCCGAGCGCCGGGTACGATGCCGCCGGCCAGGAGGGTCGATGCGGGAGCGCCGTCGCACGAGCACGTCGAACTTCGGGGTCGGAGCCCGGGAGAGCCACGACGCGTCCGGGTTCTACGAACGGTTCCGGGCGCCCGAGTTGTCGCAGGACGACACCGTTCTGGCGCCGGTTCCCGTGGCGGAACCCTTCGTGCACGGCGATGCCCGCAACATGGACGCGGTCGCAGACGGCTCCGTGGCCCTCGTCGTCACGTCACCGCCGTACTTCGCCGGCAAGCAGTACGAGGAGGAACTCGAGCGAGCGGGCGTCCCCTCGTCCTACCTCGAGTACCTGCAGATGCTCACGGAGGTGTTCGCCGAGTGCGTGCGCACGCTCGAACCCGGCGGGCGCATCGCGGTGAACGTCGCCAACCTCGGCCGCAAGCCGTACCGGAGCCTGTCGGCCGACGTGATCCGCATCCTCGAACACGACCTCGGGCTGCTGCTGCGCGGGGAGCTCATCTGGCAGAAGGGCGAGGGTGCGAGCGGTTCGTGCGCATGGGGTTCGTTCCGCAGCGCAGCCAACCCGGTGCTGCGCGACATCACCGAGCGGGTCGTCGTCGCGAGCAAGGGCCGGTTCGACCGGGCCCGCCCGGCCAAACGGCGCGCCGCCGAGGGTCTGCCGCACGCGAGCACGGTCCTCACGGAGGATTTTCTCGCCCTCACGCTCGACGTCTGGCAGATCCCGGCCGAGAGCGCCCGCCGCGTCGGCCACCCGGCCCCGTTCCCGGTGGAGCTGCCCGAGCAACTCATCCGGCTCTACACCTACGCCGACGATCTCGTGCTCGACCCGTTCATGGGCAGCGGCTCTGCGCTCGTCGCCGCGGCGCGCCTGGGGCGGCGCTACGTCGGCTACGACCTCGACGCCGATTACGTGGCGATCGCCCGACGCCGGGTGGACGAGGCCCGCACGGCGATCCCCGACACCGGCGGGGCCGGCGTCCCCGCTGCGCTACGGGACGGTAAGGCCGCGGGGAAGGTCGCCGAGGAGGCCCTCACCGCAGCCGGCTTCACGATCACCGACCGCGCCCGGCGGATCCGCGCCACCGGGGTCGCGGTCGACGTCGTCGCCGTCGACGCCGCCGGCGCGCCCTGGTGGTTCGAGGTGGCCGGCCCGTTCACGAGCCACCGCGGCGGCCTGCACCGCACCGATACCGTGTGGCGGGTGCTCGGCCGGGGTGCGGCGCTGCGGTCGGCCCGTGGTGCAGTGCCGTGGGTGCTGCTCACGACGAACCTTCCGAAGCGCCGCAGCGAGGGCGACACCGCCCTTCGGGCCGCCGGGCCGGTCACCTGCTTCGACGTGATCGACCTGGGCGCCCCCGACGCTGTCGGGCGGCTCGGTCGCTACGGCGCCGGGGGCGGCTGCCATCGGCCGCTGCCGGGATTCTGGACCCCGCAGGAGCTGGATCGTCCAGCGGGTTGAGCCGTCCGCCGGCCCGACTCACGCGCCGGCGAGCGGCCGATGCGCGGTGACCGTCGAGGGTTGTTTGCGCCACGGCTTGCCCAGTGTGAGCCCACCGTCGATCACCTGGGCCGTACCCGTGATCCACGCCGACTCGTCCGACGCAAGCCAGGTGACCAGCGCGGCGACGTCGTCGGGCTCTCCCATGCGCTGGATCGGTTGCGAACTCGCCATGCGGGCTCGCGTCGCCGCGAGCCGTTCGGCGGTGCGCTCCGGACCGAGGTCCGTTAGGGACCCGCCGGCGGCGAGACCGGTGGCGACGTAGCCGGGACACACGCAGTTCACCCGGATCCCGTGCTCGGCGAGCTCGAGCGCGAGCGACTTCGTCATCATCACGACCCCGGCCTTGGCCACGTTGTACAGGTGTGTACCGATGGACGGGGTGAGCCCGCACACCGACGCCGTCGAGACGATCGAACCGCTGCGCTGCGCCCGCATCACCGGAGCTGCGTGCTTGATGCCGAAGAACACGCTCTTGAGCAACACGTCCATCGTCAGGTCGTACTCGGCCTCGGTCGTGTCGTCGAACGAGCCGGTGGCTCCGACGAAGCCGGCGTTGTTGAACAGCACGTCGAGGCGCCCCCACCGCTCGACGGCCTCGGTGACGAGCCCGGCGACGTCACCTTCCCGGGCGACGTTCGCATGCCGGTAGCACGCCGAGTCGCCGAGGGCGGCGGCGAGATCCGCGCCGGGCGCGTCCTGCAGGTCGCCGATCACCACCCGGGCCCCTTCGGCGGCGAAGCGCCGTGCGGTCGCGGCCCCGATCCCCGACGCACCGCCGGTGACCACTGCGACCTTGCCCGTCAACCGTCCGCTCATCGTCACGATCTCCCCGGTCCTGTCCCGACCGATCTGGTTAGCACAGCCGCCTCCGGCAGAGCTCAGGACAGGTGGGCGGCGACGTCGCGGTTGTGCTCCTCCAGGAGGGTGTTGCGGTAGCTGTGGGTGCCGTCGAAGCGCGACAGCAAGTACGGGCCGGCCACGAGGGGGCCGTGATGCGGTGCTGTGCCTTCGGGGACGCAGGTGGGTAGGGCCTCGATGCGCGTGTGGAACGGCGGGGTGACGAACAGCGGGATCGAGTACCGGTCGCGGCCCGGCGGGTTCACGACGCGGTGGGGGTTCGACACCCACCGGTCGTTGGTCCAGATCGCCATGAGGTCACCCAGATTCACCACCAGCATGTCCCCGGGGATCTCCACGTCGATCCACGACCCGTCCCGGGTGCGCACCTGCAGACCGCCGACCCCGTCGTCGGCGAGCACCGTGATCGTGCCGTAGTCGGTGTGTGCCCCGCACCCGAGTTGGTCGGCGCCGGGGGTGCAGCGCTCCGCCGGGGGGTAGTGGATCATCCGAAGGTTGTAGAGGGTGTCGCCGCCGAGCGTCTCGAAGAATTCCGGCGGCAGGCCGAGTCCGACGGCGAGCCCGCGCTGCACCCGAAGTGCCGCCTCGACCGCCTCGGTGCGGTACGCCTCCCATGCGGCCCGGAACCCCGGGGTGTCAGGGAACTGGTTCGGCCCGTGCAACGGCGTTCCGGCCAGCACCTCGGGGTGGTCGGGACCGTCCTCGTTGCCGGTGTCGAGGGTCTCTTTCAGGTCACCGGCCATCGTGTTGGCATCGTCGAGCGTCTCGGCGCCCATGCCGACGTACCCGCGATGGCATGGTGACCGGCCGATCGAGATCGCCTCTTTCGCAGCGGCCGGCTCGTCGAAGAACGCCTTCGCTGCGGCCAGCATCGCCGCCTTGGTCTCGGGGCGCATGCCGTGACCGGTGATCAGGAGGAAACCCAGCTCCCGGCACGTGTCGTCCATCGCCTGGCCGGCGGTGACGGCCTCCACGCTGCAGTAGCTCGAACCCGTAGCGAATGCAGACACGTCGATGACGGGGAGCATGACCGCATCATCCCGATAATCTCCAGCTATCGCAAGTACCGCGGTAATGATGGTGCTGCATGGAGGAACTCGACACGGACCCCGTTGCCGTCGCCGTCGGCGCTGCCGTACGCGTCGCCCGGTCGCGAGCAGGTCTGAGCATGCGGGAGCTTGCGCAGAAGGCCGAGCTGTCCCAGCCATTCCTCTCGAACATCGAAAACGGGCGGTCGCTGCCGAGCGTGTCCACGCTCTATCGGCTCGCCGACGCGCTCGGCGTGGCGCCGCCAGACCTGCTCCCGCCCCGGCCGGACATCGAGATCGAGGTGTCCCGGGCCGGGCGGGGGATCGCCACCCCGGTCGACGAGGTCGCTGGCGCAGCGCTTTCGCGTCTCGTCGTCGGAGGCCCGGGCCGGGCTCTCGAGGTCCACCGGATCTCGATCGAGGCGGGGCAGTGGGCGGGCGACTGGTTCGAGCACGAAGGCGAGGATTTCGTCCACGTGCTCGCCGGAACGCTCGTCGTCGAGCTGCGTTCGGGTCAGACCGTGAAACTCGGCGAAGGGGATTCCGCTTGGCACCGCAGCACGATCCCGCACCGCTGGCGCGTCGGGCGCGCCGTCGGCGCCGAAGTGCTCCTCGTCAACACCGGTCGCGCCCACGGGTGAGCGCCTGATTGCTGCCAGCTATCTGGTTCACAGAGTCGTAACGGTGCCGCCATGAACCGGCGACGGCTCGTCTCTACGGTCCGACCTGTGCCTCGGATCGGATCGGCGCCGGCATCGCCTACATACCGTCGGACCGTTACCGCTACGGGCTGGCCCGTGGGCTCTCGTTGGCCGACAGCCTCGAACTCGGACGTAGCCGCCCGTGGCGCCGTGCCCTACGGGTCCGGCACCGTGAGGCGGCCGAGCCGATCGCTCGCTGGGACGTGCGCGCCGCCGGCCCCGGGGCCCGGACCGCCAGCCTGTCGGGCGGCAACGCGCAAAAGCTCGTGCTTGCTCGGGAGCTCGCCGAGGCCCCACGGACCGTCATCGCCTGCTACCCGACCCGAGGCCTCGATCCCGGGGCAGCCGAGACCATCGCCACCCGGGTGGTCGAAGCGGCCGACGCCGGCAGCGCAGTGGTGTGGTTCGGCGCCGAACTCGACGAGCTCTTCGCCGTGGCCGATCGCATCCTCGTGGCTGTCGAGGGTCGCCTCGCCGGACCGTTCCTCCCACCCTTCGACCGGGCCGCCATCGGTCTCGCCATGGCCGGTGGCGCATGAGCGTCCTCGCCACCGCCGACGAGGCGCTCGGCCGCTTGGTGCGCATCGAGCAGCGCCGCTCCCAGGTCGTGTCCATCGTGGTGCCGATGGCTGCGGTGCTGGCAGCGCTCTCGGTGGGCGGCGTGCTCATGGCCGTCGACGGGGTGGCGCCGCTGTCTGTCTACGGCGAGGTGTTCCGAGGCGTGTTCGTCCTCGACCGTGGCCTGGCGGACACCGCAGTGCAAGCCACCCCGTTCGTGCTCTTGGGGCTTGGGCTTGCCGTCGCCTATCAGGCCCGGGTGTTCACGATCGGCGCCGAGGGTCAGTACGTCGTCGGTGCGGTGGTTGCGGTCGCGTGGGCCACGGCCGATGGGGTGCGCGAGCTGCCAGGCCCGGTGCTCGTCGTGTCCTCGGTCCTCGTTGCCGCAGCGTGCGGGGCCGTATGGGCCGCCGTGACGGGTCTGCTCCTTGCCCGATTCGGCACCAGCGTGGTCATCACCGGCCTACTGCTCAACTACGTCGCGCTGGCCCTGCTCGCCTGGGCGGTCAGGGTCGGCATCAAGGACCCGAAAGCCTTCACCCCGCAGTCCCGTGTAATCGGCGACGCCGCGTTGCCGATCGTGCCCGGACTCGAGGTCCACCTCGGCTTCCTGCTTGCGCTCGTTGCGGTTCCCGTCGTGGCGTTAGCGCTCGCTCGCTCCCGGGCCGGCTATCGCGTGGCGGTGCTCGGCGACAACGCCGATGCCCTCTCGGCGAACGAGACCGCCGTGGCCCGCACCACCCTCCTGGTGCTCGTCGTGTGCGGCGCCCTCGCCGGTCTCGCCGGGTACGTCCAGGTCGCCGGCGTCACCACTCGGCTCAACCCGGCGTTCGCGACCGGGTATGGCTACACCGCCATCGTCGTCGCCCTGCTCGGACGGCTCCGCCCCATCGGTGTGCTCGTCGCCGGGCTGGGACTGTCGGCACTCACGATCGGTTTCGACGCCGCTGAACGCACCTACGAAATCCAGTCGTCGACCGTCGGGGTGATCCAGGCGCTGATCATCGTGTTCTTCGTCGCCGGTGACGCGCTCGCCGAGCGCTGGTCGAACGGTCGCCCATGAGCACCCTGCTGACCCTGGCCACGCTGACCGCTGGTGTCCGCCTCGCGTTGCCGGTGGCCATGGCGGCACTCGGCGCGCTCATCGGCGAGCGGGCCGGTGTGCTCAATCTCGGGCTCGAGGGGATGATGTTGTCCGGCGCGTTCGCCGGCTACAGCGCGACCCGTGCAACGGGGTCACCCTGGATCGGCCTGCTCGCCGGGCTCGTCACCGGCGCCGTGTGCGGGGCGGGCTTCGCGCTGGTGGTCGTGACGGTCCGGGCCAATCAGATCGTGAGCGGTCTGGCCTTCACGCTGCTTGCGTCGTCGGCGACCACGTACCTGTTCCAGCGCAGCTACGCGATCGGGCAGCTCCCGCCATCGATCGAACGGATCTCCATGTGGCCGTTGGTGCTCGTTCTGTTCGCTGTGCTCACCGGGGTGTGGTTCCTGTTCGCTCGCACCACGATCGGCCTGGCGCTCGACGCTGCCGGGGAGACGCCGGAGGCTGCCGACGCACTCGGCTACCGCGTCTCCCGCCTGCGGGTACTCGCAACCACCGTCGGGTCGGCGCTGGCCGGCCTGGCGGGGGCCGTGCTCGTGTGCGGACCGCTCGGACTGTTCATCCGGGACGTCACTGCGGGCCGAGGCTGGGTCGCTCTCGCGCTGGTGGTGTTCGCCCGATGGCGTCCGTTCCCGTGTGTGCTCGGCGCGCTGCTGTTCGGCCTGTGTGACGCCGCTCAGCTCCGGCTGCAGGGCACCTCGACGGCAGTGCCTTACGAGGTGCTCCTTGCGTTGCCGTACGTCGTGACGCTTGCGGCCTTGCTCCTGCGGGCCCGGGACAGCCGCACCCCGAGAGCGCTCGCCGTACCGTTCGTCCGTGGTGCGCGCTGAAAGGATGGAACCATGCGCTCGATCGTTCCGACCATCGACCTCTCCGGCTGGGCTTCCGGGGACCCACAGGTCCGGGCGGCCCTCGCCGCCGAGATCGACGAGGCCTGTCGAACCGTCGGATTCCTCGAGGTCACCGGGCACGGTGTCGACCCCGGCCTGATCGAGCGCATGCTGGCGGTGACGAGCGAGTTCTTCGACCTGCCGGAGGACGAGAAACTCCGCTACGTGCCGCCGAGTCCGGCGATCAACCGTGGATACGCCCGGCTCGGGAGCGAGGCGCTGGCCTACAGCCTGGGGCTGGACACCAAGCCGGACCTGTTCGAGGCGTTCAACATGGGCGTCGAGGGCTGGCCCGAGGACGACCCCTACTTCGCCGACCATGCCCAGGGGTTCTTCGCCCGGAACATCTGGCCAGAGCGTCCCGCGGAACTGCGGGAGGTGTGGGTCGCCTACTTCGCGGCTGCCTGCTCGTTGGCGCAGCGCCTGATGGACATCTTCGCCGTCGCCCTCGGCCTTCCCGAGCAGTTCTTCGTTCCGAGCTACGACAAGGCCCCGAACGTGATGCGCGCGAACAACTTCGAGCGGCGTGCCGGCGCGCCGGAGGCCGAGCCGGGCCAGATGCGCATGGGGGCCCACAGCGACTACGGCTCGTGCACCGTGTTGCTCGCCGACCCGGTCCCGGGCCTGCAGATCCTGGGTGTCGACGGGAGCTGGCACGACGTCGTACCCCGGCCCGGCTCGTTCCTGGTCAACCTCGGCGACCTGCTCGCCGAGTGGACCAACGACCGCTGGCTCGCGACGGTCCACCGGGTGGTGCCGCCGCCGCCGGGCACCGGGGGACCGTTCCGGCGGCGCTCGATCGCGTTCTTCCACGAGGCGAACTACGACTTCCTCGTCGAGTGTCTCCCGACGTGCGTGAGCGCCGACCGGCCGGCCAAGTACCCGCCGGTCACCGCCGGCGACCACCTGCTGGCGAAGCTGATGGGGCCCCGCACCTTGCGGAAGTCGGATGCCCTCAGCACCCTCGGCGACCGGGAGCCGCTGGCCGGGGCCTGAGCTCGGCGCCGCCCCTGCAGGACGGCCACCTGCGCTGCCTACGATGCGCCGATGCTGACCGAACTGGCCGCCGCCGTCCGCGCCGGAATCCTCGATCCCGTCGAGATGGTCGCCGAAAGCCTGCGCCGCATCGAGGCCGCCGCTCCGCTCAACGCCGTGGTGGCACTGCGGGCCGATGAAGCACTCGCCGAGGCTCGGGAGCACCCCCGCACCGGGGTCCTCGCCGGCCTGCCGCTGCTCGTGAAGGACATGGCCCGCTGCGCCGGGATGCGTACGACGATGGGGCACCCGATGTTCGCCGACGCCCCGCCCGACACCGTGGACGACACCGTGGTCGCTCGCTTGCGCGCCGCCGGGGCGATCGTGGTCGGACGCACGAACTCCCCGGCCTTCGGCCATCAGGCCGTCACCACCAACACGCTCTACGGCCCCACCCGCAACCCGTGGAACCTGCAGCGTTCGCCCGGAGGTTCCTCGGGCGGGTCGGCCGCAGCGCTCGCCGCCGGGTTGGCGCCGCTCGCAACCACCTCCGATGGCGGGGGCAGCGTGCGGATCCCGGCGAGCTGTTGCGGACTCGTCGGCTACAAGCCGTCGATGGGGGCCATCGGCCGCAACGTCCTCCCGCGATGGATCGGGTTCTCCACCCAGGGCGCCACCGGGTCGACCGTCGCCGACGTGGTCGCCGAAGCCTCGGTCACGCTCGGACCGGCTCGGGGTGACTGGCTGTCCTTGCCGGGGGTGGCGCTCACCCCCGTCCGGCCGGCGCGGGTGGTGGCGTGCCGGACGTTTCGCGCCGACGTCGACCCGGTGATCGAATCGGCCTTCGAGGGCGCGCTCGCCGCCCTCGCCGCTGACGGGGTCGTCGTGGAGCGGGGGGCCGCTCCATCGGATTCCACGGTGGCGCGCGACTGGTTCACGATGTCGGCGGCCGAACTGGCCCAGAGCCTCGAGGACGTGCGCGACCAGTGGGCCGACTTCGAGCCGTCGCTGCGGTTCCAGCTCGAGTTCGGAGCCTCGGTGACCGCGTCCCAGTATCTCGCTGCGACGCGCCGCCGGCACGAGGTCTCGGCCCGGTTCGACGACCTGCTCGCCCCCGGTACCGTCCTCGTGGTCCCCACGGCCAACGTGCAGTCGTGGATGGCCGAAGGGCCCGTGTGGGATCGCGCCGGCGCGGTCACCGGGGATCCGTCGATCGGCCTGAACACCCCGGAGCTCAACTACACGGGCCACCCGTGCGTCAGTGTTCCGCTCGGCCTCGACGACGCCGGCGTTCCATTCGGTCTCCAGGTGGTGGCCCCCCGCTTCGCCGACGGGCTTGCGCTCGGACTCGCCGAGGTGCTCGAGCGGGTACGACCCTGGCCGCTGGTCGCGCCGGGCTACGAGCCGTTCGCTGCGGCCTTCGCCGGTGTGCTCTCCGACCCCGGCCGGGGTGCGTAGGCAGGCCGACTACCGCGGGTTCCAGGCCACCGTCACCATCGACAGCGACTCGAGCGGCCCGACCTCGTCGAGCGCTGCAGCCACCTCGGCGTCGCGGTCGGGGGTGAGGCACAACCGGGTGCGGGCGAACGCGATGTAGGCGTCACGGTCCCCGGACTCGCGCCTCGGCAGGCGTTGCCACCGTTCGACGACCGGCACGACGCCGGTCTCGCGCACGACGGCGACGAACAGCGCAGCGGTTGGCTCCGTGGGGCGCTCCAACCCCCAGAGCCGCTGCCACAGCGGGTTGAACGGCGAGGTCGGGTGGCGCTCGGGCAGTTCGACGACCACCCGTCGCCGGGCGTGCTCGGTCAGCGCCCGCACGAACGGCTCGATGGCCGCGACGTTGTAGGCGACGTGGTGGCAGACGACGACGTCGGCGACCGGGGCGTCGGCGGCGACGTCGGGCCAGCGCCCCTGCACGGTGTCGACCGGGATGCCGGCGGCCCGGGCTGCGGTGCAGAACTGCTCGAGCATGGCGGACTGCTCGTCGACCCCGGTCAGGTGGGTGACCCGGTTGGCCCCCAACGGGATCGAGGACCGGCCACCGCCGCAGCCGACGTCGAGGACGGTCCCGCCCGCCCGCAGCACCTGGGAGGCGAGCCGGAACGACGGGGTTGCCGGCATGGTCGCGGCGTCGTCGTCGAGGCGGAACATCGCTGGTGGGTGCACCCACGGTGGCACGGGGGCCTGAGCGAGGATCTCGTCGGGGATGGCCCAGGCGGCGAGCGCCTCGGCCCACCGTTCGGCGGCACGCATGGCGCCATCGTGCTGCGGCGCAACGACTGGATGCCAGACGGCCGCCGCGCCGTGGCAGGCTCGTCGCCGATGACCGATCGACCGTGGCTGTCCGCCGCCGCCCGCTCGTTCCAGGACCGCCACGAGGCCGAGGCCGCCCGGCTCGCACCGGGGGCGGCCCGGGAGGCGATCCACCGCCTCGTCGACCGCCAGGAGCGGCACCTCGAGGACTGCCTCGTGCTGTACGCCGGCACGAACGAGCCCAACCCCGGTCTCGCGCGGCTGCTCGGTTCGCCGATCGGGAGCCGCCCGAATCTCGGCCCGCCGGGCGACACCTACAACCGCGGGATGGACGATGCGGCGGAGCTCTCGGTGCTCGTGTCGACGCTGCTCGCCCGGTTGCTGCGCTGCCGGTACGTCGAGACCCGTGTCGGGTCGGGATCGCTCGCGAACCTCTACGCGTTCTATGCCACCTGCCGGCCCGGCGACCGTATCCTCGCGTTCTCCGACGCGTTCGCCGGCCACCCGACGCATCATGCGGTCGGGGCGGCCGGTCTCGCCGGGCTCGAGGTGCACGACCTGCCGTGCGATCCCGTGACGATGGACGTCGACGTGCCGGCGTTGCGGCGCAGAGCCCAGGAGCTGCGGCCTCGACTGCTCGTCGTCGCCGGCTCGATGTGTCTGCACCCCTACGACGTCGCCGGAGTCCGTGCCGTCGCCGACGAGGTGGGCGCCTTCGTGCTGTACGACGCTGCCCACATGGGGGGCCTGATCGCAGGCGGGCGGTTCCAGCAACCCCTGGCCGAAGGCGCGCACCTGATGACCGGGTCCACCTACAAGAGTTTCGGTGGCCCGCCCGCCGGCTTCGTCGCCACCGACGACCCGGCGCTGGCCGAACGGCTCGACCGGATCGCGTATCCGGGGCTCACCGCCAACTTCGACCTCGCCCGCACCGCCGCGCTCGGCCTGGCGGTGACCGACCTGCTCGAGTTCGGCGCCGACTATGCCGATGCCTGCATCGCCGATGCCCGGGCGCTCGCCGCCGCCTTGGCCGCGCGCGGGGTGCCCGTGCTCGACGTCGCCGGCAAGGGGCCGACGGCGAGCCAGCACGTTGCCGTTCCTGCGCAACGGTGGGGCGGCGGCGATTCGGCCGCCCGCCGGCTCGAACCGGCGAACGTGCTCACGTCGTCGATCGGGATCCCGGGCGTGCCGGCCCCGTTCGCCGGGGAGGCCAACGCGTTGCGGCTCGGCACACAGGAGTTGGCCCGGCGGGGGATGGAGCCGGCGGACATGCCCGCCGTGGCCGAACTCGTCGCCCGGGTGCTCGTCGACGGCGAGGCACCCGATCGCGTTCGCCCCGACACGGTCGCCCTGCGTCGCCGCTTCGGCGGCTTCCGGTACGTGCGGACTTGAGCGCCGGTAGCGTTGACGGGCGTGGACGCCCACGAGCCGCCGACCGACGTGGTCCCGCTCCTGCCGGGCGACCGGCCGGATCTTCGGGCGGTGAAGCAGCGTCACGGCGCGTCGGCGGCCGTCCTCGCAGCGGCGCTCACCGGCCTGCGCGACGTGCTGCAGCGGCCGCGCGAGCAGCCGCCGGTGGTGCAGCAACTCGCCGGTGAACCCGAGGACATCCACGGCGACGGGATCACCATCCCGGTCGACGGTCTGCCGAGGGCCCGGGTGCCCGAACTGCCCGAGCTGCCGGCGAGGCCGGTAGGGCGGCGGTCCGGTCGGGCGCCGCGGCGTCGCCGCTGACACGATGCCGACGTGCGGATCGTCTCACTGCTGCCGTCCGCGACCGAGATCGTCTATCGGCTCGGGCTCGGCGGCGCACTGGTCGGGGTCACGTTCGAGTGCGACGAACCGATCGAGGCCCGTGCCCGGCACGAGATCGTCGTCGGAGGTTTGCCCACGCATGGTCTGAGCGCAGGCGAGATCGACGCCCTGGTGCGGGCCAAGGTCGCTGCCGGCGAGCCGCTGTACGTGCTCGACGAGGTTGCGGTCGGGCGGTTGCAGCCCGACGTGATCCTCACCCAGGACCTGTGCCGGGTGTGCGCCCTGCCCGCCGGCGACGTCGACGATGCGCTCGGGCGCCTCGGTTGCCGGGCCGAGGTCGTGACGCTCGACCCGCACACCCTCGACGGGGTGCTCGACACGATCGCCGAGATCGGGCGGCGGTGCGGTGCGCCGGAGGCGGCGGCACGCGAACTCGGCGCGCTGCGGGCCCGGCTCGACGCCGTGGCGGCGGCGACCGCCGGTCGGTCCCGGCCCCGGGTGTTCGTCCTCGAGTGGAGCGATCCGCCGTTCCTCGCCGGTCACTGGGTGCCGGACCTCGTCGTCGCCGCCGGCGGCGAACCGGTGCTGGCCCGGGCTGGTGAGCGGTCCGTCCCCTGCTCCTGGGATGCCGTCGCTGCGACCGGCGCGGACGTCGTCGTGGTTGCGCCGTGTGGGTTCGGTCTCGCCGATGCCGTCGAGCAGGCCGAGCGGGTGCTCGACCGGATGCCGGCCGGCGTGCCGGTGTGGGCGATCGACGCGAACGCGTTCACGGTGCGCCCGGGGCCCCGTCTCGTCGATGGGGTCGAGGCGCTCGCCGCCGCCTTCCACCCGGACGCCGTCCCGCCCCCGCCCCCGGGCCGTATCGCAGCGATTCGTCAACGAATCGCCGGGTAGGGGTCACTCCCCGTCCACGTCCGGTCAGCGCACGGTGACCGAGACCGTGTGGTGGCCCGTGGCGCCGTCGGGGTCGGGCCGCCGGATCGTCGCGTCCTGGACGACCCCGGTGCCGTCGGTGGCGCGCACCGTGATCCGGTGCCGACCCGGATCGGCGCTCCAGCCGTCGAACACCCACTGGGCCCAGGTCTCGTCGGAGGCGACGGCCAGCACGCGGGCGGCCTGCCACGCCCCACCGTCGATCGACACCTCGACCGCTCGGATGCCCCTCGTCGGGGCCCAGGCGACCCCGGCGATCGCCGTCGGGCCCGGCGTCACCACGCTGCCGGCTCGGGGCACGTCGATGCGGGACTGGGTCTTGACCGGACCTTCCTTGGACCAGCCCCGCGGCATCCAGTAGCCGTCGACACCGTCCCATGGGGTCAGGCGGATCTCGGCGAGCCATTTCACGGCCGACACGTACCCGTACAGACCGGCGACCACCAGCCGGGCCGGGAACCCGTGCCGGGTCGGCAGCGGCTCGCCGTTCATCCCGACCGCGAGCAGCGCCGTGCGCCCGTCGCGCACGGCGCCGACCGGGAATCCGGCGGTGAAGCCGTCGACGGAGCGGGCGAAGAGCTGCTCCGCCTCTGGCCGAACCCCTGCCCGGTCCAGCAACGAACCGAGCGGGATCCCGCGCCACTGCGCCGTGCCAACGAGATCGCCGCCGATCTCGTTGGACACGCACGAGATGGTCACCGGCACCTCGACGAGTTCGGCGGCGAGGAGATCGTCGTAGGTCAGCCGCAACGGTCGGTCGACGAGTCCGGTGATCGACAGTGCCCAGGTGCGTGCGTCGACCCGGGGCACGAGGAGCGCCGTGTCGATCCGGAAGAAGTCGGCCGTCGGGGTGAGGTACGGCGACAGCCCGGTCGGGGCCGGCGCCACCGGAGGGAGCGCCACGGTGCGTGTCGGGGCCGGCAGCCCCCGGGTCGCCGACTCGGCGCCTCCGGCGGCCCCGAGCTCGCGCAGGCGCCGTGACCCCACGGCGAGCACGGCGGCGCCGGCGCCGACCGAGCCGGCGGCGGTGAGGAACGCCCGGCGGCTCGGGGTGCGCACCCGCGGATCGACGGCGCCGGCGGCCCCCGGCCGAACCGGACCGGCCGCCGGGGCCAGGAAGCCGCCGATCAGCAGGCGCAACGTGGCCACGCCGGCGGCCGCGCCGATGAGGCAGGCCGCTACCGGGAGCGCGGTCGCCGCCTGCGCATCGGTGGACACGGCCCACAGGCCGACGGCGGCGAACACGCCGATCACGGCGGCACCTGCCCACCGTCGGCGGCGTTCCGCCCAGCCGGCGACCGCACCGAACGTGAGCGCCACGACGACGATGCCGACGAGCAGCGCAGCTTTGTGACCTGTGCCGAACAGCGCGACGGCGAGGTCCTTGAGCGAGGCGGCGAGCGCATCGACCAGCCGGTTCCCCACCGCCGACACCACCGACGGTGCGCCCGCACCGCCGAAGGCGGCGACGACCTCCGTGACCGCCAGCGCCATGCCGGCACTCACGAGACCGGCGAGACCGGCGAGACCGGCGAACCGGGCGTTGTCCGAACGCATCGGACCGTTCTACGGCACCGGCACGCCGCCGGGATGCTCGGAGCAGCCGGGTGACGCCGTCACCGGTCACTCGTCGAGGGCACCCGCAGCGGCGAGGGCGGCCAGGCGGCGCTCGGCCGCCCGCCGTCTCGTGCGGATGGTCCGCGACGTGCAGCCGTCCTCGACCGCCACCTCCTCCGGGCCGCCGTCGCCGAGGTGCAGCCGGCCCAACAGGTGGATCGTCTCGGCCGGCACCCCGGCCCGGCGTGCCCGGGCCAGGACGTCGAGCAACTGCTCGCCCGGATGCACCGCCGGTTCGGCCGGGCGATCCTCGACGGCGTCGGCGACCTCGCGGTGGTTGCGCACGCGGCGGGCGTCCCGGGTCCAGGTCTCGTATTCGGCGTCGCAGACCAGGTTCGCCAGTATCCGGACCGGTCGGCGCTCGAGCGGGTAGGTGCGCACGAGCATCCAGGACGTGGCGAGCAGCTCGTCGAAGGCCCGCCGGGGTTCCGCCAGACCCCGGCGGGCCCGGCGGGAGGCGATGACCACGAGCGCCGGTACGAGCCGCTGCACGAGGACCCGGGCGGCCACGTCGTCGTGGCGGGCCTCGAGGACCAGGTGGGCCAGCCGGGCGTCGTCGGGGTGACGGTCGCTGATCTCGGCCAGGATCTGCTCGGGTCGGCGCCGGCGGTGTCGGCGACAGAAGTGCTCGAAGTCGGCGTTGATGGCATCGGTGAGGGAGCGCATGGCCGCACGGTCCGCAGCGACCCTCACCGCAGGACTCACCGCCGAGCTCACTGCGCGCCTCACTGCGGTCGCACTGGTCAGAACGATCCACGAATCCGACGTCCGGAGGCGCCGTCCCGCCCTATACTGACTGACGAATCAGTCGTAGCCGGGCCACGCGTCGGACCGGTCGACACGGAACAGAGACGGGGTGGGACCCCAATGGACGACGCGACCATCGACCCGCGACATCTCGAAGCGATCGCCGATGCCGATCCGTACCCGTACTGGTTCGACGACGTCGACGAACCCGAATCCAACAAGACGCTCGTACGGACCGAGAGCTGCGACCTGTGCGTGGTCGGCGGCGGTTACACCGGCCTGTGGACCGCGCTCATCGCCAAAGAGCGCGACCCGTCCCGGGACGTGGTGCTGCTCGAGGGCGACACCGTCGGCTGGGGTGCGTCCGGGCGCAACGGTGGGTTCATGGAGGCGAGCCTGACCCACGGCATCGCGAACGGCCAGGAACGGTTCCCCACTGAACTGGGGACCCTCGAGCGCCTCGGCCTCGCGAACCTGGACGCCATCGAGGACACCATCCGCCGGTACGCCATCGATTGCGACTTCGAACGCACCGGCGTGATCGACGTCGCGCTCGGCGACCACTACCTGGGCGAACTGCGCGAGGACTACCGCCAGCTCGCTGCGCTCGGCCAGGACGTGGAACTGCTGAACAAAGACGCCATGCAGGCCGAGGTGCACTCGCCGCTCTACGTGGGCGGCCTGTGGCGCAAGGGCCGGGCGGCGATGGTCGACCCGGCCCGCCTGGCCTGGGGGCTGAAAGCGGCATGCGAACGGCTCGGCGTGCGGATCTACGAGCACACCAAGGCCACCGACCTCGCTCGCGACGGTGTCGGCGTGCTCGTCACCACCCCGCTCGGACGGGTGCGGGCCGGCCGGGTCGCCCTCGGGACCAACGCGTTCCCCCCGCTGCTGCGAGCGATGAAGCACTACATCGTGCCGGTCTACGACTACGTGCTGTGCACCGAACCGTTGAGTCCGGCTCAGCTCGACGCCATCGGGTGGCGGAACCGCCAGGGCCTCTCGGATTACAACAACCAGTTCCACTACTACCGGCTCACGGCGGACAACCGGATCATCTGGGGCGGTTACGACGCGATCTACTACTTCCGCTCGAAGGTCGACCCGGCGCTCGAGATGCGCTTCGAGACCTTCGCCAAGCTGTCGGAGCATTTCTTCTCGACGTTCCCGCAGCTCGAAGGAGTGCAGTTCAGCCACATCTGGGGCGGTGCGATCGACACCTGCACGCGGTTCTGCGTGTTCTGGGGTACGGCGATGCGCGGGCGCGTGGCCTACGCGGCGGGCTACACCGGCCTGGGTGTCGGCTCGACGCGGTTCGGTGCCGAGGTGATGCTCGACCTGCTCGAAGGCCGGCGCACCGAGCGGACCGATCTGGACTTCGTGAAGCACAAGCCGGTGCCGTGGCCGCCGGAGCCGTTCCGGTGGGCGGGGATCCAGGCGACTCGCTGGTCGCTCGATCGTGAGGACCGAACGGGCAAACGCAACCTGTGGCTACGCACCCTCGACCGCACCGGACTCGGCTTCGACAGTTGAGCGCCGGTCAGCCCTTGGGCACCGCGAAGGGGGCGAGCTCGTCGGCGTTCCGGCCCTCGGCGGCGAGGCCCCGGACGATGTAGTCGTCGATCGTGCGGTGCACCATCCGGAGGCGGTTCTCCTGGTAGTTGCCGAAGGTGACCGTCTTCTTGCCGGTGGACTTCAGGCCCGCCTGCACCTTGGGCAGGTTGTCCATGTCCTGCTCGAACACGTCGGCGAGGCCGGCCATGTTCGGCGCCTCCTTCCACGACTGCGCCAAGGTCAGTCGGGTGCACTCCGCCGGTGCCGGTCGCTCGGTCGCGCCGTCGGGTACCGGGGCGAGGCGGTAGACGTCCATGAACGACGTGTCGGGCGTGGCGCCCGGGCGCCAGCGGTACACGAGCGGTTGACCGATACCGGCCCACGGGGCGAACGCCGGGAACAGGTGATAGAGGATCGCGTCGAGCACCTCGCTGTCGGACACGCCGGTGAGGTCCTTGCCCCAGTGGGTGCCCATACGCTGGCGGAAGATCTCGGCCACGACCGGTCGGGCGGTACCGCCCTCGGGCACCTCCACCTGCGACACCCCGCGCGCCCGCTGCGAGAACGAGAGATACGCGTCGGCCACCTGTTGCTCGGGGATCGGACCGAGGTGCGGGCTCTGCACACCGAAGCCGTTGAGGAACCGGCTGACGTGCTTGTCGCCCGGCCAGGTGGAGTACTCGCTGTTGTCGTCACCCGTGAACTCGACGATCTGCGGGTGGGTGGCGATGACGTGGTACCCCTCGCTGAAGGCCTCCATCAGGACCTTCCAGTTGGCTCCCACCTCCTTGACGGCGTGGAAGGCGATGTAGCGGTCCGAGTAGTCGAAGCCGTCGGCGAAGTGCTCGATCAGCTTGGCCGCGTACGTCTCGAACGGCTCGGCCTGCGGGTCCATGTTCACGAACACCCAGTTGTGCCACAGCGCCACCTGCACCTCGGGCAGCCCCGTGCACGTCGGGTCGGCGGTGACGTGGGTGAAGTCCCAGGAGCCCGGCATCGCCACGAGCTGGCCGTCGAGGTCCCAGGTCCAGCCGTGGAACGGGCACCGGAAGCTCGCCGCCCGACCGTCGTCGGTCCGGAGCTTGGTGCCGCGGTGGAGACAAGCGTTGTGGAACGCCTTGATCGTGCCCTCAGCGTTGCGCACCACGAGGATCGACTCGTCGGCCACGTCGTAGACGACGTGGCTGCCGGGCTTGGGCAACTCGTCGACGTGGCACGCCATCTGCCACGTCTTGCGCCAGACGAACTCCTTCTCCAGCTCGGCGAACGCTGCGGAGGTGTACCGGGACTTGGGTACGTCGGCCGAGCCGTGATGGACGTGATCGTTGTCCAGCAACGGCTTGGGGACCGGACGGGAGTCGACGGCAAGCAGGGCCTGCATGCTCGGTCCCTGGGACCGGGCCGAGCCGTCGGCGGGGCCGTCGGTGACGATGCGGTTGTTCATCGGGTTCCTCCAGGTGCGGTCGCCGCAGCGACGTGGACGGGGATGCCGGTCATGTGGGCTTGGCTCGACAGCGGTTCGAAACTCCCGTCGCCGATGGGGAGCAGTGCATTGACGTTGACTCCCGGGGTGCGCTGCGCGACGCGCAGCCCGGGGCTGGCCGCCTGGCCCCACCCGTGGACCATCGCCACGACGCCCGGCAGCAACTCGGCGTCGAGTGACACCGGGGCCACCACCTCACCGAAGTCGTTCCACACGCGTACCTGATCGCCCGCGGCGAGACCGCGCGCCGCAGCGTCGTCGGGGTGCAGGAACAACGGGTTGGTGTCGCGCCCGGCGCGCTTCATCCGCTCCAGGTTGCCCATCCACGAGTTGTGCATCCAGGCGTCTCGCTTGTGGATCAACGTGAGCGGTCGTTCCGCCGCCGGTGTCCCGGCGGCGGCATCCACGGCGGCCGTCGTGTCGGCGAAGAGCGCGTCGCAGCGGGCGAGCGCCTCGGTGAACACCGGAGGGCAGCAGTCGATCCGCCCGTCGGGGGTGTACACCTGCTCGTCGTAGAAGCGACCCGGGGTGGGGGCGGGGAGCACGCGCACCGGATCGCCGGCCTGCAGTTCGGCCAGGTCGACCCCGCAGCCCTTGGCCAGCATGTGACGCCACTTCGCCCACGGGTCGACCGGGTCGGAGTCGAACACCGACGGCTTCCCCATCGCCTGCAGCAGCCGGCCGACGATCCACCACTCGGGCCGCCGTTCGCCGGCCGGCTCGACCACCGCCGGCGTGTACTGCACGAACGGTCGATGCGAGGTGCCGATGTTGACGATGTTGATGTCGTCGCGCTCGTACATGTCGGTCGCGGGCAGGACCCAGTGTGCGTACTCGGCGGTGGCGTTGCGGTAGAGGTCGACCACGACGAGAACCTCGAGCTGCTCGAAGGCCTTGCGCAGCCGGTCCTCCCCGGCGATCGACAGCAACGGGTTGCCCGACATCACCACGAGGCCCCGCACCGGTCGATCCGCGTCGAGGACGTACTGGCTGAGCAGCGTGCCCGGGAGCGACCCGCGGCGCAGGCGGCCGAACTCGCTGTCGACGTAGGATTGCTCGGGCACGCCGGTACCGCTGCGAGCGTTGGGGTAGAAGCCGTCGGACTTCAGGTTGCCGCCGTCGACGTCGAGGCGCCCGGTCACGAACGACAGCATGTGCACGAGCCAGTAGGCCAGGGTGCCCTGGCGGCCCATGTTGATCCCGGTCGATGCGTGGACCGACGCCCGCGGGGTGTCGCGCCAGGCCTCGGCCAGTTCGACGACGACCGCGGCCGGGATGCCGGTGACCGCGGCGGTCCGCTCGGCCGGATACCGGGCGACGAAGGACCGCAAGTCGGCGACGTTACGGCCGTGGCGCCGCAGCACGCTCTCGTCCCAGGCGCCGAGCCGGTCGAGTTCGTACAACAGCGATGCGAGGAACCACACGTCGGTGTCGGGCCGGATGAGCACCGTGTCGCCCAGCCCTCGATCCGGCGACTCGATCCGCCGGGGGTTGACGAACACCAGGCGGGCGCCGCGGGACCGGGCGGCGCGCAGCTCGCCCACGACGTTGGCCATCGACCAGAAGCTGGCCTGCGAGGCCCGAGGGTTCTCGCCGATGATCAGGCACAGGTCGGTCCGTTCGAGATCGGGGATCGGATGAACGTTCCGGCTGCCGAAGACCGCTTCGGAGGCGACGAACTTGTTGGCGCAGTCCTGCGTGCCCGAAGAGAACAGCCGCCGTATGCCCAGGCCGGTGGCCAACGCCCCGGTGGCCAGCGTGCCGAGCGCGTTGAACGCCAACGGGTTTCCCGAGTACAGAGCCAACGCCTCGGGTCCGTGACGGTCGACCACGCCGCGCAGGGCGTCAGCGACCCCGGCGACGGCGTCGTCCCAACCGGTCTCGATGAACGCGCCGTCGCCGTCGCGCCGAAGGGGCCGCACGAGTCGGTCCGGGTCGTGGTGCAGGTCGAGCGCGGCGATCCCCTTGTGGCAGGAGAACCCGGCGGTGATCGGGTGCTCCCGGTCGGGTCGCAGGGCGGCCAGGCGACCGTCGGTCACTTCGGCGACCAGGCCGCAGGACGGTTCACAGATGCGGCAGAACGTCCGGACGTGCTGGGTCGCCATGCCCTGACGCTAGGCGCCCGGCGACGGCGGCCACCACCGGACCGAGGACGGCGGTCACCAGTGCCAGCCGTTCGGTGCCGTCGAGGCCCTCGAGTGCGACGGCGTGGTCGCCGGTCGCGAACCCGCACAGCACCGGCCGACCGGCCAACGCCGACACGTCGACCCACAGCGGCACGGCCACCGGGGAGGCGCCTGCCACCCACAGGGCCTGGCGCGGTGCCCACCACGGCCGGTCGAAGGCGGCGAACACCTTGGCGACCGAACCCGGATTGAGACGGTGGAGCGAGGCGGTCACGTCGTCGGGCAGCGGTGGATCGAAGCGCAGGCGGCCGGCCTGCAGGGCGCCGAGGGGAACGGTGACGACGACGGACGCGGCCGGGAACGGGCCGGCGGTGGTGTCGACGACCCAGCGGGCGTCGTCGCCGGAGCGCACACCCAGGACCCGCACCCCGCAGCGCACGTCGAGGTCGGTGGCCGCCAGCGCCGTCACCTCGTCGAGACCGCCGTGGAGCATCCGGTCCTCGCCCGGCAGGTAGAACGGCTCGGCCCGGTGGCGCAACGACAACCGGTCGATGGGCGCGGCGTAGAGGTTCTCGTACTCGCCGCGGACCCACGCCTCCACGGCCGGCCGCACGGCCGGGTCGAGCGCGTCGAGCATCGGCCGCAGCACGGGGCCCAGTGCGGCGCTGTCGTCGGCCTCGGCGGCGGCCCGTTCGAGGGCGGTGTCGAGCGCCGCTCGGGCCGCAGCGGCCTGCGCGGTCTCGGGCGCAGGCAGCTCACGCCCGTCGACGAAGGTGGCCACGAGGTCCCAGGTGCGCGTCCCGAAGCCGTACCCGAGTGTGGCGGCCAGCTCGCCGATCGGGTTGCCGATGTGGCCGTGCACCCAGGCCGCACCGAGGTGGACGGGCCCGCCGAGCGATCGGTCGGTCCGGGTACGCCCGCCGGGCGCGTCGGCGGTCTCCAGCACGACCGCCTGGCGACCCGCCTCGCGCAGCGCCCGTGCCGCTGCGAGTCCGGCCAACCCGGCGCCGACGACGACCACGGTGCCGCGCTCGGTGCCGCCCGCGCCGTCGGCGAGCACGGCCTGCGCGGCATGCGCCCCGGAGTGCCACGCGCCGTGCATCGTGCCCGGGAACTCGACCGAGGTGTGTTCGCCGGCCAGGTGCAGCCCGGGTGCCATCGGCGCTGCCAACCGGGCCCGGTCGGCCGGGGTGCCGCCCGGGCGCAGCGACGAGTAGGCCGAGGCGACGTCGGGATCGCTCAGCCACCGGCTCACGACCGTGGCCCGGGGCGCATCGGGATCGGTGGCGCGGGTGAACACCGTGACGGCGTGTCCGTTGGCGGCCGCCTCGGCCACCGGGTGCCAGCCGAGGCGCCGGTACCAGTCGGCGGCGGTGTCGGTGAACAGGTGGAGCCGGGCGACGCCCAGGGCGCGGGCGCCGTCGACGGCCGCCGCCACCAGGCGCCGGCCGAGGCCGGCCCCGCGGGCCGAGGGGACGACGTACAGGCTGGCGAGCCAGGGGCCGAGGTGTTCGAAGCCGGGGAGTTCGTCGTCGGGGATCACGCTCACCGACCCGAGCAGCGATCCGTCGTCGTCGAGCGCGACCCACGTCGTCGGGACGGCCCCCGGATCGGTCATCGCCACGAACTCGGCCCTGGCCACCTCCACCGTCCACCCGGGGTAGAGGTGACCCCACTCGGCGACGTGCCACGCCGCGAGGTCCGGGGCCAGCTCGAGGCGGCCGGCGAGGGGGACGATCTCCACGCCGCCAGCCTGGCAGCCCTCACGCGTCGGCGTTGCGCCGGCCCTCCACGATGGCGGCCCCGACCGTGCGCTCGGCCAGTTCGATGGCGGTGATGTCGTCGAGGTCGGAATCGAACGCAGCGCGGGCGCGGGCCGCGAAGCCGGCCTCGGCGAAGGCCCGGATGAGGCTGGGGTCGTCGTAGAGGCACAGGTGGGGCACGCCGTTGCGTAGGCCGACCATCTCGCGCACACTCGGGGCGCTGTGGACGGCGTTGACGCCGGCGAGCACCTCGTCGGCGGGGAGGCGCCCCGTGGCGTACTGCTCGACCACCGAGGCGAACGACGGCACCACCACCCGAAGGATGCCGCCGGGTCGCAGCACCCGATGACACTCGGCCAGGAGCCGCCGGCCGGCCTCGCGCGAGAGGTGTTCGAGGGTGTGGGAGGCGTAGATCGCGTCCGCCGAACCGTCCGGCCAGGCCAGCGGTTTGCGGAGGTCCTGGAGGACGATTCGCGGGTCCCAGTCCGTGTGCAGGAGTCGCAGCCGCCGGTTCAACCGGGCGAACCCGGGCAGCTTGGCCAGCCGAGCGCCGGGCGCGTAATCGACGTTCACCCATCCGTCGACCACCTGGGTGGCGCAGCCGAGGTTGAGCCGCAACGGTGTACCCATCGCACCATGCGAACGCAGGCGCAGGGCGGGCGGCAAGGGCCGGACGGCCCGGGCTACCGCTCGGGTGGGCGATGCGTCAGGCTGACGAGGTGTCCGAAGCACGTCGGCCGCTGGGCGAGTTGCGCCGCCGGCGAGACGTCGCGCGCGTGGCGATGCGCCAACCCTCGGCCCGCATCGTGGGCGCAGCGATGATGGTCGCACTGGCCGCACGCGTCCGGGCGGGACGGGTCCGGTCGGGTGATCTGGCGGCTGCAGCGGCGGTCCTGGCCGTGCGCCCGGCCGCCGAGTGGGCGCTGCACCGCTCGGTCCTGCACGCCCGAGCCCCCTGGCTCGCGGGCGCCCATCCGGCCCATCACGCCGACCCGACGCGGCTCGACCGCGTCGTGCTGCGACCCGGAGCCGCGGTGCTCGACGCGCTCGGGGTGGGGATCGTGGCCCGAGGTGCGGCGCGCGCCGCCGGGGCCGGGATCGGCCCTGCCTGGACGGCGGTGGCCGTGGCCGAGGCGTCGCTCGCGGCGTACGAGTGGTGCCACCTGCTGATCCATTCGGGCTACCGGCCCCGGTCGCGCTGGTTCCGGGGGATCCGGGGCGCGCACCGCCGCCATCACGGGCCGACGGGTGCCGGGCGGGACTTCGGGGTCACGTCCCGCTCGGTCGACCGGTTGGTGGGCGTGGTCAGCCGGTGGTCGGTGCCGACCCGGCCGGCGGCGACCGCCGGGCGTCGAGCGCAGCGTCGACCCGGGCCCGGACGGCGGCGAACCCGCCGGTGATCCCGGCGCCGCCCCGTTGGCACACCACGACCAGCCCGGCGCCGAACAACAGCGAACGACCTTGCGCGCCGGCGCCGATGCCGAGCGCGTACTCGGCGATCCCCCCGGCGGCGAGCAGTCCGGCCAGCACCGCGCCGCCGAGCGAGGCCACCCCGCAAAGGAAGGTGAGCGCGAGCAGGTCGAGCGCTGCATCGGTTTCGAACAACCGGTACGACACCGACTCGTTCAGCATCCCCATCATCACCCCGCCGACACCGGCGGCGGCGAGCGAGACCGCGGACGCCAGCAGTTTGGTGCGCACCACGTCGATCCCCGAGGCCGCGGCCGCCCGCTCGTTGCCGCGCACCGCCAGCCAGCGCCGCCCGACGGAGGATCGCCGCAGGTTGCCGACCAGTGCGAACGCGCCCACGGCCGCGAGTACGAACACGGCGACGGCGCCGGCGCCCGGGTGTGCCCCGTCGAAGATCCCGAGCCCGAAGGGCCCGAATCGCGCCGGCGCCACGTCGACCCCCAGGTCCGGCCCGGTGATGCCCGGGTTCTCCAACACGAGACGGTTGACGGCGAGCGCGAACGCCAGGGACACCACGAGCAGGAGCGCGCCGCGGATGCGCAACGCCGGGATCGCCGCCAGCGCGCCGAGGGCGGCCGCGATCCCGATCGCCAGGATCGGTGCGATCGGGAACGGCACGCCGACCGTGGTCGTCAACCCGGCCAGCAGGTAGGCGGCGAGGCCGGCGATACTCAACTGCGCGACGGTCACCTGACCGACGAAGCCGGCCGAGATGACGATCGACAGCGCCAGGCATGCCGCGATCGCCGTCTGCGCGATGGCGAGCCGAAGCGTGGGAGCGCCCCAGGCGACGGCGCCCAGGCCGGCGACCGCGAGCAGCGCCCAGGTCCACGGCGGTGGGGCCGGGGCCGCCCGGGGCAGGCGACGCTCGAGCAGCGTGGCCCGGTTGGGCAGTGTGCGGCCGGCGACCACGAGCACGACGATGATCACGAGGAAGGGCAGCACGTCGTCGAACCCGCTCTGCACCACCCGCGGCAGGGCCTCGCGAGCGCCGAGGAACACGGCGAGCGACTGCAGGCCGCCGATGCCGAGCCCGGCGAGGGCGGCGACGACCACCGACCGGAAGCGCCCGGCGAGGGCCGCCCCGAGCGCGGGTGCTGCGTAGAAGCTGTACTGCCCGGCGCCCACGCTCGAGAACGAAGCGACGAACGCAGCGCCGAGCGAGGCGATCGCCCCGGCCAGCCCCCAGGCGATCACAGCGGAGCGCAGCGGCGAGTGTCCGAGGAGCAGCACCCCGCGCTCGTTGCTCGAGGCCGCGCGCAGCACCAGGCCGCTGCGCGTCCGGCGGAGCCAGGTCGCGACCGCGCCGGCGAGGACGAGGCAGGCGCCGGCGAACACCAGCCGGTCGGAGGGGATCACGCCGTCGAGTACCGAAACCAGGTGGTACGGGATGAGACCGGGGGCCAGGATCGGGCGGCCGACGTACTGCTCCCGGGCGACGGCGGCGAGCATCAGCGCCACGCCGACGCTCGCCACGGCCTTCGTGACGGCGGTCGCCTCGCGCAGCGGGTGGAACACGACGAGATAGGCGACGATCCACAGCAGCGCACCGATCCCGACCGCGAGGCCGAGCGCGACCGGCCCGGCCAGCTTGCCGACCTCGAAGCGGGACCACGGCCCCCACCAGGGCAGGAGCAGGATGCCCTTGGTGCGCAGGTTGGCGTACGTCAGCGCCGGGACCATCGCCATCGAACCGACGGCGAGGTTGAGCACGCCCGATGCCCGGTGCACCAGGACGCAGGCCATCGCGAGGCAGGCGAGCAGACCACCACCGCCGGTGCCGAGCAGGAAGTATCGGAGGCCCGTCTCCACCGGGCCGGGACCGTAGCGGGCGCCGGGCTCAGGGCTTGTCGTGACACGCGGTGCAGCGGCCGGTGAGGGCGAAATGGCCGCGGTCGACGACGAAACCGTGCTCGTCGGCCAAACGGCGCTCGAGGTCGGCGAAGAGGTCGGCGGGCACCACGAGATGCCGGCCGCAGCGCTCGCACACGAGGTGGCGCCCGTCGCCGGCATCGGTCAGCTCCCACAGCGCGGGGCCGTGACCGAGGTGGACGTGGCGCACGGCACCGAGGTCCTCGAGCACCGCGAGCGTGCGGTACACCGACGACACGTGCACCCCGGGCAACCCGGCGGCGAGATCCTCGGCCGTGACGGCGCAGGCCTGATCGGCGAGCGCTTCGATCACCTGTCGCCGGGCCGCGCCGACGCGCCGTCCTTCCGCTCGCAGCTGCGCCGCGGTCTGTTCGAGCATCGCCTCCGCTCCTCGCGCATCGTCAGGCAGTGGGCGGGCGCACCGTACCGGCCGGGCTGGGTTCGTTCCCCGCACCGCCTCGGACCCCGCGGACCCGCTACCGTGCTAGTTGCGAACTGCTCGCAGCAAGATGCTGCAGGAATCGGGGCAAGCGAATGTACTTTCCGGTCTTCAGAAAGCTGGCGGGGGTGGCGCTCGCGCTCGGGTTGGCTGCCGGGCTCGCCGCGTGCGGGGACGACAGCACGGGCGGCACCGGCGCCGCCTCGGGCGAGTCCGCCGCTGCCCGCAAGGCACTCGAGGGCTTCACCTGCCCGCCGCAGGCGACCGGGGCCGGCGCCGACCGTCCGGGGCCGGCCGCCGGGGGCAAGCTGCAGGTGGTCGCCACCGTGGCGCCGCTCACGTCGATCGTCGCCAACGTCTCGGGCGGTCTGGCCGACGTGCGCGGGGTGATCCCCGAAGGTGAGGACTCCCACACCTACGAGCCCAAGCCGTCCGTGGCGGCCCTGCTGGCCAAGGCCGACATCGTGTTCGTGAACGGGCTCAAGCTCGAGGACCCGACGCTCGCCCTCGCCAGCGCCAACGTGCCCAAGGCCGGCCAGGTGATCGAGCTCGGCACGCTGACGATCACGCCCGAGCAGTACCTGTTCGACTTCTCGTTCCCCAAGGACGGCGGCAAGCCGAACCCGCACCTGTGGACCAATCCGCCCATGGTCGCCTGCTACGCCCGGATCGCCGCATCGGTGATGGGCAAGGCCGATCCCCGGAATGCTGCGGCCTACCGGGCCAACGCCGACAAGTACGCGGCGAAGGTCGACCGACTCGACGCGCTGTTCGTGAAGGCCACGGCCACGGTCCCGGCGGCGAACCGCAAGCTGTTGACCTACCACGACGCGTACGCCTACTTCGGCGTGCGCTACGGCTGGACGATCCTGGGTGCCATCCAGGTGTCGAACTTCGAGGACCCGACCCCCAAGGAAGTGGCCTCGTTGATCAAGCAGGTCAGAGCGGAGAAGCTTCCGGCCATCTTCGGGTCGGAGGTGTTCCCGTCACCGGTGCTCGCCCAGATCGCCAAGGAGTCCGGCGCCCGCTACATCGACGTGCTCCGCGACGACGACCTGCCCGGCGACCCGGGCGCTGCGGACCACTCGTTGCTCGGCCTGCTCAAGTTCGACTTCGTCACGATCGTCGAGGCCATGGGCGGTAATGCTGCGGAGCTGAAGGCCTTCGACGCCATCGACGTCGTGCCGGACACGGCCGACTACCCGCAGTGAGCGATCCGCTCGTCGAACTCCGCCACGTGGGCCACCGCTACGGCCACGGCGCGCCGGTACTGCGCGACGTCGATCTGTGCATCGGTGACGGGAGCATGCTCGGCATCGTCGGGCCGTCCGGATCCGGCAAGACGACGCTGCTCCGGGTCCTGCTCGGCACGGTCCGGCCCGGACACGGCCACGTCGAACGCCGTGCCGGGCTGCGGCTCGGCTACGTGCCCCAGGTCGAGGTGGTCGACTGGAACTTCCCGGTGACCGTGCTCGAAACCGTGCTGATGGCCCGGCCGGCACGCCGGCTTCGCCCGTGGGCGACGACGGTCGAGAAGGCCGAGGCGGAGGCGGTGCTCGAACGGCTCGGCATCGCCGGGCTCGGTCGCCGGCACATCCGGGAACTGTCCGGGGGCCAGCAGCAGCGGGTCTTCATCGCACGCGCCCTGCTGGGGCACCCGGAGCTGCTGCTGCTCGACGAGCCGACCTCTGGGGTGGACGTGCGCACCCGCCACGAGGTGCTGCACCTGCTCGAGGAACTCCACCGTGACGGCCTCGCCGTCGTGCTGACCACGCACGATCTCAACGGGATGGCCGCCCACCTTCCCGAGCTGCTCTGCTTGAACATCAGCGTGCAGGCCGCCGGTCCGCCCCTCGCCGTGCTGCGTCCCGATGTCCTCGAACGCACCTACGGCGCGCCGATGGACGTGCTCGAGCACGCCGGCCTGCCCTTCGTCGTCGACCGGCCCGGGGTGCGGGTGTCGTGACCTGGCTCACCGAACCGCTGGGGTTCGAGTTCGTCCGCAATGCGCTCGTCGTGTGCACCGTCGCCGGGGCGCTGTGCGGCCT
>JBILVB010000104.1:0-13892 GCA_044370695.1 Acidimicrobiales bacterium | reverse complement strand
TCGTCGGGGTTGCGGCGTGGAAGCAGAACGGGTCGTCGGGGGTGGCGTTGGTGAACATGGGCTCGACGCCGGTGTTCGCGGCGCAGGTGGTGGCGGCGTTGCAGGGTGGGGCGTCGGCGGCCGAGGCAGCGGAGTTCGCGGCGGCGGATGCGGAGCCGCAGGGTGACCTGAACGCTTCGCCGGAGTATCGGGCGCATCTGGCCAAGGTGTTGACCCGTCGGGCGTTGGAGGCTGCCGGAGCCTGACCGGTCCGGGGGTCGCCGTACCGGCGGCTCCCGGCATGACGGAGACGGTTGGTCATGGGGGTCGGCGGTCCACGCCGGCCCCCGAACCGTTTTCGGCGGGCGTTCGTCTCGCTCTCGAACGTGCGCCGAGCGGGGTCGGTTGGGGGCTCTGCCGTCACGCCGCTGGGCTGAATGCCCCTCGTCGGTCCGGCGCCCGACTGGTTGCATCGTCCCTCGACGGATCCCCGAGGGCGGAGGCGACGACGATGGCGACGGTCGAGGTGGCGATCCCGACGTGGAACCGCTGTGCAGGCGCCGTCCGGGCCGTCGAGAGCGCTCTCGCCCAGTCCGACGTCGACGATCTTCGAATCGTCGTCTACGACAACGGCTCCACCGACGGAACGGCGTCGGCTATCGCTGCGGCCCACGGCGAGGCCGTTCGCATCGAACGATGGGCGGCCAATCGAGGCCGCTTCCACAACATCTCGCGGCCGTTCGAAACCACGAACGCCGACTACCTCCTCGTGCTGTTCGACGACGAGGAGTTGCTCCCCGGCAGCCTTGGTCCGTTCGTCGAGGCACTCGCCTCGGTGCCGGGCGCTGCGTTCGCCACGGCGCTTCGCCGCCTGCGCAATGCCGACGGCACCGTCCTCGAGTCCGCCGGTCTGCAGGCTGCGCCTCGGTTCCGGCCACCGGACGTCCAGTCGGGCTCCTCGTTCATCCGGCAGCTGTTCACGATGGGCGACTACACCTGGTTCTGTTCGTGCCTGTTCCGTCCGGCAGTGATCGGTCCGACACGTATCCGCGAGGCCGACGACCCGTGCGACGACACCGGCCTACTGCTGCGCGCCGCCCGCTTCGGCCCGGTGGTCCACCACGACCAGCCGGTCGCCACCCAGACCGACGGCAACGTGGGCGAGTCCGTCCGGATCGGTCTCGTCGACGCCGCCGACGGTCGCAACACGCTGTCGTTGCGAGGTTGCGTCGGCTATCGGCGAACGCTGGAGCGGTTCCTGCTCGAGGAGGGTGCCGAGCTGTTCGACCGGCGAGAGCGACGCGTCCTGCTCGCCGCAGCCGAGCGGACGGGCGCCGGGCTCGCCGGCATGGCGACGGCCGGCGCAGGTCCGGACGGCGCCGCCGTGCTCCAGGGGGTGCTCGACGCCGCAGTGTGGTTCCGGCGGCCGCGTAGCCGACTACGGCTGAGTCGGAACGCACTGCGGGCCTGGCACGAGGCCCGTCGCTCGGCATCGGTGCGGATCGCTCCGTGAACTCGATCCCCCGCACCGCGAGGACCGGAGTCTCGCTCCTACCTGCCGTCACCACGGTCTGGGTCGCCGCCGTCGTCGCCACCGCCTACACGTACGACTTCGCGGCCGGGCCCACACGGTTGCTCGCTCCGATCGGATTCGGACTCGTCCTCCTCGTGCCCCGCGACCGCCTCGGACACGTCGTGGTCCCCGTGGCCGGCGTCGCCTATCTCGCCTGGTACGTCGTGTCGTCCTCGTTCGCGGGGGACCCCGGGGCCTGGTCGAGTCGAGCCGGGCTCGAACTGCCGCTCACCGTCTCGCTCGTCGCCGTCGCCGGCGTTGCGCCCCTCGAGTCGATCCGACGCGGCGTGCTCGCCGGGGTCGAGATCGTCTACGCCTACGTGCTCGTCCAGGCCGCGACCGGGTTCCCTACCCCCGTCGACGCACCCCGCGACGTGCCGCTACCCGGGGACGTCCTGCGCTGGCACGGCCCGTTCTACGAAAAGAACGGGCTCGGCGGATTCGTGATCGTCGGCCTGTCCGCACTGCTGACGCTCGCCCGGCCCGGCTGGCGTCGCCGGGCGGGAGTCGCGGCCAGCGCCGTCCTGCTCGTCGGCAGCCGATCGACCACGGCCATCGTCGGATGCGCCGTCGCACTCGGCCTCGCGGGCGTCCTCGCGGCCTGGGACCGGTTCCGCGACCCGCGCAGCCGGCCGCTGTTCGCGGTGGCCACCGGCATCGGTCTGACCGTCGCCGGCTACCTGAGCGTCGTCCTTCTCCCTGCCCTCACCGCCGTGTTCGGCAAGGACCCGACGCTCACCGGCCGGACCGACATCTGGGCTGCTGCGTTCGACGCGTGGATCGAAGCGCCGATCACCGGGTTGGGGGTCGGGTTCTGGGCGTCGCCGACCGACCCCCTCCTCGGGCTCGCCCTCCACCGCATCGGCTACGCCGCCGGGCATGCGCACAACGGGCTCCTGAACGTCGCCGTCGAGCTCGGCCTCGTCGGTGTCGTGCTCGTCGCGATCCTGCTCGCCTGGGTCGCCCGAACGGCGTGGCGGGCTCTTCCCGTCGCCACCGGTATGGCTCGCTTCGGCATCGTCTACCTCGCGACGCTGGCCGTCTCCTCGCTCTCGGAGGCGGTGTTCCAAGGGGTCCACCTCGCCATGGTCCTCGCACTGGGCACGGCGCTCGCCGGCGCCGTGCGCGCCGGAGCCGACCGCTCCCGGCACACCGGTGCGGTCCTCGTCGGACCGCCGTCCACGCCGGCGCGGCCCTCGCTCGAGACCACGGCATGACGCGATCGTGGACCGTGGCCGCGCTCCGGCGCCGCAACCTGCGAGCGGTGTCGCTCGACGCGCTGTGGGGCCTCGGGCTCGAAGCCTCGCGACTCGTCGCCGGGGTGCTCACCTTCCTGCTCCTCGGGCGAATCCTCGGACCCGGGCCGTACGGCGATTACATCGCCATCTACGCCGTGCTCGGGATGTTCACGTCGCTGGCCTATGCCGCGCTGATGCTGGTCGTGCTCCAGGCCTCGGTTCGCGACGGGGAACCGGCCGAGCGCGTCGGGCGGAGCTGTCTCACCTGGTGTTGGATCACGGGCACCGTGCTCGTCGCCGCCGCGATCGCCTCGGTCGGGGCCGTCGTCGACACCGCCAGCCTGGCGACCGTGGCGGCGTTCGCCGTGTCCGAGATGCTCGTCGCCGGCACGATCGAGATCACCACGCAGACGTACATGGCCGCGACCTCGTTCATCGCGGCCGCCCAAGTCCGATTGGTCGGCATCGCCGCACGGCTCGCGCCGGTGCTCGTGCTCGCCCTCACCGGCCGGCTGAGCCTCGAGAGCCTGGCCATCGCGAACGGGGTGACGCTCGGACTGTTCGCCGGTTGGCTCCATCGCGCCGTACGGGCCCGGAGCGGACTCCTGCTCGGGCCGGGTCGGCCCGAGGTCCGCCATGCTCGCCTGGCCGGGTTCTTCGTCGGTCCGATGCTCGCCTTCGCGCTCTTCAACGACGGTGACAAGGTCGTCTTGCGCAGCACGGAGCCGGAGGAGACCGTCGGCCGGTACTCGGCGGCGTACCGGCTCGTCGGGATCGTCCTGCTCCCACTGAGTGCCTTGGTCGGGTCCTCCTACCTCCGCTTCCTCGAGCACGACGAGCGTGCGACCGGTCAACACGTCCGGCGGGCGCTGCGGTTCACGATCGCCGGGGTGCTGTATGCCGTGCCGGCCGGTCTCGTGCTCCTGATCGCGGCACCCGCGGTGCCCGTCGTCCTCGGCCACGAGTTCGCTGGTACCGACACGATGGTTCGCTGGCTCGTCGCGTTCGTGGTGGTGCGCAGCGGGTGGACCTTTGCGATGAACGGTCTGCTCGGCCTCGGTCGCCTCGCGCTTCGGGCCGTCCTGCAAACCCTCAGCGCGAGCTTGAGCCTCATCCTCTACCTGACCTTCATCCCCCGTTGGGGGTGGCAGGGCGCGGCGGTGGCGACGCTCGTGAGCGAAACGGTGTTGAGCGTGGCGACCTGGGGGGTGCTGTTGCGAGCCCAGCGGCGACACGACGCCGGGGTCGTGACCGCCGAGGTCGATCAGCCCGGGCCGTCCCCGATCACGGGCTGCGCCCCGAGCACCTGACGATCGAACCCGGATTCCCACGGCATCCAGCCGTTGCGGTCCGGCCACACGAACTGCACGACGCGGAACTCGATCCCGCCATACCAGCTCGCCGCCGTCGTGAACAGCCCGCCGTACCGTTCGAGGTCGACCGGCAGGAGCACGGCGCGCAGATCGTGGTCGAGCAGCCCGGTGAACAACTCCCCGACGGGCATCTCGACCTCCTGGCGCAGCACGTCGACCACGAGACCGATCAGACCCTTGGCCGCAACGGGCTTCAGGCCGAACACGACGATCTCGGGAAAGCCGAAGCCGTCCTCGATCCCGATCGTGTAGGCGTAGGGCGGTCGAGGCGGGACCATGTCGAGGCGGGCGGCGACCGGTTCGATCGCCCAGCCGTCGGTCTCGATCATCCAGGCGATCTTGTCCCGGTGCTCCATGGAGCGGTCCGGGAACACGTCGCTCACGACGGTGTCCCGGCCGGCCGCGTGAGGATCACAGCGGGAGCTCCCCGGTCGCTTTCTTCGTGGAGCCGGTGTCCTTCCACGCGGCGATGGTCCGCTGGGCGATCCGCATCTGGTGGATCTCGTCGGCGCCGTCGGCGAAGCGCGACCACCGCGCCTGCTGCAGCATGTGTGCCAACGGCGTGTCGGTCGAGTACCCGAGCGCCCCGTGCACCTGGATGGCCCGGTCGATGATGCGCCACAGGCTGTTCGCAACGAAATGCTTGGCCATCGACACCTCGGCGATGAAGTCCATCCCGTGCTCGATCTTGTAGGCCGAGTGCAGCACCATCAGCTTGCACTGGTAGAGCTCAACGGCCGAATCGGCGATGAGCCACTGGATCCCTTGCTTCTCTGCGAGGACGCTGCCGTGGCTGTAGCGCTCCAACGCTCGCTGCACCATCATGTCGAGCGCGATCTCCGCCTGACCGATCCAGCGCATGCAGTGTGCGAGCCGGGCGGGTCCGAGTCGGTACTGGCCGAGCAGGTGGCCCTGCCCACGGCCACCGAGCAGGTTCGCCGCAGGCACGCGCAGGTCCTCGATGCGGATCTCGCAGTGGTTGTGCGAGCCGGACATCGTCTTCACGTCGCGCACGATGTTCCACCCGTCGGCCGGCAGGTCGACGATGAAGCACGAGTTGCTCGCCTGCGGGACGTCGGGGTCTTCTTCGGTGCGGGCGATCAGCAGCGCGAACTTGGCGCCACGCGCGCCCGAGATGAACCACTTGTGCCCGTTGATCACCCACTCGTCACCGTCGGGGTAGGCGAAGGTCTTGATCAGCGTCGGGTCCGAGCCGGCCACCTCCGGCTCGGTCATGGCGAAGCACGACCGCGCGGTGCCCTCGCACAGCGGCCGGAGGTACTTCTCCTTCTGCTCGGCCGTTCCCCAGTGCAACAGCGTGTGCTGGTTGCCCTCGTCGGGTGCCTGCGCGTTGAGTACGAAGGGCCCGATCGACACCTTGGCGGCCTCCGCCGACACCGCCGCCATCGCGGTCGGACCGAGACCCATGCCTCCCCACTCGGGCGGCATGTGCGGCAACCAGAGACCCCAGTCCTCGCGTGCGGCCCGGCGGAGTTCCACGATGGCTCGCACCGTCTCGCGCCGGTCCCCGTCGGGCACCTCGGCCCAACGGGGACGAACGACGTCGTCCATGAACGACCGCACCTTGCGGCGGATCTCCTCCACCTCGGGTGGGAACGTGAAATCGATCATGGGACCCCCTGCGAACGCGCCGGGTAAGTCTGGCAGGCCGGTCGGACCGGCCCAAGGGACTCAGGCCTCGGGCGCGGTCCCGTCGCCGTACTGCTCGTAGTACTCGCGCCAGGCGGCTTCACGCTCGGCGTCGTCGGCGCCGCCGATGTAGTTGCCCTGGTCGTCGTACGCATGGGCGCCGAACGCCTCGCGGTACTCCTCGGCGACTTCGCCACCCTCGGCAGCCTGCTTGATCGAGAGGCTGATCCGACGCCGTTGCGTGTCGAGATCGATGATCTTCACCCACAGCTCCTCGCCCGGGGTGACGACCTGCTCGGGTGCCTCGACGTGATGAGCCGACATCTCCGAGATGTGGACCAGGCCCTCGATGCCCTCGCCCACCTGGACGAAGGAGCCGAACGGGACGAGCTTGGTGACCCGGCCGTACACGAGCTCGCCGACGCGGTGGGTCGAGGCGAACTCCTGCCACGGATCCTGCTGGGTGGCCTTGAGCGACAGGCTGATGCGCTCCCGGTCGAAATCGACGTCGAGGACCTGGACCGTGACCTCGTCGCCGACCTGCACGACCGACCCGGGGTGATCGACGTGCTTCCAGGAGAGCTCCGACACGTGGATCAGGCCGTCCATACCGCCGAGGTCGACGAAGGCGCCGAACGACACGACGGAGGACACCACACCCCGGCGAACCTCGCCCGGGCGCAGGTTGGCGAGGAACTCGTCGCGCGCTTCTTTCTGGGTCTCCTCGAGGTAGGCCCGACGGGAGAGCACGACGTTGTTGCGGTTCTTGTCCAGCTCGATGATCTTGGCCTGCACGACCTTGCCCACGTACGGGGCGAGATCGCGCACACGACGCAACTCGACGAGCGAGGCCGGGAGGAACCCCCGAAGCCCGATGTCGATGATGAGGCCGCCCTTGACGACTTCGATCACCGGACCTTCGACGACTTCGTTGTTCTCCTTCTTCTTTTCGATCGTGCCCCAGGCCCGCTCGTACTGCGCACGCTTCTTCGACAGGACGAGCCGGCCCTCTTTGTCTTCCTTCTGCAGGACGAGGGCCTCGAGTTCCTCACCGAGCTTCACGACCTCGAACGGGTTGACGTCGTTGCGGATGGACAGCTCGCGTGACGGGATCACCCCTTCGGACTTGTAGCCGATGTCGAGCAGCACCTCGTCCTTGTCGATCTTCACCACCCGGCCGTTCACGATCTGGCCGTCCTCCACGTCGACGAGCGTTCCGTCGATCGCCTCGGCGAAGGACATGCCCAGATCGTCGGCGACGATCTGGCGGGGGATGTACGAGCCGTCCTCGGCGACGGTACCGAGCGACGGGGCGAGCGTGGAGTCGGACAAGGGAACTGCTTTCGGGCGATCTGGGAAGGTACGGGTACGGCCCCGGGCGCACCGGGGACACGCAAGGGTAGCACCGGGTCGTCCCAGCGCAGTAGCGGTGCGGGCACCCACCGTCGGAATGCGCCGGTCGACACCGGTGCAGCGGGCGGGCGGTCAGCGCCGGGTCGCGAGCAGCAGGAACTCCGGGGACTCGACGGTGGGCGTCGTCGGCCGGTACGCCCCGGGCTCGACCGACCAGAGCGCATCGACTCGGAGCCCGACCCGCTCGGCGAGGAACCGCAGCTCGCGTGGCGTGTAGCAGCCGGTCCACAGCTCGACGGGCAGCACCTCGCCGCTCTCGGACCGCACCTCGGTGTGCTCGTGCGCGATGCCGCTGCCGGCGTCGAAGTCGGCCTCGGTCTGATAGCGGACGCTGAAGTAGGCGCTGAACGCGCTGACGGCGATCCGGCCGAGGCCCGGGCGGACGGCTGCGGTCATCGCCGAGAGCACCGTCTCGTCCTCGCCGTCGGCGCGCAGCAGGCCGAACGCCCCTTGGCACAGGCTGATGGCGGCGTCGAACGAGGCGTCGCTCTTCCAGGTGCGAGCATCGGCGCGCTCGAAGCTCGCACCTGCGGGCGCGCCTGCTCGGGCGAGTTCCACGAACCGTTGGCTGATGTCGATTCCGTGGACGGTGAGGCCTCGGCGGGCCAGTTCGTGGGCGTGGCGGCCCGGTCCGCAGCCGACGTCGAGCACCCGCATCCCCGGACGGAGGCCCAAGTGCTCGACGAGCGCATCGACCTCCTGCACGGTGCCCTTCGTGAACGAATACCGCAGGTAGGCCGCGCCGAGGTGCTCGGCAACCGGTTCGAACCAGTGATCTGCGGTCATCCCGGTGTCCCGCCCGAGCGCCACACCGCCCGGTCCGGCGCCCCGGCCGGGGTCCCGGGTGGCGTCGCCGGCGTGTTCATGCCTTGGCGTCGGCCCACGTCGGGCCGAAGGCCAGGTTCACCGCAAGCGGGACGGACAACGTGGCCGCCCCCTGCATGGTGGTCACGGTGAGCCGCTCGGCCTCGTCGTGCTCGCCGTCGGCCACCTCCACGACGACCTCGTCGTGGACCTGCAGCACGATCCGGCTCCGCAGGCTCGCGGCGCGCAGGGCCGCGTCGAGGCGTACCAGAGCCACTTTGAAGATGTCGGCCGCCAGGCCCTGGATGCCGGCGTTCATCGCCTGACGCTCCCCGGCCTGGCGGATGCGCAGGTTGGGGCTCGACAGTTCGGGGATCGGCCGACGCCGGCCGAACAGGGTCTCGGTGTAACCACGCTGGCGGGTCTCCTCGACGGTCCGTTCCATGTAGGACCGAACCGCCGGGA
This sequence comes from Acidimicrobiales bacterium, assembly GCA_044370695.1. Taxonomy (GTDB): domain Bacteria; phylum Actinomycetota; class Acidimicrobiia; order Acidimicrobiales; family Ilumatobacteraceae; genus JBEIFW01. Next base: position 5,397 of record JBILVB010000104.1, on the reverse strand, counting down.
ACGCGGCGAAGTATGCGTCGAGGATCCCGGCGGCTTCCGAGGTCGGGATGTTCAGGCGTTGCCCGAGACCGTAGGCCTCCATGCCGTAGGCGAGGCCGTAGGACACCATCTTCGCCTTGGCTCGTTGCTCGTGGGTCACCTCGGCGGGCGCGACCGAGAACACGCGCGACGCGGTCGCGGTGTGGATGTCACGGCCGGCGGCGAAGGCCTCGATCAGTCCGGGATCGTGGGCGAGATGGGCGATGCAGCGCAGTTCGATCTGGTTGTAATCGGCCACGAGCAGCTCGAACCCGGCGGCGGGCACGAACGCACGCCGGAACCGGCGACCCTCGTCGGACCGAACCGGGATGTTGTGCAGGTTGGGTTGGTCCGAGGACAACCGACCGGTGCGGGCGACGGTCTGGTTGAACGTCGCGTGGATCCGACCGTCGGGGCCGACCTCGGCCAGGAGGCCTTCGCCGTAGGTCGACCGAAGCTTCTCGAGCTCACGGTAGGACAGCAGCGGATCGATGAACTCCGGCCATCGGTCGCGCAGCTTCTCGAGCGACTGTGCATCGGTGGAGAACCCGGTCTTCGTCTTCTTGGACGGCGCCAACCCTTTCTCGTCGAAGAGGATCTGGCGCAGCTGCGGCGTCGAGTTCACGTTGAACTCGCGCCCCGCCACGGCCCACACCTCGTGCTGGAGCCGCCGGCACTCGGCGGTGAGCTCGTCGCGCAGGCGCCGCAGTTCGGCGACGTCGACCCCCACGCCGACGTGTTCCATGCGGGCGAGCACCGGCACCAGCGGGTTCTCGACGTCGTCGTACAGCGATCGTTGCCCCCGGGCCTCGAGCGCGTCGAGGACGGCCGGGGCGAGCCGGCCGACGGCGAGCGCCGCCCGGGCAGCCCGGCGCAGCTCGTGGTCGTCGCCGCCGCCCGCACCGAAGTCGAGCTGCCCGGGAGGCGGGCCGTCCTCGAGGAGGCGATCCCCGGTGTACCGGGACAGCACCTCGCCGATCCCGTAGGACGCCTCGGCCGGGTCGAGCAGGTAGGCGGCGATCGCCGTGTCGAGCGTGAGCGCACCCCCGGCGTCGATCCCGGCGTCGAGCAGCGACCGCAGCAGCGGCTTCGCGTCGTGCGCACGCAACGTCCGCGCGGTCAGGGCCCTGCGGACCGCCCCGTCGGCCAGGGCGGCGGCCGGAACGACGAGCACCTCGGCGGCGGCCGGGTCGACGACGACGGTCACGGCACGTAGCGGACTCCGGCCCGCTGCGCCGTCCCAGGCGCCGGCGACGTCGAGCACGGCGAGCCCCTCGAGCGCCGCGGCCACGGCTGCCGCACCGTCGAGCACGACCAGCTCGGCCTCGAGGGTCTGGCCCGCCGGTTCCGCGACGAGCGGTGTCGCGATCACCTCGCGCAGCCGGTCGTAGAGGCTGCGGAACTCGAGGAAGTCGAACAGCTGCTTCAGCTCGGTCGGGTCCTGCGGCCCCCAGGGGGCGGCGTCGGCCCCGTCGGGCAGCGGGGCGTCGCGCCGCAGCACCATCAACTCGGCGTTGCGTCGGGCCCGGTCCTCGTGCGCACCGAGCGCGGCGCGCAGCTTCGGTGTCTGGGCGTCGAGGTGCGCGTAGATCCCGTCGAGGTCCCCGTAGGTGCTGACGAGCTTCGCCGCCGTCTTCTCCCCGACGCCGGGCACACCGGGGAGGTTGTCCGACGGGTCGCCACGCAGCGCGGCGTACCAGACGTACTGCGACGGGCGGACGCCGGTTCGTTCGACGATCCCGGCCTCGTCGTAGAGCGCGTAGTCGCTGACGCCCCGACGGTTGTAGAGGACGCGCACGTGCGGGTCGGTCACGAGCTGGTAGCTGTCCCGGTCGCCGGTCACGACGAGGACGTCGTCGCCGCGGGCGGCGGCCCGGTCCGCGAGCGTGGCGATCACGTCGTCGGCCTCGAAACCGCTCAGCTCGAGCTGCGCGATCCCGAGCGCGTCGAGCACCTGGCGCACCAGCCCGAGCTGCTGGCGCAGGATGTCGGGGGCCTGCTCGCGCTGGGCCTTGTAGGCCGGGTCGGCCTCGTGACGGAACGTCGGTTCCGGGCGGTCCCACGCCACCGCGACCGCGTCGCTCGGGTGATCGCGCAGGAGGTTGATGAGCATCGACGTGAACCCGAAGACCGCGTTGGTCACCTGGCCCGACGCCGTCGCCATGTCGGCCGGCAGGGCGAAGAACGCCCGGTAGGTGAGCGAGTTGCCGTCGAGCAGCAGCACCCGACGGTTCACGGCTGCAGCTCTCCGGCGACGATCCGCTCGGCAACGGACCGCTTGCGGGTCCGCTCGGACATGGCCCGGCGCTGGATCCAGGCGAACGCATCGGCCTCGCTCATCCCGTGGCGGTCCATCAGGAGGCCCTTGGCCCGGTCGACGACCTTTCGGGTCTCGAGCTCCTCCTCGAGGGTCTGCACCTCCCGGGCGAGCTCGACGACCTCGCGGTGTCGGGCGAGCGCCAGTTCGATCGCCGGTACGACATCGTTCTTCTGGAACGGCTTCACGAGGTAGGCGAGGGCACCCGCCTCGGTGGCCTGCGCGATCACGTCGCGTTGGCTGAACGCCGTGAGGATCACGATGGCGCACACCTTGTCCGCGGTCAGCTCACGGGCCACCTCGATCCCGGTCAGCCCGGGCATCTTGATGTCGAGCACGGCGACGTCGGGCTGCAGCTCGCGACACAGCGCCACGGCCTGGTCGCCCCGCCCGGTCTCGCCGACGACCTCGTAGCCCTCCTCCTCGAGCATCTCTCGAAGGTCGAGGCGGATGATCGCTTCGTCCTCGGCGATCACGACGCGGATCGGCACGCTGCACTCCTTGCGGGTTCGGGGGGACCGGGACGGACCACCGGGCCCTGACCGGGGCGCATTCAATCACCGACCCGATCCGGGCGGGTCGAGCCGGTTCATCCGGTCGAGCAGGGCGTCCTGGTCCGCCTCGAGCCGGACGAGCTCGTCGAGGAGGTCCCGCCGACGCCGGTCGAGGGCGTCGGCGTGCCGGCGGTCCTCGGCGGCGAGATGCGCCGACCAGCGGTCGCCGGCGACGATCGCATCGCGCCCGGCGTCGTCGGCGTCGTCGGCGAGCTGGCGGTACTGGGCCTCGACCTCGCGCAGCTCGGCGCGCACACGGACCAGCCGGTCGGCCACGCGGCGCAACCGGCGCTGCGGGGAGCGAGCGAACACCCCGCCAATCGTAGGGGCCGACCCCGGTGCGCCCGCGCCGGGGTCGGTCGTGCGCCAGGATGGCGGCGTGGACGCCTGGTCGGTCACCGAGGGGTACGCCGACCTCGCCGGTCGATGGCACCGGACCTCCGACGCGACCGCCGCTGCGCTCCATGCCGCGATGGGTGCGCACGGAAGTGGTCCGCCGCCGCCGCCGCCCCTGTGGTTCGTACGGCCCGGGGAGGCGCACCGGTTGCTCGGCCTGTGCGCGCTCACCCTCGAGGACGGCACGGACGTCGGGATCGTCGCCCAGCTGCCTCCGGACCTGCCGCTCGGCTACCACCGGCTCGCCCCGACCGACGGCGGCCCGGTGACCGAGCTCGTCGTCACACCGGGTCGGGCGCCGCAGGCGCGCCGGGGTTGGGGCATCACCGCGCAGCTCTACGCCCTTCGATCCACGACGAGTTGGGGACACGGGGACCTCGAGGACCTCCGCCGCCTCGCCGCATGGGCGGCCGACGAACGGGCGTCGGTCTGCGCGATCAACCCGCTCCACGCGAGCACGCCCGTGCTGCCGCAGGAGCCGAGTCCGTACTACCCCTCCAGCCGGCTGTGGCGCAGCGTGCTGTACCTGCGTATCCCGATGGTGCCGGGCGCCGAGCGGCTCGGGGACCGCATCACAGCGCTCGACCGGGACGGCCGAGCGCTGAACACGACCCTCCGACTCGAGCGGGACGCGGTCGCTCGCCTGAAGCTCGACGCGCTCGGCGCGATCTTCGACGCCGCCCCGCCGGGCGAGGACTTCGACCGATGGCGGGCCGAGCAGGGTGACGGGCTCGAGCTCTTCGCCCGGTTCTGCGCCCTCGCCGAGCGCCACGGCCCCGACTACCGGTCGTGGCCCGCAGAGCTGGGCCACCCACGGGCCGCCGCGGTCGAGGCGAGCGCTGCCGCCCTCGCCGAGCGGGTCCGGTTCCACGCCTGGTGCCAGTGGCTCCTCGACCGACAGCTCGGTCGGGCGGCGACCGCCGGCGCCGGGATCGTCCACGACCTCGCCGTCGGATTCGCCGCCGGCGGAGCCGACGCCTGGCGGTTCCAGGATCTGCTGGCCGCCGACGTGCGGATCGGTGCGCCACCCGATCAGTTCGCCGCCGACGGCCAGGACTGGGGTCTGCCGCCGTTCACCCCGTGGAAGCTACGGGCCGAGCGGTACGCCGCGTGGCGTGAACTGCTGCGGCGCAGTTTCGCCCATGGCGCCGGGCTGCGGATCGACCACGTGATGGGCTTGTTCCGGCAGTTCTGGATCCCCCCGGAGGCACCGGCGAGCGCCGGGGCGTTCGTGGCGTTCCCGGCCGAGGACCTGCTCGACCTGCTCACCCTCGAGGCGGACCGGGCCGGTGCGTTCGTGGTCGGCGAGGACCTCGGCACGGTGGAGCCCCGGGTCCGGGCCGAACTCGCCGAGCGCCGGATCCTCGGGACGCACGTGGCGTGGTTCGACGATGCCGGGCCGGCCGGGGCCCGTCCCGACGTGCTGGGCACGATCACCACCCACGACCTGCCGACGATCGCCGGGATCTGGACCGGCGGCGAAGCCGCCGCCCGCACCGCCGCCGGCGACCACGCCACGGCCGCGCGCACGCGGGCGCTGCGGGACCGCTTCGCGGCACGCACCGGTCTCGCGCCGAGCGCCTCGGTCCTCGACGCGATCGTTGCGGCCCACGACGAGCTCGGGGCCGGGCCGGCCCGGCTCGTCACGACCGGCGTCGAGGACTTGGTCGCGACGCCCGACCGGGTGAACCTCCCGGGCACGACGACGCAGTACCCGAACTGGAGCCTGCCCCTCGCCGTGCCCCTCGAGGACCTCCCCGCTCACCCGGTGCTCCGCCGGGCGCTGCGGGCATTGCGGGGGTCGGGTCGCCGGGACGCGCCGGCAGAGCAACACTGAAACCTGAGCGGAACCCGACGTCGCAAGCCTGGAGCCAACCGTCACGTCGTCCGATACGTCGGTCGATGCTGCGCCGACCGAGCGTCCCGCTCTCGCTGCACCCTGATGCGGTACGTCGTGTGGCGGCTGCCGCCGTGCGCCCGGGCGAGCGCCTGCTGCGGCGGTTCTCGTCGGCGACGAAGTTCCTCATCGTCGCTGCGGTGCTGGCCTCACCGCTGGTCTGGCTCGCCCAGGCCTACGCCTCCGACAAGCTCGACCAGATCCGCTTCTCCGAC
>JBILVB010000012.1:0-42667 GCA_044370695.1 Acidimicrobiales bacterium | reverse complement strand
CTCGGCCAACGTCGAGACGGCCCGGTTGACGGCGGCGCTCGTCGAGCACGGCTGGCACACGGTCGCGTTCTGCCGCAGCCGCCGCGCCACCGAGGTGGTGGCGGCCGACGTACGCCGCCGGCTGCCCGACGGCCTCGCGGACGCCGTGCAGCCGTACCGTGCGGGTTACCTCGCCATCGAGCGCCGGACCATCGAACAGCAGCTGTTCTCCGGGGCGCTGCGGGCGGTGATCGCCACCAACGCGCTGGAACTCGGGATCGACGTGGGCGGCCTGGATGCCTGCGTGCTGTCGGGCTTCCCGGGCACGGTCGCCTCGATGTGGCAGCAGGCCGGCCGGGCCGGCCGCAGCGAGCGCCCGTCGCTGTCGGTGCTCGTGGGCGGCGCCGACCAGCTCGACCAGTGGTACCTGGCGCATCCCCGGGCGGTGTTCACCCGGCCGCCCGAGCCGGCGGTGGTCAACCTGGCCAACCCGGCGATCGCCGACCCGCAGGTCGCGTGCGCGGCCTACGAACGGCCGCTGCAGCCGACGGACGCCGCGTGGTGGCCCGACGGCGTGGTCGACGACGCCGTGCGCCGCCTGGTGCAGGACGACCGGATCCGGGTGCGCGACGGCGCTGCGTTCTGGGCGGGCCGGGCCATGCCGGCGGCCCGGATCGGGCTGCGCTCCGGCGGCGGGGCCGAGGTGCGCATCGCCGAGGCCGACGGCCGCCTCGTCGGCACCGTCGACGGCGGCCGCGCGCTCGAAGTCGTACACCCGGGGGCGATCTACCTCCACCTCGGCCAGCAGTACCGGGTGCTCGATCTCGACCTCGACGAGCGGGTGGCGCTCGTCGAGGCCGTCGACACCGACGAGGAGACCCACGTCCGCAGCGAGCTGCAGGTGACGATCCTGGGCACCGATCGGCGGGCCGCGGTCGGGCGGTCGTGCGCTGCGGTCGGCGACGTCGAGATCACCACCCAGGTGGTGGGCTACGAGCGGCGCGACACCCGCACGAGGGAGCTGCTCGGGCGCGAACCGCTGGAGCTGCCACCGACCCGGCTGGTCACCCGGGCGTTCTGGTACACCGTCGACGACGACGTGCTGCGGCGCGGCAGGATCGACGGCGGGGCAGTACCGGGCGCCCTGCACGCCGCCGAGCACGCCGGCATCGGGATCCTGCCGCTGTTCACCATCTGCGACCGCTGGGACGTCGGCGGGGTGTCCACGGCACTGCAGGCCGACACCGGGTTACCGACGATCGTGATCTACGACGGGTATCCGGGCGGGATCGGGATCGCAGAGCTGGGCTTCGCCGCCGGCCGGCGCCACCTCGAGGCCACCCGGTCGGTCATCGAGCGGTGCCGGTGCCGGTCCGGGTGCCCGAGCTGCGTGCAGTCACCCAAGTGCGGCAACGGGAACGAGCCACTGGAGAAGGGGGCGGCGCTCGCGCTGCTGCGTGCCGTCCTCGGCTGACGGGCCGGAGCCGTGCCTCGCCGCGCCCGCCGTTACGATTGAAAAACGAACATCCATCGTTAGATTTTCAAGGTAATGGCGACTCTGCTTCCCCGATCCACCGACGCCCGACGACTTCTCGACGCCCTGACCGAATCGCCCGTCGTGGTGCTCACCGGCCCCCGCCAGGCCGGAAAGTCGACGCTGGCGCGCACGGTCGTCGGTGACGATCCGTCGCACCGGTTCGACCTCGAGGACCCCGCCGATCTCGCCCGCCTGAGCGAGCCGATTCCGGCGCTGCGCGCGCTGGCCGGAACCGGTCGAACCGTCGTGATCGACGAAGCCCAACGCCTGCCCTCGCTGTTCCCCGAACTGCGCGTGCTCGTGGACGAGGACCGACGGCCCGGGCGGTTCCTCGTCCTGGGGAGCGCCTCCCCGGCGCTGATCGGGTTGTCCGCCGACTCGCTCGCGGGCCGTGTGCGCCTGGTCGAGTTGGGCGGGCTTCGAGTCGAGGACGTCGGCGCCGCCGATCTCGACCGGCTCTGGGAGCGCGGCGGGCTCCCGCTGTCGTTCCTCGGCGCCGACGATGGTTCGTCGTGCCGCTGGCGCGACGACTACATCGCCACCTTCCTCGAGCGCGACCTGGCGAGCCTCGGCGTGCGCGTACCGGCGACGACGATGCGGCGGTTCTGGACGATGGTCGCCCACTTCCACGCACAGACGTGGAACGGAGCCGAGTTGGCTCGAGGCCTCGGCGTGTCGCTCCCCACGATCCGCCGCTACGTGGACGCCCTCACCGATGCGCTGGTCCTTCGCCAGGTACCGCCGTGGTTCGAGAACCTCGCCAAGCGCCAGGTTCGGTCCCCGAAGGTGTACGTCCGCGACACCGGCCTGCTGCATCGGCTCCTCGGGATCGCAGATCGCCGATCGCTCGATGGTCATCCCAAGGTCGGCGCGAGTTGGGAGGGGTTCGTCATCGAGCACCTGGTGACCGGTCTCGACGGCGTCGACGCGTCATTCTGGGGTACGCACGGTGGCGCCGAGATCGACCTGCGGGTCGAGGTTGGTGGCCGGCGCCTCGGCATCGAGGTGAAGCGCACGACGCGCCCGTCGGCGACCCGCTCGGCGCGCGTGGCGCTGGACGATCTCGGACTCGATGCCGTGCTCGTCGTGCACGCCGGCGAGCACCGATTCCCGCTCGGCGACCGGATCGAGGCCGTCCCCGCCATCGACCTGCTGGCCGACCCGGGCGGCGTGCTCGGCCGGTGACGGGCGCCGCGGGTGACCGGCTCGGCAATGATTCGGGTGGGGAACCGGAAGAAGGGACGGCACGCATGCAGCACGCCGAGTTGTGGAACTCGTCGGTCGCCAATCCGGGGTTCTCGGTTCGGCGTGCACGGCAGCTCGAAGCGGAGGGTTGGACCGGGATGGGGATCGTCGATTCCCAGTGCCTGTCGGGGGACACGTACATCGCGGCCGCCCTCGCCGCGGCCGCCACCACCCGGCTGCGGCTGGCCACCGCGGTCACCAACAGCGCCACCCGCCATCCTTCGGTGGCGGCCACGGCGGCAGCGACGGTGCAGGCCGAATCGGGCGGCCGGTTCGTGCTCGGCATCGGCCGGGGCGACTCGGCGCTCGCCTATCTCGGGCTGGCCCCGGCGCCGCCGTCGCAGTTCGAGCACCACCTCGTGCGCCTGCAGGGCTACCTGCGCGGCGAGGTCGTCCCGTTCGATCTCGACGCCGACGCGGTCAACGGCTTGAAGTCGGCCGACACGCTCGGGATGGACAGCGCCCCAACGGCGAGCCGGTTGCGCTGGCTCGACCGCTCGGTGGCCAAGGTGCCCGTCGACGTGGCCGCGTCGGGGCCGCGGGTGATCGAGATCGCCGCTCGCCACGCCGACGCCGTCACCTTCGCGGTCGGCGTCGATCCGGCCCGGCTCGGCTGGGCCGTCGAGCACGCCCGCACGTCCCGGGCCGCAGCCGGCGGCGACCCGGCGACGCTGAAGCTCGGCACCTACGTGCCGCTCGCGATCCACGACGACCGGCGCCGGGCCCGTGAACTGCTGCGCGGCGGGGTCGGCTCCTACGCCCGGTTCTCGGTGATGCACGGCCGGGTCGCCGGCCCGGTGGCGGAGTCCCAGCGCGAGGTGTTGACGGCGGTTCACCGCGCCTACGACATGCACGCCCACTTCACCCACGGCTCCCGTCAGAGCCTCGAGCTCACCGATGACGCCATCGACGCGTTCGCCATCGCCGGCCCGCTGTCGTACTGCCTGGAGCGACTCGGCGAGCTGCACGCGCTCGGGCTGCGGCGGTTCTTCCTCATGGGCCCCGGCCGGGGTGCCGACGCCGACGACGCCAAGGCCTCGCACCGGCGCATCGTCGAGGAGTTGCTCCCGGCCGTGCTCGGCTGACGAGCGTCACCTCGTCACGACGGGCCTCGGCACCTCCTGGCACGTCGACGATGTCGCCGTGCAGGTCGCCACGGCCGGCCGGCCGACACCCTCGAACACGCCGACACCCTCGAACACGCCGGCGACCTCGAACCGGCGGCCGAGATCCGGGCCCGGGCCCGGTCCCTCACGTTCGCCGCCACCGTGGTCACACCCGATCGAGCGGCCGCAGCGGGCCCGGCGGCGCGCTGACCTCGATCGGGTCGCCGGCGGCGACGAGCCCGCCGTGCACGACCACGCCCATGATCCCGGCTCGGCGCAGCCAGACGCCGTCGCGATCACGGCTGCGCACCAGCGCCAGCACCCCCGGTCGGAACGCGTCGATCTGCGCGCAGGGGTTCCGCAAGCCGGTCACCGCCACGAGTGCCTCGTCGCCGAGGCGGAGCACCGAGCCCACCGACAGGCCGTGCAGGTCGATCCCGGAGGTCGTCACGTTCTCCCCCAGGTCGCCCGGGCCGACCCGATGACCGGCGGCAGCGAGCACGTGGAACAGCTCGGCGGCGATCAGATGGACCTGGCGCAGGTTGGGCGCCTGCGGGTCGGCGGCGACCCGGGATCGATGCTTCACCACCGCACCGGCGTGCACGTCGCCCAGCACGCCGACTCCGGCGACGAGCTCGATGCGGTCGACCGACGGCTTGGAGAACCCGTGTCGATCGCTGCGGTGCACCCCGATCACGGCCGCCACGGGGGAGTGTCTACCGGCTCCCAGGCGATCCAGCGCCAATGATCCGCCCGGCCGCACGGCGACCGCTGCGCAACGCACTCTCGACATAGCCGCTGATCGCCTCGGTGTGTTCACCGGCGAACAGGATCGGCCCGAACGGCTCGCGCAGACGACCCAACGCCGCCAGGTCCCCGGGGCGGGGTGCGCTGTAGGTGCAGCGGGTGAGCTCCTCCTCGCTCCACCACGCTTCGACCGCCGCTGCACTCGGCGCACCGAGGCCGGGAAACCAAGCGTCGAACGTCGATTCGACCTCGGCCGGCGCAAGCCGGTGGGTCCCGTAGGCCGTGAGCGGTCCACCCCCGGGTTGGTGCGGCGCGTTCTCGTAGACGAAGGCCATCGACGTCGGCATCCCGACGGCCTGCGCCGCACCAGGCCGGTGGCGGTACGGGATCATCAACTTGCCGCCGGTGCCCGTGCCGAGGTCTGGAATCTCGATCGACGGCACGAACGTGAGCCGCTGCGCCACCGGCAACGGCACGGTGACGACCACGTGCTCGGCCACCCAACGACCGTGCTCGCACGTGACGCGTACCCCGGCCCCGTCGTGCTCGATCACCTCGACCCGGTGGGACAACCGGACGGCGTCACCGAGCTCGGCCGCCATCGCCTCGAGGAGCGTCGCCGTCCCGCCAGCGATGCGGTGGGCACGGTCCCCGGAATCCCCGGCCGCCATGACCAGGAACCAACCGAGCGAGATCGCCGACGGCGCCGCCATGAACGACGCAAGGATCTCGGCGGTCACGAGCCGACGCTCGCGCTCGCTCGGCAGGCGGTCGACGAGCACGGCGACGCTCGAACGGTCCAAGCGGAGCAGCACCTCGTCCTCCCACGGTCGCTCCAGGTCCTCGACGTCCGACAGCGCATCGTCGACCAGCGCACGGAATCCGGCCGGCTCGTCGTCGTCCACGACCGGAATCCCGTCGACGACCAGGGCCTCGAAGCCCTCGGGTGCAACGAGCTCGATGCCGAAGCGAGCCGCGAGCCCGCGCACCAGCACGTGCTCGGTATTGACCCATTCGGCTCCGGCGTTGGCCCAGCGCCCGTCGCCGAGACCGACCGTGTGCACTCGCCCCCCGATACGGTCCCGGCCTTCCAGCACCGCGACCGATCGCCCGGCGGCCTGCAACTCGAGGGCGGCTGCGAGCCCGGCGGCACCTGCCCCGACGACCACGACGTCGACGGTCGCCGTCGCCGTCGGCGCGCTCGACGGTGCCGTCACCGGTCGTTCTCCGGCCCGTCGAGCAACGCCCACAGGAACGGATAGACCGCAACGGTGTTCCCGCTCGGCTGGTCGGGATCGATGACGTCGTGAGGCATGCCCGGGATCGGGAGATCGACCACGGTCACCGGCCCCGACGCCGCCCGCCAGCGCGCCGCGAAGTCCCGCACCGCGCCGTCGTTGACCTGCTCGTCGTTGTCGTTCAACACGATCACGACCGACCGGGCCGCAGCCGGCGACCGCTCGGCACTCCGTTGCACCGAGCGGGCCAACCCGAAGGTGGCCACCAGGCCACGGGTCGTGCCACCTGCGTAAGCGTGATCGAGCGTCGAGCTCCCGGGGAGATCGACGTTCGGCAGGCGCCGGAACAGGTTGAGGAACGCCGTGGTCAGCATCGACGGCACGACCGGGATCGAGATCGCCGGCGCGACGACCACGGCCCGATCGACCTCGGCGCGGTGCTGCGCCGCCCACATCGTGAGCACACCACCCATCGACAGCCCGAGGACGTCGACCCGTTCACCGAGGCCCACGGCGATGTCCACCGCCTCGTCGGCGAACGCCGCCAGTTCGGTGTCGCGCAGCGCCCCGACCAGGCCGACCTCGCCGATCCTCGAACCGTCGGGCGAGGCCAGCCCGTGATGGGGCGCCCGCAGGATCAGCACGTTCGCCCCGTCGTCGACGAGTCGCTGCGCGAACGCAACGAACTGCTGCGGGCAGTTCGTGAGACCGTGGAACAGCACGACCGCGCGGGCGGTGCGCCGGCCCTGGGACAGCAGCCGCGACCGGCACGGCTCGAACACCTTCGCGGCGTCGGCCGCCTCCCATCGGGCGACCCGAGCGACCGCGTCCTCGAACGAGGTCGCCGGACGGGCAGCGCTCGCCGACGAGCCACCCGAGGACGGGATGGCGGCCAGGCACACGACCACGGCGAGCAGCGCCAGGCCGACCCGACCGGCCCAGCGCAACACCGTCCGCCACACCGGGCGCGACGCTCCCTTCGGTGCCGCATCCGGCGACCCCTCGGGTGGGTCGCCGGCCGCGTGTTCGCGCACCTCGGCCGGCTCCTGGTCGGTCACGGGACCGACCGTACCGGTGGCCCAGGGCTCCCGTCGCGACGGTGACCGGGCCGCAGTCGAGACCGTGGGTCACCGGGAACGACGTCGTCGGGCACCGTCACACCGGCCGGCGCGCTCGGTCTCGACGTACGGCGCGCACCCGGTCCGCCGCCCCGCCCGACGGCTAGCGTGCCGATGTCGTCGGGGAGCTCGATTCGAGAGGGGAACCCATGACCCTGTTGCCGATGCGCACCGGTCCCCGCCCGCGCAGTGGACCGCGGATCGCAGCGCGCACCCCTGCCGGTTGGGTGGACATGCCGTACACCCGGATCGGGCTCGCGCCGCTGTCGCCCACCATCGGCGCCGAGGTCACGGGCGTGTCGCTCGCCGAACCGCTCGACGACGCCACCCAGGCCGAACTCCACCGGGCTCTGCTCGAGTGGAAGGTGCTGTTCTTCCGCGACCAGCACCTGACGCGCGACCAGCATCTGGCCCTGGCCGGGCGTTGGGGAGAGCTGGAGTCCCATCCGTTCGCGTCGGCGACCAGCGTGCTGCCCGGCCAGCGAGACGACCAGCCCACGGTGATGCGGTTCGAGAAGGGGCCCACGGTGTCGGGCTACGAGAACGTCTGGCACAGCGACGTCACCTGGCGCGAACGCCCATCGCTCGGGTCGATCCTGCGGGCCGTGGAAGTGCCCGCCGTGGGTGGAGACACCCTGTGGGCGGACATGGGCGCCGCCTACGACTGCCTCGAGGACGACGTGAAGGCCCGCATCGACGGCCTCACCGCCGTCCACGACTGGTGGGACAGCTTCGGCGCGAACATGCCGACCGACCGGCGTGATGCGCTGCGTCCGGCGTTCCCGCCGCAGGAGCATCCGGTCGTGCGCACCCACCCCGAGACCGGCCGCCGCACGCTGTACGTGAACGCGATCTTCACGCAGCACATCGTCGGCCTGCCGCCGGACGAGAGCGCCGAACTGCTCGATCTGCTGTACCGGCAGGCGGCTGTGCCCGAGTACCAGTGCCGGTTCCGCTGGACTCCGGGGTCGATCGCCTTCTGGGACAACCGCTCGACGCAGCACTACGCCGTGTCGGACTACTTCCCGCAGCGCCGGGTCATGGAGCGGGTCACGATCGCGGGCGATCGGCCGCGCTGAATCCGCCGGCCGTGTCGATCGGCTCGGCCGGGTGGAGCCCGTCGATCGGGTACCGGTCCCGCAGATCGGCCGGGGCGACAGCCCGGGAGAACAGCCAGCCCTGACCGAGATGGACCCCGGCGTCGCGCAGGGCGGTGGCGTCGGCGACGGTCTCGATCCCCTCGGCCACGACGGTCGCACCGAGACCGCCGGCGAAGGCGACCAGCGAGCGGGCAAGGGTGGCGAGTACGCGATCGTCGCCGACCCCGGCGACGATGCTGCGGTCGAGCTTGATGACGTCGGGTGCCGTGGCGACGATGTGGCGCAACGACGAGAAGCCGGCCCCGACGTCGTCGATGGCGAGGCGGATCCCGCGGGCCCGGTGCGGGGCAAGCACGGCACGCAACGCGTCGTAGTCCTCGACGGGATCGTGTTCGGACAACTCGACGACGACCCGCCGGGCCGGTGCCCGTTCGAGGAGTTCCTGTGCCCGAGGGTCGAACAGTGCGGCCGGCGAGAAGTTCACGGCGACGTAGCCGGGGACCGACCGTAGGGTGCCCAGCGCTCGTTCGACGGCGAGCAGTTCGAGTTCGACGCCGAGCCCGACCTCGGCCGCGTCCTGGAATACGACGTCGGGACCCTGGCCCCACTCGACGGGGAACCGGCTGAGCGCCTCGGCCCCGACCCGGGCGCCGTCGGCGAGCGCGACGATCGGTTGCAGCACCACCGTCGGCCCACCGGCCGCCATGACCGGTGCCAGCCGATCCCGGATCGCCTCGCTGCGCCGCCGGTCCCGCACGCCGGGCTCGATGACGGTGGCGGCCGCCGAGGCGAGAACCTCCATGAGGGCCCGGTCCCGGTCGCACAGGTCGCGATCGGCGCTGAACCCTGCTGCGCAGAACGTCCCGTAGAGCTCGCCGTCGCTGAGCCGGACCGGCACGGACACGAAGCTGCGGATCCGCGGGAAGCGGGCAGCGGGGAGGCGCTTGGCCTCCGGGAGCTTGGCCACGTCGGGGATCACCGGGGGGAGCCGGCCCTCGAGGATGGCCTGGCAGAAACTCGTCTGCTGGGGTTGGGTCTGGCCGTCGCGGAACAGCGGGATCGAGGACTCGACGACCTCGAGGTGTTGGGTGGTGCCGTCGAGACGGCTGAGGAAGGTGAGGCTGAGCCGCAGCGAGCGCTTGGCGACGCGCAACAGCTCCGCCACCTGTTCGTCGGCAGCGCAGCGGGCGGAACGGCTCGAACCCATGCCGTCAGTGTCGGCACCGCAGCGGGAGTCCTGAGCCGACGCCGACGCGGGCTCAGGCCAGGCGGGCGGCCAACCACTCCTCCATGTCCCGGTTGGCCCGGCGGGCGATCGCCGTGCCGGCAGCCAGGCCGTCGAAGCCGTGGATGCCGCCGGGGTAGACGTGCAGTTCGGTCGGCACGCCGGCGTGACGCAGGCGCAGGGCGTAGTCGATGTCCTCGTCGGAGAAGCCGTCGATGGCGCCGACGGCGATCATCGTCGGGGGCAGACCGGCCAGGTCGGTGGCGCGGGCGGGGGCGGCGTAGATCGGCACGTCCGGGCCGCCCTTGGCGTCGCCGAGGTAGGCGGTCCAGCCGTAGTGGTTGGCCGACGGCGGCCAGATGGGATCGGGCCACTGGCTCGACGGGGTGATCTGGCGGTCGTCGAGCATCGGGTAGATCAGGAACTGGAACGCCACCGCCAGCCGGCCCCGATCGCGGGCCAGCAGCGCAAGCCCGGCGGCGAGGCCGGCGCCGGCGCTGGCCCCGCCGATGCCGATACGGGCCGGGTCGACCCCGAGGGTGGCGGCGTTGGCGTGCACCCAGTCGAGGCCGGCGTAGCAGTCCTCGAGCGGGCCGGGGTACTTGGTCTCGGGGGCGAGGCGGTACTCCACCGACACCCCGACGCAGCCGAACTGCTGGCACCAGCGATCGAAGCGGGCGTCGTCGCCCTCGGCGGAACCGACCACGAGGCCGCCGCCGTGCATCCAGTAGACGCACGGCAACGCGCCCGTGACCCCGGCGGGCCGGTGCACCCGCACGGTGACGCCCTCGGTGCCCGGCACGGCGTGCACGGTCAGCTCGACGTCGCCCGACAGCTCGGGCCGGGGCATCTGGCCGAACGCCGCCCGCACCCCGGCGACGTTGTCGTCGGTGAGGCCGCCGAGGAGTGCGCCGATGTCGATCGGCGACGCGGCGAGCACGGCGGCGATCTCGGGGTCGATGAGCGAGCGGGTGTCGAGCGTGTCGGCCATGGCGCCGGATCGTAGGCACCGCGCCGGCCGGGCCGGGCCGGTCTCGCTCGGGTCGGTCCCGGGCGACGGTCAGGCCCGCAGGCGGGCGGCGAGGTCGTCGAGGCGCGCCCCGAGCGACGGCAGGCCGATGCGCTGCGCCCAGGCTCGGGCCTCGTCGAGCCGGCGCAGCCCGTTGACCCGGTCGCCGTCGGCCCCGAGGCGGGCCTCCATGAGGGCTTCGTCGTAGGCGACGTGCGGGAGCAGGAGGACCGCCCCCTGCTCGGTCAGGCGGTCGTAGGCGCGCTGGAACCACACCCGGGCCTCGGCGGGGCGGCCGGTGACAGCGCACAGTTGGGCGGCCGACCAGCGGCCGTCGTACTCCGGGTAGTGGAAGTCGGGCGCGAGCACCTTGGCATGCAGGTTGCGTTCGATCACGTCGGCGTACCGGTCGGAGTCGGCCTCGAACAGCGTCGCAGCGGCGACGGCGACGCCCATCACGTAATTCGGGGCGCCGACGGCACCTCGGGTGATCACCGCAAGATGCCGGCCCACTGCGTCGAGCGCCGACTCGGTGTCGCCGTGCTTCGCCGTGCGCAGGGCAGAGGTGAGGGCGAGCACGCCCGACAGCCACCGCAGATCCGCGCGGTCGACCACCACCGACTCGATGAATCCGCGGTCCTCCTGCCCGAAGTAGTACTCGTAGAACTGCTGCGCAGCCTGAAACTGGACGACGGCGTTGGAGTCGGGGTCGAGGCCGGGCAGCAGCGCCTTGCCCTCCCGGCGGACTGCGGCCGCTGCGTCGAGGTCACCGAGTACGAGCAGCACGCGCGCGAGCACCCCGAGCACGATCACGGCCCGGCTGCGCGGGCCGGTGACCAGGAGGTGGTCGGCGGCGGCGCGCATCCAGGTCGCCGCTTCCCGGTACCGGCCCGGGCCGTCGAAGGCCAGCTTCCAGATCGGCCAGCCGTCGGCGTCGACCGCCTCGGCGCCGGTCGGCGGGAGATAGGCGGACGGCCGCTGGTGCGACGGCAGGCGTTCGGCCAGCACCCGAAGGCGCTCACGGGCCGGCGACTCGACGGCGATGCCCGGGTTGTCGGGGTCGAGGAACTCGGCCTCCTCGATCTCCCAGGCGAGCAGCTGCACGGCCACCTCGCCGGCCTCGTCCAGGTCGGCGGCGTGGGGTGCGGCGAGGCGGCCGTACGGCCAGCCCGAGTGGGTCTCGACGTCGAACGACAGCCGGCCGAGCTCGACTGCGAGCTGCGCCGCAGCCGCCGGGCCGTCCTGGCGCGCCGTGGCGTCGACGGCGCGCCGCGCGTGGTCGAGCCCCGCGCTGCGGTGCAGACCGGCCAGCACGGCGGCCCGGGCCGCCCGGGCCGACAGGGCGGCCACGGCGTCGTCGCCGTCGACGACCAGGTCGAGCGCGATCTCGATGGCGGCCAACTCCTCGGTGGCGGCGTACCGGGAGGCGGCGTCGTCGGCGGCCACCAGTGCGTAGGCCACCCCGCGCTCGTGGCCCGGTAGCGCGGCCGACCGGTGGAAGTGGCGGGCGAGCACCAGCGCCTCGCTCGGGGAGGGCCGGTGGTCGCAGCGCTTCTCCAGCCGATCGGCGATCGCCCGGTGCAGGCGCACCTGCCGGCTCGGGTTCCACTCGGACCACAAGGTGTGCCGGAACAGCGCATGGGTGAACCGGTAGCGGTCGAACCCGTCGGCGGCGGTCACGATCTGCGCCGCCAGCGCCTCGTCGATGGCGTCGAGCGCGGCGTCCTCGGAGAGGCCGGCCACGGCGGCGGTATCGCCGAGATCGAACCCGGCCTCGAACGCCGCGGCCACGCCCAGCAACCGGTTGGCGTCGCCCGACAGCCGCGACAACCGCCGCCCGATCACCTCCCGCACGCCTTCGGGCAGGCGCAGCGACGCGATCGGATCGGCCACCCACCGGCCCTGCTCGCGCCGCACCCGGCCCTCCTCGACGAGGTTCCGCACCACCTCCCGGACGAAGAACGGGTTACCCCCGGTCTCGGCCCGCAAGACCTCGCCGAACTCGGCCGGCAACTCGTGGGCGGCGAGGTCCTCGAGCAGGTCCCGCACCCCGTCGGCGTCGAGCCCGCCCAGCACGACCCGGCGCACGTACGGCTCGCGGCGCAACCCGGGCAGGGCGCCGGCCAGCGGGTGCTGACGGTCGAGGTCGATCTCCCGGTAGGCGACCACCACCAGGACCCGATGGCGCGCGGCGCGGCGGACCAGCACCCGGACAAGGCTCACGGTCGCCGGATCGGCCCAGTGAGCATCGTCGACCACGACGAGCAACGGGGCATCGGCCGCCACGGCGACGGCGAGGTCGACGACGGCGTCCTCGGTGCGTTCCCGTTCGGCCTCGCTGGCGACGAAGCCGGCGTCGGCCATCTCGCCCAGCACCGTGCGCACCCCGGGCGCGACCCGGGCCACGAGCCCGGCGCGCGACCCCATCTGCTCCCGCAGCGTGTCGGGCCGGATCACACGGGCGTAGTCGTCGAGCATCATCCCGAACGCCCCGTACGCCCGGTCGTCGCCCTCGTAGGACGCCCCCCACCACACGACCGCGCCGTCGGCCGCCACGACCCCGGCGAACTCGGTCAGCAGCCGGGTCTTGCCGATCCCGGGTTCGCCGGCCACCAGCACTGCACCGCCCTCGCCGCGGCGCGCCTGGGCCCAGGCCGCGCCGAGCGCCTCGAGTTCGCGATCGCGCCCGACGCATCGCGACCCCGCCCGCTCGGCCGGCGCGGCCGGGGACCACAGCACCTCGCAGGCCGCCACCGGCTCGGGCAACCCCTTCAGCGACAACGATCCCACCGACCGGAACTCGGCACCGGCCCGGCCACGGGCCAGCACCCGCACGAGCTCCGCGCACAGGATCTGGCCCGGCTCGGCGGCGGACTCGAGGCGCGCCGCTTCCACCACCGGCAGGCCGAAACAGTCGTCGTTCTCCCACGACACGTCGCCGGCCGAGAGCCCGACCCGGATGGCGAGCACGAGCCGACGACGACGGCCGAGCGACTCGACGGCCTCCTGCATCGCCACGGCAGCGGCGACACCGTCGGAGGCGGAGTCGAACGTGGCGAGCAGCCCGTCGCCGGTCGACTTCACGACCCGACCCCGATGCGACGCGACGACCTCACCGAGCAGGCGGTCGTGCTCCCGACGCAGGCCGTCGGCCGCCTGCTCCCCGAGCGTCGAGCGCAGCGCGGTCGAGTTCGCCAGATCCGTCACCAGGATCGTCGCCGTCCCCGTCCTCGGCGTCATGCCCGGATGCTAGGGGCCTGGGCGGGCCGCCCGGACCGGGTGCACAGCCCCGCCGACCACCGCCGACCCGCCCTCAGCCGAGCCCCATCCACGCTGCGGCGTTGCCGGCGTAGAAGCCGTCGACGGCGGCGGCCCCGACGCCGGCCAGGGAACGGTCGAAGCGGCCCAACGGATCTCGGCCGCCCTCGGCGTGCGGGTAGTCGGAGGAGAACAGGTAGAGCGCCGGGTCGGACTGCGCGCACAGCAGGCCGACGTCCTCGAACGGGTAGGGCGTGAACCGCAACTGGTCGTGCGCCTGCTGCGACGGCGTGCGGGTGAACGTGCCCAGTCGTGGCTCGGACCGCCTCCAGATGTCGACGGCATGGTCCAATCGGCGCAACAGGTCGGGCACCCAACCGGCACCCATCTCGATGGCGCCGCCGCGAAGCGCCGGGAACCGTTCGAGCACCCCGTCGAGGACGAGCACGGCCAGGAACCGTTGTGCCGCATGATGGACGACGAGGAAATCCTTGGACCCGATGATCTCGGCACCGGTCATCTCCTCGGCCGGGGGTCGCCCGTTGTCGAGCCAGGCGTCGCCGATCCCGAGCGGGCCGGAGCCGACGTGCAACACGAACGGCACGCCCCGCTCGGCCAGGCGACCCCAGAACCGGTCGTGGTCGACGTGGCCGGGGGCGCGCCCACCCGGCGCGCGAGCCGGGATCCACACCTGACGGGCGCCGGCGTCGAGGGCCTCGTCGAGCGTGGGCAGCGCGCGGTCGAGGTCGTCGAGGTCGCACAACGCCACGCCGAGCAGGCGCTCGTCGCCGGCGCAGAACGCGGCCATCGAGCGGTTGTGGCTGCGGTACGCGGCGTACCGCAGATCGGCATCGGCGATCTCGAACAGCGGTGCGCACAGCGAGGAGTAGACGACCTGGTGCTCGAAGCCCAACAGATCCAACGCCGTCGTGCGCTCGGCGGGGTCGACGGCACCGAGTGCGGCGTGCCACTTGGGGCCTGAGCGGACCAGGTCGTCGCCGAGGGCGACGAGGCGTTCACGCTCGGCCGGGTCGCGCCGGCCGTCGGCGAGGGTGAGCCCGGATCGCCCACCCGCGATCGGCGGCATGGCGTCGCGCCACGCCGCCTCGGCATGGTCCGTCAGGAACGTCGGCCATTCCATGAGATGGCTGTCGGCGTCGACGATGCGGCGCGTCCCGCTGTAGGCCATCACAGGACCCTAGTGCCGCAACGCCGAGCCTCGATCCGGACGCCACCGACGGGTTGTGATGCGGACGACAGCCCGGCTCGTCGATAGGGTCGGCAGCGGAGGTGTCTGGGCACCTGGTGGGCTCCACCGCCTTCAAAGCGGCTGGAACGAGCGATCCTCGTTCGGCGGGTTCGATTCCCGTCCACCTCCGCCAGCGATCGAACCCTGGTGTGCACCTGCCGCGATCTGCGGTGATGTACGGCAGGGTTCGATGCATTTGCCCGGGTGACGGACCGCGAGCGGGCCCCCGTGCTGTACGACGCGCCTGCTCGGAGTGCCGAGGGTGCTCGCTGGGCCCGCTCGAATCCCGGAAGAGCCGGCCGAGGTCCCCGAGTCGTTGGAGGCTGCTGACGTCTGCAGCGTTGCGTTCGACGATCCGGCTGGCGTAGCTGTCGAACCATGACTTCGACCGGGGATCGGGCCGGCAGCACCGGGCCGCCGACCCGACCTCGCGTCGATCAGTCCTCGACCGCCATCGTGGCCGTGGCCCGCAGTTCGAAACGGTTCAGGACCACCCCGACGATCGGGACCCGGGTGGGGGAACGGCACCGCGCCGTGGCCGTGACGACGGCCGGCCCGCGCACCACAGCGACCTCGATCCCGTCGAGCCCCGCGGCCCGACGCCCCTCCGCCTCACCGGCGCCGGCCGTGCTCCCGAAGGCCGCAGCGGCTCGGGCGGCCGCCCGAGCCGCATGCACGACGGCGATCTGGTCTCGGGCGACGACGACGACCTGCAGTATCGAGAGCAGCAGCAGCACCAGGATCGGCAGGGCGAGCGCGATCTCGACGGCCGCCTGCCCACCGTCGGACCGACCGGGACGGCGGCGAGCGGGGATCACCGGCTCAGGCGATCCGGCCGCGCACCGCGTCGAGCACGGCGTCGAGCAGGCCGCCGATCTTGCCGGCGCCACCCCCGGCCGTTGCCCAGGCGATCACGCCGACGGCGACCAGGGCGGCACCGAGCAACACGAGCGCGTACTCCGCCGTCGCCTGCCCGGCGTCGTCGAACCAGTCGTCGTCGTCGCTTTCGTCGCTGTCGTCGCTGTCGTCGTCGAGTTCGTCGAGTTCGTCGAGTTCGTCGAGTTCGTCGAGCTCGAGGACGGCCTCGAGGGTGTCGAGCGGGGAACGGATGTCCATGGCATCTCCTTCACGGACGGGCGGGAGCCGACGCTCCGAGGGTCACCACTGCAGCCGGCCGAGCGCGGCGACCAGCAGGGGAACGACCGTGACGAGCACGAAGGCCGGGAGCACACAGACCACGAGCGGGAACGACAACGTGACCGGAAGCCGCCGGGCAGCGCCTTCGGCGGCTCGGCGGCGCTCGGCGCGCGCATCGGCAGCGAGCGCCTCGAGGCGCGGCCCCAACGCGAGTCCGTCGTCGGCGGCGAGGGCGAGGGCGAGCAGGCGCGACCGCTCCCCGGTGTGGTCGACCACGGCCTCGACGGCCTGGGCGAAGCGCACCCCGCTGCGGTGGCGCTGGAGCGCCGCGGCGAACGCCGGCCCGAACGGCGCCGCGAGGACCGGCGCCAACACCTCGAGCGCCTGGTACGGCGTGCACCCGGCCCGGATCGCGAGCACGACGGCGTCGATCGCATCGGGGAGGGCATGGCGCACGCGGCGATCCGCGAGCGCGGCGTTCCGCCACCGCCGAGCACGCGGCGCGAGCACCGCCCCCGCACCGGCGAGCACGATGCCGGGCGGCCACACCACGATCACGAGACCGACGATCCCCACCCACACCGCGATGTGGCGGGGGACGCGTCGGCGAGGCCGCCGCCCACGCCCGGCGGGTCGGGCCGCGCCCCACCCGACGAACACCACGACCAGGCCGGCGAGACCCGCAGCGAGCGCCGGGAGCGCCGGGGTCACCGGCATCCCCGCACCAGGCGCCGCATCCACCAGGCGCCCAGGCCGTCGAGCGCGATGCCGAGCGCGAGGCACACCCGACCCACCGGCTCGCGCGCGAGGACCCCGAGCACCCGCGGGTCGGTGGCGGCGGCCCACGCCCCGAACGCCAACGGGAGCAGGGCGATCACGACCGCCGACCACCGTGCGCCGGCGGTGAGGGCCCGCACCTCCTCGGCGAGGGCATGGCGCTCGTAGAGCCCGGCGGCGGCCCCGCCGAGCGCGGCTGCCGGATCGGCGGCCCCGGAGGTCGCCAGCGCCCAGCCGGCGGCAGCCGCTGGCTCCGTTGCGAACAGTTCGGCCGCAGCCGACAGCGGGGCACCGGCCGTCACGGCCGCGCGGACCTCGGCCAGCGTTGCGTCGAACGCCGGCGAGCCCGTGTCGGGCACCTCGCCGAGCGCCGTGCGCAGCGCTCGACCCGATCGACAGCGCCGAGCGAGCTCGTCACACAGACGGGCCCGAGCGAGCAGGATCGAGGGCGCGCTCATCCGGTGCTCCGGACGCGCGACAACTCCCCGAGCGCCGCCCCGGACCGAGCCACGACCCGTACCCGGGCCGCACCGGCCGTGAGTGGCAGAGGTGCGAGCTCGACGACCTCGGCGACCTCGCGTCGGCCGTCACGACCGCGCACGACGTGCACGACGAGATCGATCGCGCCGTGCACCTGCTCCTGGAGCGCGCGATGCGGCAGGTCGGCATCGGCGAGAAGGGCCAACAGTTCGACACGACCCAGGGCGTCGAGCGCACCGTTGGCATGACAGGTCGTGAGCGAACCGTCGTGACCCGTGCTGAGCGCCTGGAGCATGTCGAGCGCTTCGGGCCCCCGCACCTCGCCGACGACGAGCCGATCGGGACGCAGCCGCAACGCCGCCCGCACGAGCGCGCGCAGGTCGATCCCACCCAGCCCCTCGGCGGTGGGTGGACGGCATTCGAGACGCACCACGTGCGGTAGCGGGAGGCGCAGCTCGGCGACGTCCTCGAGCGTGACGACCCGCTCCGCAGGCGCGATCCAGGCAGCGAGCGCGTTCAGCAGGGTGGTCTTCCCCGACGAGGTCGCCCCGCTCACGACGATGTTGCAGCGCCCCCGCACCGCAGCCACGAGAAGCTCGACCACGTCGGGCGGGGCGAACGCCGCCAGCTCGAGGGTGACGGTGGACGGGCGCCGGATCGCCAGGCAGGGCCCGTCGGGCGCCACCGGGGGAACGGCCGCTGCGAGCCGGGACCCGTCGGCGAGGCGGGCGTCGACGATCGGGGACAGCCGGTCGAGCCGCCGGCCGAGCGGCGCCAACAACCGTTCGAGCAGACCCAGGCGCTCGTCGATCCCGAGCGAGACCGCAGCCCGTCGCAGGCGGCCGTGCCGTTCGACCCAGACGTCGCCGCCACCGTTGACCACCACCTCGGTGACGGCATCGTCGGCCAGCAGCGGTGCGAGCGGCCCGAGCAGATCGGGAGCCTCGACGGGACCGGGAACGGACCGGCCCGGGTGCTGGCCGATCATGCCGCGGTTCGCAGCGCCCGGCTGAGCGAGCGCGGCATCCGGGCGAGGAGCAACCCGGCGTCGATCGCCCGGGCGATGGACGGCTCGAACGGGACCACGGCGCGCACGGGCACGCCGAGGACCGCCTCGACGTCGCGACGCCCGAGCGAGCGCCCCGGTTCGTCGACGAGCACGACGGCATCGGGCCGTACCGGCAGGCCGACCGCCCGCCGGACCGACAGGTAGCAGGGCCGCGTCACGAGGAGCGAGGACGGCGATGCGAGCACGGCGTCGAGCGCAGGCGAGCCCGGCCGCACGACCCCGGCATCGACGACCACGACGCCCCCGTCGGCGTGGAGGCCGCGCACGAACGCTTCCATCGGTGCACCACCCCGAAGCGGCCCTGCGCCGTGGGGAACGAGACCGACCCCCGGCACGAGCTCGATGCGAGCGGCGCGCACGAGCGCAGCGGGCGCGCTCGACGGGTGGGCCGCCAGCGCGTCGCTGACCCCGGGACCGGACGGTTCGCTCATGCCGAGCGCCGCCGGGAGGTCACCAGCGAGATCGACCAGGGTGACCTCGGCGCCGGTGTCGTCCGACAGCGCCAGCGCCGCTGCGATCGTCGTGGCCCCGCTCCCACCTTTGGCACTCCAACACGTGATCAACACGCTCGACTCCTCGCCCCGGCCACAGCCGGGCGATGGAGGGGATGCCGGGCGTCAAGGTACCGGAGGGGGTGTGGCACGGACAAGGGGCGAGACCCTGGGGGATCGGGTTCCGGACGGAACGGCACGTTTCCGTCCGGAACCGGTCAACGTCTGCGCGCACCCCTACGGCGCGTGGTCGAACCACTCCTAGCGTCGACAAGCGGTGGGACTGTCGAGGAGGTGCGGTGCTCCAACCCGAGCAGTACCTGGCTGCGGCGAGCGCCCGAACCGGCGCACCGGTACTCCACCTCGCCGAGATCCGCAGGGCGGGTCGTAGCCGACGGGCGCGCCTGCAGCGGGTGGCGCTCGTCGCCGCGGTCGGGGGATCGACGGCGGTCCTCGGCGCTCGGTCGATGCCGGCCGCGGTTCTCGCAGCCCCGGCGCTGACCACCGTGGTGGCGCGCACGTTCGTCACGCCCCGTCGAGCCCCGTCACTGCCGATCCCGCGCCGCGCACTCCTCGTCGTGACCGCGGCCGACCTGGTCGTCGCGGCCCGCCCACGACGCCCCGGCGAGCACCTCGGGCGGCTCGCGCTGCGCCTCCCTTGCGCTGGCGTGGCCCGGGTCGGCCCCGGGGATCGCGCCGACGACGTGCGGATCGAGTGCACCGACGGCACCTGCCTCACCGTCATCGTCACGAGCGGCGATCGAACCGATCTGCTCGACGCCATCGGTCGGTCGGCGCCCCACGGGCTCCGGAACACGGGCCCCGTGTCCCCGGCACCCGTCGACGGGCGCCGGACGCTCGACCGGTTACCCTGACCCCGGGGACATTCGACACAGGGGGGCCCGACATGGCCAAGGTGCACCTGCTCGAGGCGTCGACCAGCTACGGCGACGCCGAGGCCGAGATGGTCCGCTACCGCGCCGAGGGTGAACGGCGCGCGCACTCGCTCGGCAACCGGGGCCCCCTGGTGCTCGACGAGCACGGCCGGCCGGATCCCGCAGTCGTCGAGGCCTATCGCCGCACCGGCTTCTACGTCTTCGAAGGCGTGCTCGGACGCGACGAGCTCGACGACCTCGAACGCGACCTCGCCGACCTGCTCGACCGTGCCCCCGCGACGAAGGGAGCGACGACCGACCGCCACGGCCGTCCGGCGCTGGGCAACGACGGCACGGCGCGCAACTTCGGTTTCGTACGCCCGTTGTCCGATCCCCTCGGCGGCACGGGTGCCGCCCACGGACGCCACCAGGTGAAGATGTTCGAGCCCGAGGCACCCGAGGGCGCCCCGGACTGGGTGCTGCAGATCGTCCTGGGGTCGCTCCAGTACAGCGAGGCCCATCTCCGGCTGTACGGGCATCCCGGGCTGCTCGCCTTCGCTGCGGCCGTCCACGGACCCGACTTCACTCCGTTCAACGAAGCCATCTGGATCAAGCATCCCGGTCTCGGCGGTTCGGTCGCCTGGCACCAGGATCCGTGGACCCACTGGGACGACCCCGACCTCGATGGCGACACCCACGGGTTCAACTTCATGGCCCAGCTCTACGGGTGCACGTCGGCCAACGGCCTGTGGGTCCTGCCGGGATCGCACCGCAGCGGCCGGGTCGACATCCGCGCGCTCGTCGCAGCAGCGGGCTCGGATCGGATCGAGGGTGCGGTCCCGCTGCTGTGTGCGCCCGGCGACGTCGCGATCACGAACCGGCAATGCGTGCACGGCTCGTTCGCCAACACCAGTGCCGACCCCCGCGTCACGTTCAACTTCGGGTTCCACCGACGCTCGTCCGTGCTCGGCGTGGTCAGCGGGGGCGTCCACAACGCGACCGCCGTGTACGACGCCGAGCGGATCCGGATCCGCTCGGCGGCCATCGCCTACGCCATCGACGCCCGTGCACAGCGCTACCCCCAGGAACGTCGGTACCCCTACGCCCCGTTCGCCGGCCTCGAGGACCGGTACCGCTGGACGGGCGATCCGTCGGTTCTGCGGGACTACAACCAACTCGACCTGGGCATCTGACGAGCCGCCCGGTGGGGCACCGACGCGAGGATCGCCGCCCGGTGGGGCGGCGATCCTCTCGAGGCAGCCCGAACCCCCGAACGGGAAGCCCGCACGACGGTCATCACTGGCGTCAGGCATCAGCGATCAACGTCGTATGAATGTATTCAAGTGAAAGACATCGCATGCGTCAAGGGATCAGACGGTCAGCGAAGCGTCAGAAGGCGACATTTCCGACCGCTTCGGCGACCGATCGGGCGCTGCGACCACTAGTCTCCCTACCGACCGGTCGGTAGGACTGGTCGGTCTGTTCGGCTCTCACTCCCCCCAGGACGCAACGATGAGCGACGTCGAGGTCACCACCCCGCAGACCGGCGTACCGGACCACCGCATGCGGTGGGCACAGGCGGCGCCGTTCCTCCTCGTCAACTTCAGCCCCCTGCTCGTGTTCCTCACCGGGGTGACCACGCGATCGCTCATCCTCGGCATCGTGCTGTACGTCGCCCGAGCGTTCGGGATCACGGCCGGTTACCACCGCTACTTCGCCCACAAGACCTACAAGATGTCCCGGGTCCCGCAGTTCCTCATGGCTCTGCTCGGCGCCAGCGCCGTGCAGAAGGGCCCGTTGTGGTGGGCCGCCAACCATCGGGCACATCACCGGTACACCGACACCGAGCGCGATCCCCACTCCCCGGCCCACGGCTTCTTCTGGAGCCACATGGGCTGGATCGTGTCGGACCGGTTCGACGCCACCGACTACGACGCCATTCCGGACTTCGCCAAGTACCGCGAGCTGGTCTGGCTCAACAAGCACGACTGGGTCGCCCCGTGGGCGTTGGGCGCGCTGTGCTTCCTGATCGCCGGCTGGCCCGGCCTCGTCGTGGGGTTCTTCTGCTCCACGGTCGCGCTCTGGCACGCGACGTTCGCCGTCAACTCCGTCGCGCATCTGTGGGGCCGTCGCCACTTCGCCACCGGCGACACGAGCCGGAACAACCCGATCGTCGCCCTGCTCACGCTCGGCGAGGGGTGGCACAACAACCACCACCACTACCCGCGGTCGGTGCGTCAGGGGTTCCGGTGGTACGAGATCGACATCTCCTACGGGGCGCTGCGCGTCCTGTCCTGGCTCCGGATCGCCCGGGATCTCCAGCAGCCTCCGGCCGCAGCGCTCACCGCAGCCCGCATCCGTGACGGTCACCCCGATCTCGGCATGTTGCGCTACCGGCTCGGACGCGCCGCCCACAAGCTCCGCGGCACCCGGGCGAGCGAGGAGCTGACGGCGCTGCTCGAGAACACCGCACAGCAGGCGGCGGCCATCGCCCGGCGCGGCCGGGTCACGGCGGCGGTCGACGAGGCCTGAGCCGGGGCGCGCCGTGCGACACCGGCTCGACCTGCGGCCACGGTTCGCCGAACTCGACCCGTACGGCCACGTCAACCACGCGGTCTACGTCTCGTGGTTCGAGGTGGCCCGATGCGAGGCGCTCGACGCCGTCGGCGCCGGCCTCGACCGGTTGCACGCCGCCGGATTCCAGGTGGTCGTCGTCGAGTTGTCGTTGCGGTACCGACGACCCGTCACCTGGAACGACGCCGTGGCCATCACCACCGAGGTGATCGAAGAGGGCAGGGCCTCGAGCCGATGGCACCAGGAGGTGCTGCTCCCTGACGGCTCGGTGGCCGTCCAGGCCGATCTCCGGGCCGGGGTCACCGACACCACGGGCCGGCCCGCACGGGCCCCGGCGTGGTTGCTCGAGGCGGTCTCGGGCCTGCGGGCCTGACCCGCCTACCGGGCCGTGTCGACGACGGTGCGGCCCCGGACCTGACCGGCGAGGATCGACGGGCCGAGTCCGGCGAGATCTCCCAGGCCCACGACCGTGGTCATCGCTGCGAGCGCGCCGGCATCGACCAGTCCGGCCACCCGGTTCCACAGGGTCACCCGGTGCGCGAGCGGGCACATCACCGAGTCGATGCCGAGCAGGTTGACGCCCCGCAACAGGAACGGGGTGACCATCACCGGCACCGCGGCACCACCGGCCAGCCCACATGCCGCCACCGAGGCGCCGTAGTCGAGTTCGTGGACGACGTGGGCGAGCGTCGTCCCGCCGACGGCATCGACGCAGCCGGCCCACCGGGCCCCGAGCAGTGGCTTGGTCGGCGCCTCGGCCAGCTCGGCCCGGCTGACGATGGTGGTCGCTCCGAGCTCGCGCAGGTAGCCCTCGGTCTCGGGGCGGCCGGTGGACGCCGCCACGGTGTAGCCGAGGCGGGCCAGCAGGTGGACCGCCATCGAGCCGACCCCGCCGGCGGCGCCGGTGACGAGCACCTCACCGGCACCCGGCGTGAGGCCGTGGGCTTCGAGGGCATGGATCGCCTGCATCGCGGTGAACCCTGCGGTGCCAACGACCATGGCGTCGCGCGTCGACAGGCCGTCCGGACACGCCACCAGCCATTCCGAGCGCACCCGGGCCCGCTCGGCGTAGCCACCCCAGTGGGTCTCGCCCACGCGGAACCCGGTGAGGATCACCCGGTCACCGGCGGCGAACCCGGAAGCGCCGCTGGCGCGCACCGTGCCGGCGAGATCGATGCCCGGTACGTGCGGGTAGTCACGCACCAGCCGGCCCTGGCCCGTCAGGATGAGGCCGTCCTTGTAGTTCAGGTCCGACCACTCGACGTCGACGACGACGTCACCGGCGGGCAGGGCGTCGGCGTCGACCGATTCGACGGCCGAGGTGACGGCCCTGCCGTCGGCGCTGCGCAGGACCAGGGCACGGAAGGTGTCGCTCACGGCTCGGGAACCTACCCGCGCCGGGCCGCCGCCCCCGAGGGCCCCTCGAGCTCGTAGAGCAGCACGCCCGACCCCGACCGCACCCACAGCCCCGCGCCGGCCGGCCGGAACCAGCGGCCGAGCCGGCGGCGATACCAGGCACCGGTGCGCCAGTGGACGTCGAGGTCGGTCGCTGCGGTGTCGAGCACCGTCGCCCGGTCGGCGACGGTCGGAACCTCGAGGTAGAGCACGCCGGAGGTGGCCGCGGCCAGGTTGGCGATTGCGGCGGCACAGGCCGGATCGTCGAGGTACTGCAACACGCCTTGGCACACCACGAGATCGCAGGGCGCGGCCGGGGTCCACACGGCGATGTCGGCCCGAGCGTGACCCCAACGCCGGCAGGCGTGCTCGCTCACGTCGATCCCGACGTACTCCACCCCCGGTCGTTGTGCCTGCAACCAGTCCCGCCAGTAGCCCGGTCCGGCACCGACGTCGAGCACCCGGCGCACCTCGAGCCCCCACCACTCGCACAGTCCGACCACACCCGAGGCCAGCGTGCCGATCCGGCCCCGATCGTGGACGGCGAGCCGACCCCGGTAGAAGCGGTCGTAGTAGGCGCGGTCGAAGACCTGGCGGGTCAGGTGCGGCCTCGGAAGAACGACCGGACGTCCGCGACGAGGGCCTCGGGCTGCTCCATCGCAGCAAAATGCCCGCCGCGCTCGAACCGACTCCAGTGCTGCACGTCGTAGGCCGCCTCGGCCCACACCCGCGGCGCCCGGTAGAGCTCCTTGGGGAAGACGGCACACCCGGTCGGCACCTCGACCCGGCCCTGGGCCGGTCCGAAGCGGCCGGACCGGCGCGCTTCGCAGTAGAGCCGGCACGACGACCCGATCGTGCCCGTCACCCAGTAGATCGTGAGGTTGGCCAGCAGGTCGTCGGGCCCGAAGTAGCCGAGGACGTCGCCGTCGCAGTCGCTCCAGGTGCGGAACTTCTCGAGGATCCACCCGGCCAGGCCGGCCGGGGAGTCGGTGAGACCGTAGGCGAGGGTTTGGGGCTTGGTCCCCTGGATCTGCTGGTAGCCGGTCTCGTGGTCCCGGAAATGGGCCATGGCGACGACGCCCTCGACCTCCTCGGGGAGCACGCCGGCCATCGGGTCGGCCGGGTCGGGCGGTGCGGCGACGACCATGTTCAGGTGGATACCGGTGAGGTGGGCGGCGTCGACGCGACCGAGGTTGGCGGTGATGATGGCGCCCCAGTCCCCGCCCTGGGCCCCGTAGCGGTCGTAACCGAGGCGGGCCATGAGCGACGCCCAGCACCGGGCGATGCGCTCCGGGTCCCAGCCGGTGTCGCCGGTCGGGCCCGAGAACCCGTACCCCGGCAGGGACGGGGCGACGACGTGGAACGCGTCGGCGGCGTCGCCACCGTGGGCGACCGGGTCGACGAGCGGCCCGATCACCTTGGTGAACTCCCACACCGACCCCGGCCAGCCGTGGGTGAGCAGCAACGGGCGGGCCTGCGGATGCGGCGACCGCACGTGCAGGAAGTGCACGTGCTGCCCGTCGATCGTGGTGGTGAACTGCGGGAACGCGTTCAGCGTGGCCTCGGCCGCCCGCCAGTCGAACCGGGTGCGCCAGTGCTCGCACAGCTCCCGCAGCACGGCGAGCTCGGTGCCGTACCCCCACGGCTCGCCGGGCGCGTCGGACGGCCATCGGGTGCGGGCCAGACGGTCGCGCAGGTCGTCGAGGACGGCCTCGGGGACCTCGACGCGGAACGGGGTGATCTCGGTGCTCATGCTCGGGTCCTCCGGGTTCACAGCATCGGGGGCAGGCCGCCCGACACGCTCGACGCGAACGCTGCGGGGCGGCGTTCCATGAAGTGGGCGATCCCTTCCGCCGCCGCGGGCTGGCGGGCCATCCAGGCGAACAGCGGCCCTTCCCGCTCGAGCATCTGCTCGGGGGACTGCAGCATCCCCTCCCACAGGAGGTGCTTGGCCACCGCAACCGACACCGGGTTGGTGGAGGTGGCGATCTCCCGGGCCATGGCCGTGGCCGCAGGGAGCACCTCGGCCGCCGGCAGTGCCGGTTCGGCCAGGCCGAGTGCGGCGGCCTCGGTGCCGGTGATCATGCGGCCCGTGAGCAGCAGCCCGGCGGCCCGGGACAGCCCCATGACCCGCGGCAGGATCACGTGCGAGGCCAGCTCCGGGATCACGCCGCGGCGCACGAAGGCGAACTGCACCTTGGCGTCGGCGGCGATGAAGCGGACGTCGGCCAGCAGCGGGTAGGTGATCCCGACGCCGATGGCGTGGCCGTTGATCGCCGCGATCACCGGCTTGTGGATCTGGAACGGGAAGGCCTGGCGCCCGGTCGGGGCATCGGTGGCGTCACCGCCACCGAACTCACCACGCGACAGGTCGGCTCCGGCGCAGAACGCCCGGCCGTTGCCGGTCACCACGACCGCCCGCACGGCATCGTCGTCGTCGGCTGCGGCCATCGCGACGCCGAGCTCGATACCCATCCGCTCGTTCCAGGCGTTCAAGCGTTCCGGACGGTCGAGCGTGATGGTGGCGACCCCACCGTCGAGTTCGTACCGGATCGTCTCGTAGGCCATGGCGGGTCCCCCTTCGCTCGCGCCCGCACCGTAGTGGCGCCTACCCTGCCGGCATGCAGGACCGCCCGGGGACCGACGCTCGATGATCGTCGAGTCCGTCGTCGTCGGTGCCGTCCTGGTCGCCGTCGCGGCGTTCCTCGCCGTGCAGTCGGCCCACCTCGCTGCCGACGAGCACTCGATGCTCGGCGAGGCCGACACGACCGAAGCGGCGCGGCGGCGCAACTACCGCCTCGCCGGGGCGGCGGTCGGGGTGGTCGGAATCGTGCTCGTGGTTCGGGGGGTCGTCGGGTGAAGGTTCGGTTCGGATTCGCGCTCGGCGGGGGCAGCCAGCTCCCGATCGACGACTACGGCCACATCGTGGACGCGCTCGACCGCAACGGGTTCGACTCCATCTGGCTGCCCGAGACGTTCCTCACCGGATCGTTCGATCCCCTCGTCGCGCTCGCCTACGCAGCGGCTCGGGCGCCGCGCCTCAAGCTCGGCACCCACCTGATCGCCCCCGGGCGCAACGTCGTTCGCCTGGCACGCGAGTTGGCTCAGCTCGACCGGCTCTCCGGCGGCCGCCTGCTGCTCACCTTCGTGCTCGGTCTCGACGATCCGGCCGAGCGCGCCGCGCAGGGCATGGTGTCGGGTGATCGCGGCGCCTGGCTCGACGAGCACCTGCCGACACTGCGCCTGCTGTGGGAGGGCGGCACGACCGCCGAGGGGTTCGCGCTCACCTCGTTGCCGGCGCAACGACCGCTCGAGGTGTGGATGGGCGGCAAGGCCACCCGGGCGCTCGAGCGCGCCGGACGGCTGTCGGACGGCTGGCTCGCCGGCGCGGTCACGATCGCCGAGGCCGTCGCCGGCAAGGCCGTCGTCGACCGGGCTGCGGCCGAGGCCGACCGGGCGATCTCGCCCGAGCACTTCGGGGTGAACCTCACCTACAGCCTCGACGAACCCGACCCGGCCGTGCTCGCAGCGCTCGCCGCGCGCCGGCGGCCCGGGCTCGACACGAGCGAGATCGTCGCCGTCGGGATCCCGGCGCTTCGGGCCCTGGCGGGACGCTGGGTGGAGGCCGGGTTCTCGAAGTTCACGGTCCGCCCCATGGCGCTCCCGTCGTCACCGGAGGCCTGGGACGACGAACTGGGGCGCCTCGCCGCCGGCCTGCTCGACCTGACGACCTGACGGCTGCTCCGGTCGCGGCGGGGGGCAGGGGTCGTCGATTCGACGTTCCAAGTTGTTCGTTATCCTCCCCGACCGTGACCGCTCAGCACGCTGCGAACTCGAGCGACAGCGGAGGGCAGTCGCTGGAGGTGCCGGCGGACCCCCGAGCGGCCCGGATCACGGCGGGTCTCGCGCTCGACCGGAGCGGCATCGAGATCTCCCCGCTGTTTCGCGCCGTCGTGGCGAAATCGGCCGGCGACGTGTTCTATGTCGACCGCTGTTCGGCCGAGGAGTCGCGGCGCAAGCACGCAGGCCACGCGCACGCCGACCAGATTCTCGACGTCGACGTCGTCTGGGAGGACGGCCGACGGCTGGCCGAGTGCGTCCCCGCCGGTCGGCGTTTCTCGTGGGCCGTCGCCTCCCATGTGCTCGAACACGTGCCCGATCCCGTCGGGTGGCTCCACGAGGTGCTCGAGGTGCTCGACGACGGTGGCGTGATCTCCCTGGCCCTGCCCGACAAGCGGCACTGCTTCGACCTGTTCCGGGCTGACACCACTGCGGCCGAACTCGTCGAGGCCTGGATCCGCCAGGAACGCATCCCGACGCCGCGACAGCTGTTCGACTTCCTACGCAACGCCGTCGCCGACGGCTATGTCGGCCACCAGGGTCGCACGAGCCACGCCGTGTCCCCGGCCGAGTGCGGTCGGTCGTACCAACCGGCCGAGGCGCTCTCCTTCGTCCGCCTCGCATGGACGACCGGCATCTACCTCGACGCCCACTGCTCGGTGTTCTCCCCCGAGACCTTCGTCGCGCTGATCACCGAACTGCGCGATCTCGGGCTGCTCCCGGTCGAGGTCTCCACCCCAGAGCCTGCCGGCTCGGAGTTCTTCGTCCGGCTGACGAAGCGATCCGAGCCACTGCCGGTCCACCCCGGTCGCCCGCATCCGGGCGCCATCGGGATCGCCCCGGCGCCGGCCGACGAGCCGGTCGCTGGGGTGGTGCCGTCACCGGAACCACCGATCGGTGCGACGGACGAGCGGGGCCCGAGGCGCTGGTGGCGGCGATGACCGACCTCGCCGTCCCGACGCCCGTACTCGTCACCGGGGCCACCGGCATGCTCGGGCGGAACCTCCTCGGAAGCCTGAGGCACCTGCCGACGGGCGCCGTCCTTGCGCCGACCCGCCAGGACCTCGACCTGTGCGACGCCGACGCCGTCAGCCGGTACTGGGATCGGCATCGACCGCAGACGGTGCTGCACCTCGCCGGCTTCGTGCGCGGGATCCTCGGCAACCTTCGGGCCGGGCCCCGCTCGTTGCTCCTCAACGCCCGCATCCAGACGAACCTGCTCCAGGCAGCCTGCGACGCACCGCCGCAGGTCGCCGTAGTGGCCGGCACGGTCGCCGCCTACGGCTACCCCTACGTGCGGCTACCGCTCGTCGAGGACGACTTCTGGACCGGACGACCGCACGAGGCGGAAGGCTTCTACGCCGCCGGGAAACGGGTGGCCATCCCCTACCTCGAGGCGCTCGCGCAGCTCGGCAGCGGAACCCGCTTCGCCGTGCTCACCAACCTGTTCGGCCCGCACGACCACTTCGGCGAGGCCGGCGCCCACGTCGTGCCATCCCTGATCGCCCGGTTCGTCGATGCGGCCAAGGCGGGGGCCGACGTCGTGACGGTGTGGGGCCGCCCGCAGACCACCCGGGATTTTCTCCACGCCGCCGACGCCGCCGGATTCCTGCTCGACCTGGCCGTCGACGCCCAGCTCACCCGGGGCTTCGCGACCGTGAACGTCGCGAGCGGCTGCGAGACCACGATGGCCGAGTTGTCGGCGTTGGTGGCCCAGGCGAGCCGGTTCGGCGGCTGCGTGACCTGGGACGCCGATGCGCCCGTCGGCATCCCGGAGCGCTCGATCGACGTCGCCCGCCTCCGCGCCCTTTCCCGGCGGCGCCCCCGGCCGCTCGCAGATGCCGTCCAGACGACCGTCGACTGGTACGTGGCGCACCACCGATGACGACCACGGACCGGTTCCGAGGCCTCGGATCGTCGTTGCCCGAGCTCCGGGCACAGCGGGAGTTGCTCGGCGTCGCCTGCCGGCGCCATCTCACCAACAAGTACCGGCGGTCCGCCATCGGCGTCGGCTGGGTCCTGCTCACCCCGCTGCTCACCGCCTTGGTGATGTTCGCGGTGTTCAACACGCTGTTCTCCCTGCAGGACACCGGCGGCTGGCCGTTCCTGGCCTACGTCTATTCGGGCATCGGGATGTTCGGCTGCTTCCAGCAGACCGCGCTCGACATCGCGCCCACCCTGCGCAGCAACGCCGGGATTCTCACCCGGACGGGTGCCGCGCCGGAGATCTTCGTGCTCTCGTCGGTCGTGACCGGCCTGGTCGGCCTGTGCGCATCGACCCTCATCGTCACGGCGATCCTCGTCGCCTACGGCGCCGCACCCGGGATCTCGCTCGTGTTGCTCCCCGTCGCGCTCCTCGCCATCGGTTCGCTGTCGCTCGGCGTCGGCGCGTTCCTGGCGCACGTCTCGATCCAGTACGAGGACGTGTCGTCGATCAGCGCCGTCGGGCTCACGGTGCTCGGTTACCTGACCCCGACCTTCTATCCGGTGTCGATCATCCCGCACGACTGGCGCGGGGTCTATCAGGTGAACCCGCTCGTCTCCCTGCTCGACATCCACCGCGAGGCCCTCGGCGCCACACCCACCGTCGACTGGCCCGTGCGGGCCTACGCCATCACGTTGTCGATCGTGGTCGGTGTCGGCGCGCTGCACTCGTTCCGGCGTCGTTGGCCCCGGGTGGTGACCGAGCTGTGAACCCGGACAGCACCCCGTCACCGGCCCGATCCGACGCCGTCGTGGTCGACCGGGTGTCGTACACCTATCCCGGCGTGCCCTACGGCCGCACGACGTTGCGGGACCGCCTCAGCCGCCGCGGCATGCGCCCGACTCGGACCCCGGTCCTGCGCGACGTCAGCTTCCGCGCCGCTCCAGGCCACTGCCTCGGCATCATCGGCCGCAACGGCGTCGGAAAGTCCACGCTGCTCAAGCTGCTCGTCGGCGCGCTCCGGCCCGACGCCGGGGACGTGACCGTCAACGGCCGGATCGCGCCGATCATCGGGCTCGGTTCGGGCTTGCACCCGGAGTACGACGCCGACGCCAACGCCGTGCTCATCGGCACGGCCATGGGAAACCGGCTGGCGGACGTCCGGGCCCGACTGGACGAGATCATGTCGTTCGCCGGCTTGACGGAGCACCGGCACGAACCCGTCCGGCGGTACAGCTCCGGGATGCTCGCCCGCCTCTCGTTCGCCGTGGCCACGATGGCCCAGCCCGACGTGCTGCTCATCGACGAGGTGCTCGGCGTCGGCGACCACGACTTCGCCGTCAAGGCGCGCAAGAGGATCACCGAACTGATGCAGGGTGACACGGCGACGATCCTGGTGTCCCACGATCTCGGCTCGATCCGCTCGTTGTGCGACAGCGCGCTCTGGCTCGACGAGGGTCGGGTCGGCGCGTACGGCACGCCGACCGACGTCATCGGTGCGTATCTCGACGATTGGAAACGACGGCAGGAGGGCGCGTGCACGACCAATTGACGCGACGGATCGGGATCGTGTCGAGCGTCGACGTGTCCTGCGGCAACGCTGCGTTCACCAACGTGATCGCCGGATCACTGGCGGCACTTCCCGGCGTCAGCGTCGAATTGCTCCCACTCGATCTCGAGATCACCCAGGGCCGATCCCGACTCGAACGGCAGCAGGCCGAGTCCCACATCGACGACCTGTGCCGGCGGATCCGTACGCTCGACGCCGTCAACATCCAGTTCGAGCGCGGCCTCTACGGTCCCGACGACACCAGCGCAGCCGACCGGCTCGAGCGGCTCGTCGAGGCCAGCCCGACGACGTTCGTCACGTACCACGCCGTCCGCACGGTCGACCCGACGCCAGTGCGGCGCAGCGAAGCACTGAGCCGCCTCGCCGAAGGCCGGCCCCGCGCCGCGGTGTCCACCCTCCGGCTGGCACGCGCCAGTCGTATCCAGGCCGAACTGTCGCAACGGTTCGTCGCTGCGGCCGGGTCCCGCCAGCGAGCCATGATCGTGCACACGCAACGCTCGGCGACCCGCATCCGCCGGCTGTGGCCCACCGCCGACGTCCGGGTGCACCCGCTGCGGATCGTCGAACCCGACCGCCCGCCCACCACGGACCTGATCGGCGAGCTGCGCACCCGGCTCGGCCTGCCCGCCGATGCCGTCGTCGTCGGGGTGTTCGGTTACCTCGGCGGCTACAAGGGGCTCGACACGGCGATCCGTGCCCTCAAGGAGCTGCCGTCCCGCTATCACCTGTTCGTCCTCGGCCGACAGCACCCGCAGTCGATCCGCCAGGGCGAGCCGATCAACGGCTCCGTCCTCGGGCCCCTCCAGTTGGTGCAGCAACTACGGCTGAAGCGTCGGGTCCATTTCATCGGCGAACTCGGCGACGACGCGTTCGTCGACGCCGCGGCCGGGGTCGACGTCGCCTGGCTGCCCTACCTCGAGGTCGACCAGGACGGATCGGGTATCGCAGCGATCACCTTCGACGTCGCCCGGCGCGTCATCGCCAGCGCCTCGTTCGCCTTCGACGAACTGATGAAGCTGATCCCCTACGAGGGCGTCGAGCGATTCGACATCGGCAACCACCTCGAACTCGCCCAGAAGACCGTGAGCGAGTCGGACGGCGTACGACGGCCGCCGACGGCCTACACGTTGCAGACCCAGGCCGAGCTGTACCTCGCCTGCGCCACCCGTCACGAGACCGGCGCGCCCCGGCGGTAGCCGCCCAGTTCGAACTCGAACCAGCACACCTCGTCGATCAGCGCCTGCGAGCGGGCGTCGATGACCTCGGCGGCCGAGCCGGCCGCCGCCTTGGGCCGCGACTCAGCTAGCAGGCGGGTGGTGGTGAGCCGTTCCAGTATCGGGCCCGGGTCGACCCCGATGCGGCGCAACGGTTCGGCGAGGCAACCCGGGAGGTCCTCGTGGCGCAGCACGACGTCGAGCGCGCAGCGACCGTCGATCGTGACGATCCGCCGGTTCCAGGTCAGCAGATGCTGATTGGCCTCGAGCCACGGACCGAACGGCGTGTCGCGATGGCGCGCATCGGTCGCACGCGAGTGGAAGTACATCGACGTGATGTGCTCGTAGGGGTGCCGGATGACGGCCACCTTGAGCGCACGGTCGAACGCCTCGAGACCGATCCGGGCCCGAACCTCCGATGCCGTCATGTGCGGTTGCTCACGGGCGAAGCCGCCGACGCCGATCAGGTTCACCGGCCCCCGGCGCCACCAGATGTCCCGCAGCACCGTGCCGGGAGTGGGCGGCAGCCGGCGACCGTCGACCCGCCCGAGCACCGCGACGGGCAGCAGCCCGGCCCGGTACGCGTTGCGCGCCTCCCGCCAGGACGTCCACGTCACCCGGGCCACCGTGCGGTCGTAGTCATCCCGGATCGGAGTCCGCAGGGAGCGTTCCGACAGAACGGGACCGAGCACGTACTCGATCGACGAGCCGGCCGTCTTGGTGGTCTTCAGGAAGAGGAAGTTCCGCTCGGGGTCGTAGAGCACAGGTCCTCGATCCGGTAGGCAGGGTCAGGGCAGGCCGAGCAGCGGCAGATCCGACACGGCGTCCTCGAAGGCGCGGCGTTCGGCGTCGTCGAACGGCTCGAAGCCGACGGCCGCCTCGATCGCGAGCGGGAGCAGCACCCGGTCGCCCGGCGTGCAGAAGGCGTGCACGCCCGGCACCGACAGCGTGTAGCGCACGCCGCGAGTGATGCCGTAGCCGCCCGCGTACGGCTCGTACCAGGTGAGCGACGTGCGCTCTGCTCCTTCCGGCCACGGTTGCTTGGCCACCGCCTTGATCGCCATCACGCCGACGTCGCGCCGGGCGCACTCGGCCAGCAGTGCCTCGGCCGCGGCCCGGTAGTCGGGGTCGCCCATCAGCCGGGCGTTCACCGGGAACAGCACCGTGTCGAGGTCGAACCGTCGCAACGCCTCCAGGTGCGCGGCGGGGGCCTCCGGGCCGTGACCGGTGATCCCGGCGAAGCGGGTGACACCCTCGTCGCGCAGGCGCACGATCGTCTCGAGCGCCGGCATGCGCCGGTCGAGTTCGGCGACGCTGGTGACGGCATGGGCCTGGTAGAGGTCGAACGTCTCGCACCCCAACAGCCGCAACGATTCCTCGCACTGGGCCCGCACCCCGTCGGGGTTGGATCGCAGCGTCTTGCACGCCACGAACAGCTCGGCGCGCCGTTCGGCCACCAGCGGGCCCACGGCCCGCTGGGCGCTGCCGTACTGCGGGGCGATGTCGAGGTGGTTCACCCCGGCCGCGAGGGCTGCGCTGAACGTCGGCTCCGCCGTCGCCGTGTCGGCATCCCAGTAGGCGGCCCCGCCGAGGACGGCGAGGGAGGACTCGTGGCCGGTGCGGCCGAGGCGGCGTCGTTGCACGTTCGCGAGTGTGCCCGATGGCGCGGTCCAGGCAGGGGCTCCGGGTCAGGAACGTCGACGGCCGAACCGGTCGAGCAGCGGCTCGAGCCCACCGAAGCGGACCATCCGGAACTCCTCGGCGGCACCGAGCCCGTGGCGGTCCCCGACCCGGCCCGCCGACGCCGTCAGCAGCGGCCCCCACAGCGGGGCGAGCGGGCCGCCGGCGGCGATCTCGTCGAGCACCGGCACGTCCCAGCCGCCGGTATCGGCCTGCAGGCGCCACTGGTTCACCTGGTTGCGCAGCATCGTGTCGTGGCACAGCGCGCTGGCGACCTTGCGGGGCAGCGTCGCCGTGATGTCGACCACGTGGGTCACCTCGACGACCGAACGCCCCACGTACCACCGCTCGAAACACCCGTGCGGTCGCAGGCCCTCGGCGAGGTGCTCGGGATGGTGCAGGTCGAACTGGCTGGTCCAGAACGCCTCGTCGACGGCGCGGGCGACGACGAGGTGGTCCTGGTTGTCCTCGGCCGGCGCCGAGAACGGATCGAACGTGACGAGCGCGTAGGGGCGGTGAGTGCGCACCAGGCGGATCACCTGCTCGCGCAGCACCAGCGGGTCGGCGGTGTCCAGGGTGTCGGTCGGCCAGCCGAGCTCGACCACCGCGGCCACCCCGAGCACTGCGCACGCGGCTCGGAACTCGGCGGCGTTGGCGGCGATCGTGTCGGCCTCCGTGCGCCCGACCGAGTCCCACCGGTCGTCGGTGACCCGCACGGCGATCACCCGCCAGCCGGCGTCGGCCCAGCGGGCCAGGGTCCCGCCGCAGAACAGGGCGAAGTCGTCGGCGTGCGACAGCACGACGAGTACCGCTCGGCCCTGCCCGGGCTCGGGCTCGTACACCTGAGGGATCACACCGGCGATCGTACGGGCCCCGGGCTACGGTGCCGGCCG
This sequence comes from Acidimicrobiales bacterium, assembly GCA_044370695.1. Taxonomy (GTDB): domain Bacteria; phylum Actinomycetota; class Acidimicrobiia; order Acidimicrobiales; family Ilumatobacteraceae; genus JBEIFW01. The sequence continues at coordinate 7,937 of JBILVB010000012.1, read as the reverse complement.
TGACGGGAACGTTGGTGGATCTGGTCGAACAGCCCGTCGGCGACGTCCTCGCCGGGCTCGGACGGTGCACCCTCGCCGTCCACGACCCGCCGTGGTCGACGGTGCGGGCCGGGCTGCCGGCCGGGCTGCCGGCCCCGGCCCGGGTGGTCGTCGCCGGCGACGTCGACCTGGACGCGCTCGAGGCGCTGGCCGCCGTGCCCGACGACGGCGAGGTGGTGGTCGGCCTGGGTGGCGGCACCGCGCTCGACACGGCCAAGTTCCTGGCCTGGCGCACCGGGCGGCCGCTGGTGCAGATCCCGTCGATCACCTCGGTCGACGCCGCGTTCACCGACGCCGTGGGCGTGCGGGTCGACGGCCGGGTCCGCTACGTCGGCAAGGTGCTCCCCCGGTTCGTCGCGCTCGACGTCGACCTGGTGCGATCGGCCCCGCCATCGTTGAACCGGGCCGGGATCGGCGACGTGCTGTCGTGCCACACCGGCCTGTGGGACTGGCGGGCCGCCACCGCCGCCGGCCACGGGCACGCCTGGGACGAGGGGCTGGCCGCTCTCGGGGTGTCGCTGCTCGACGACCTCGAGGCCGCCGTCGACGACATCGCCGCCGTGCGCCCGGACGGGATCCGGTTCCTGGCCCAGGCCTACCGGCGCATCGGCGCGGCCTGCGCCGCGGCCGGCCACAGCCGGTTCGAGGAAGGCGCCGAGCACTTCTGGGCCTACGCCTACGAGCACGCGACCGGCGCCCACCACGTCCACGGCGAGCTGATCGCGCTCGGCGTCGTGGCCGTCGCCACCCTGCAGGACAACGACGTCGAGCGCGCCGTACGGATCGTGACGGCGTCGGGGTGCCGGGCCCACCCCGCCGATCTCGGCATCGACGAGGCCACGTTCCGGGCCACGCTGGCCGCCGCACCGGGCTACGCCCGGGCCGAAGGGCTCGACGTGAGCGTGCTCGACCTGCGCCCGCCCGACGCCGCCGCCCTGGACGCCGCGTGGGCCGCCGTCGACGCCCTGCCGAGGCGGCCCCGATGAGTACGCCGCAGCCGGTGCGCATGGTGGTGCTCGGCTACGGCTGGGCGGCCAACCGGCACGTCCTCGCCGCCCGCGCCGCGGCCGACCACGGGGCCGTGGTCGAGGTGGTCGGCGTCGCCGGCCACCACGGCGAGCGGGCCGCCGCCTTCGCCGACCGCCACGGCATCCCGGCCTGGACCGAAGACTGGGCCACCCTCGTCACCGACCCCGCGGTCGATCTCGTCGTCGTCGCCACCCCGAACGCGCTGCACCATCCCCAGGCCGCCGCCGCGCTCGACGCCGGGCGTCACGTGCTGGTGGACAAGCCGGTCACCGTCACGGTGGCCGATGCCGAGGACCTGTGCGCCCGGGCCGAGCGATCCGGCACGGTGCTCGCCGTCGGCCACATGTGGCGCTACCGGGACGAGGTGATCGCCGTGCGCGACCGCGTCTCCGCCGGTGAGCTCGGCCGGGTGGTACGCACCCACGGCTGGGGCGTGCACGCCGGCTGGGGTCCGTCGGGGTGGTTCACCGACCCCGCGCTCGCCGGTGGCGGCGCGCTGATCGACATGGGCATCCACGCGCTCGACACCGCCCGGTTCCTCCTCGGCGACCCACAGCCGGTGCGGGTCCAGGCCTCGATCGGCCGCGGCGAGTTCACCCCGGCCGAGGCCCGCCAGGCGGCGCACGAGCCCCTCGACGACGAGCCCCTGGACGACGACGGCGTCGTCACCGTCGACTGGGACGACGGGTCGCGATCGGTGGTCGAGTTCGGCTGGTGGCAGCCGTACCTCGGCGGCCTCGAGGCCGACACCGTCGTCCTCGGCACGGGTGGCTCGACCCGCATCTGGTCCCCCGACCCGCCGCTGCCCACCCCGGAAGAGCACTGCTCGGTGCCGATGTACGCGGCGCAGCTCGCCGACGTGGTCCGCTGCGTCCGCCACGGCGGCACCCCCGGGGCCTCGGCCGCCGTCGGCCTCACCGCCCTGCGCATCGTCGACGCGGCCTACCGGGCCGCGGCCGCACCCCCACGGAGCACGCCATGACCGACCTCCCCGCCGTCTGCGGTGGCACCCCGATCCGCACCGCACCGTGGCCGGCGTGGCCGCAGTGGGACGACACCGAACGCGACGCGCTCACCGCGACGCTCGACTCGGGCGGCTGGTGGCACGGCAACGGCGACCGGGCCATGGCCTTCGCCGCCGACTTCGCTTCGTTCCAGGGCGCCCGGTACGGGCTGCCGCTCACCAACGGCACCCACACCCTCGAAGCCGCGCTCGTCGCGTGCGGCGTCGGGGAGGGTGACGAGGTACTCGTACCAGGGATGACCTTCGTTGCATCCGCAACCGCCGTGCTGGCCGTGAACGCCACCCCGATCCTGGTCGACGTCGACCCGGACACCTTGTGCCTGGATCCGGCCGCCGCCGCGGCGGCGATCACCCCGCGGACCCGGGCGATCATCGCCGTGCACGTCGCCGGTGCCGCCGCCGACCTCGACGCCCTCGGGGCCCTGTGCCAGCGGCACGACCTGCACCTGATCGAGGACTGCGCCCACGCCCACGGCTCGACGTGGCGGGACCGAGGCGTCGGCTCGTGGGGCAGCTTCGGCTCGTTCTCGATGCAGCAGTCGAAGCTGATGACCGCCGGCGAGGGCGGGGCGCTGCTCACGAACGACGACCGGCTGCGGGAGCTGGCGTGGAGCTACGCCAACTGCGGCCGCCAGGAAGGCGCATGGTTCTACCACCACCCCCGCGCCGGCTCGAACCTTCGGATGACCGAGTGGCAGGGCGCCGTGCTGTCGGCGCAGCTGGCCCGGTTCCCGGCCCAGCACGCACGCCGCAACGCCAATGCCGCCATGCTCGGCGAGGCCCTGCGCGCCGTCGGCGGTCTGCGGCCGCAGGGGCGGCTTCCGCAGCAGGGCAGCCAGGGCTACTACTGCTACGTGATCCACGTCGACCTCGACGCGTTCGGCGGCCTGGCGTTGCGCAACCTCGAAGCCGCACTCGCCGCCGAGGGGATCGCCATGGGCGTCTCCTACCCGAGCCTCAACGACCTCGCGGTGTTCCGCACCCGGGCCTTCGCCCCAAGGCTGCGGGCCTCGGCCCCGACGATCGACTATGCGGCACAACGGCTCGCCGTGGCCGAACGGGCGGCGACGACCACCGTGTGGCTGCAGCACCGGATGCTGCTCGCCGACACCGACGACGTCCTCGACGTGGCTCGGGCCTTCGAACGCATCCGGCGCCACGCCGGTGCGGTCACCGCCGCACTCGGCGCCGCCTGACGATCAGGCCTTGGTGGTGGCCGGCGCACCCAGACCGGGGCACTTCTTGCCGACCCACACGTCGATACGGTCGAAGGCTGCGTCGACGACCTCGCTGTCGCTCAACGCCTTCTGGACCGCCTCGATGGCGTCGGCGGTCTTCGGATCGCCGAGCGCCTCGGCGGCCTTGTCCGGATCGGACAGATCGATCGCTGCGAGTTCCTTCGCCGTCGCGGACAACGCCTTGGCGACCACCGCAAAATCGGCACGGACTTCCGACGGCCCCGACGAGGCGAGCTTGTCGAAGGCGCTGGCGAATTCCTCGAACCAGTCGCCGCCGTTCGTGATCTCCGAGGCGTCATCGATGGCGCTGAGCAGCCGATCGGCCTTGGCGCAGTCGCCCTTCGCCACGGCGTTCACGGCGGCGACGACGTCGCTCGCGGCCTGAGCCGCCGAGCTCCCACCCGACGAGCCGCCTCCTGCTGCCGGCTTGGCCGTCGTGGCCGAACCGGCCGCAGCCGTAGTGGCCGAACCGGCCGCCGGCTTGGCCGTCGTGGCCGATCCCGACGCCGGCTTGGCCGTCGTGGCCGATCCCGACGCGACCGACGTGGTGGCCGCAACCGTCGACGACGTCGACCCCGAGTCGTCGCCGCAGGCGACGAGGCTCACGGATACTGCGGCGGCGAGCACCGCAGCCGCCAACGAACGACGAGCGGCCATCACCGGAAACCCCTTTCAGCCTGCGCCACGCCGCGCGACCGGATCGGATCCTAGGACGCGCTCGACATCAGGACTTCGCAGCGGTCGTCGAGGTCAACCCCGGACACTTCTGCTCGAACCACTTCTCGATCCGATCGCTGGCGGCGGTCATCTCCTTGTCGTCGATCGCCGACATCGCCTTCTCCATCTCGGCGGCCTTCGCCGGGTCCGACATGATCTGCGCGAGCTTGGCCGGGTCCGACAGGTCGACGTTCTCGAACACCTTGGCGAACTGCGCCAAGCCCTTGGCCAGGGTTGCGAAGTCGGCCTTGATCTCCGACGGACCCGACGAGCCGATCTGCTCGAACGCCTTGGCCATGTCCGTGAAGAGGTTGCCGCCCTTGGTGGGGTCGATGTTGTTCATGACGTCGGCGATGGCGCCCGCCTTCGCGCAGTTCCCGCCGGCGGCCGCACTCACCGCGCCGACGAAATCGCTCGCCACCTTCCCGGAGTTGGCCGAACCGCCACCGGACGGCTTCGCCGTCGTCGCCGAACCGCCGGCCGCGGTGGTCGCGCTGCCGGCGCCGGACGAACTCGAGTCGTCGCCACAGGCGACGAGCCCGACCGTCGAGACGGCAACGGTCGCGACGAGCAGGGAGAGAGAACGTCGAGTGCGCATGACAGCCTTTCCGTCGACACTCTGGGTGCCGATCCGCCCACAGCCTATGGGCACGCCGGGCGCCCGGGGTCGGCATGCGAGGCTGTCGGCATGACGATGCCCACCGTCGCCGAGGCCGCCGCTGCGATCCGCGCCGGCCAGCTCGGCGCCCGTGACCTGCTCGAGCAGTGCCTCGATGCGATCGAACGCACCGACCCGGTGCTCCACGCCTGGGTCCACCTCGACACCGACGCCGCCCGGCGGGCCGCCGACACCGTCGACGCCACCGTCGCCGCCGGGCGGGCCGACACCCTGGGCCCGCTGGCCGGCGTCCCGTTCGGCGTGAAGGACCTCGAGGACTGCGCCGGGATGCCGACCACCCGGGGCTCGCGCTGGTTCCTCGGGCAGCCCCCTGTCGCCCACGACGACCTCCACGTCGCCCGGTTGCGCGCCGCGGGCGCCATCCCGATCGGCAAGACGGCCGCGCCCGAATTCGGCGCCTGGGCGTACACGGCCAGCCCGGCACTCGGGGTGACCCGGAACCCGTGGAACCCCGAGCGCACCCCGGGCGGCTCGAGCGGCGGGTCGTCGGCGGCGGTATCGGCCGGCATGGTGCCGTTCTGCACCGCCAGCGACGGCGGCGGCTCGATCCGCACCCCGGCGTCGTTCACCGGCCTCGTCGGCCTGAAACCGACCTACGGCCGCATCCCCACCCTCGGCGTCACGCACCTGGCCCAGAACGCCGTCGTCGGCAGCCTCACCACGACCGTCGCCGACACGGCGCTGCTGCTCGACGCGATGGCCGGACCCGACCCGCGGGACCGCACCTGCCTGCCGGCGCCCTCGGGCTCCTACCGAGCCGCGCTCGACGCCGACCTCCCGCCGCTGCGAGCCGTGTGGTCGACCGACCTCGGCTTCGTCACCGTCGACCCCGAGGTGGCCGCGCTGTGCGAGGACGCCGCCCGGACCTTCCTCGCCGCCTGCGCCGCCACCGTCGTCGAACGCACCATCCGTCTCGACGACTACATCCGCACCTACGCGTTCGTCGAAGGCGCCGACAAGTTCGTCGGCATCGACCCGGTGTTGTGGAACGACCGCCTCGACGAGCTCGACCCCGCCGTCGCCCCCGGCTGGCGGTCCGCCGCCCACGTCACGCTCCCCCAGCACGCGGCGGTCGAAGACGCCCGGCGCCGGCTCGTCGTCGAGTTGGCCGGGCAACTCGACGGGATCGACCTGCTGCTCACTCCGATGTCGGCCCGGCCGGCGTTCGCCGCCGAGGGCCCCATGCCGACCGAGGTCGCCGGTGTCCCCGGCCATGCCGGGATGGCGGTGCTCCACGGGATGCTCGCCAACCTCGCCAACCTGCCGGCGATCAGCGTGCCGGCCGGCAGCACCGCCGACGGCCTCCCGGTCGGGTTGCAGGTGATCGGACCCCGCTTCGGCGAGGACCTGCTGCTCGCCGCCGCCGCCCGGTACGAGCGGGCGCGGCCCTGGCCGCGCCACGCCCCCATCGCCCGGTGAGCGAGGACCCGGCGCCCGCCGTCGTGCGGCGCACCCAGTGGACCGACGTCGCCCGATCCGTCCCGCTCGGGTTCCTGCTGGCGCTCGAGTCGTCGGTCCTGTTGACCATCGCCATCAAGCATTTCGAGGCACCTGGCTGGGCCAAGGGATCGCTGGCCGCCGCCAACGGCGTCGGGCTCCTGGCCTCGCCGTTCCTGACCGCGCTCGCCCGCCGGATCGCCCGCCCGGTGATGGTCGTCGCCGCCACCGTCTCGGTCGCCGGCGCCATCGGATTCGCGCTCGCCACGACCGGGTCGCTCGCCGCTTACCTGGCCGGGGGGATCGTCGGGATCGCCGCGGTGCACGCCGTCGTTCCGCTGATGACGCTCACCTACCAGCGCAACTTCCCGGTGCGCGAACGCGGGCGGCGGGTCGGTTGGGGCATGACGGTCAAGGTCGCCGTCTCCGCGCTCGCCGGCCTCGGCCTCGGCGGCTTCCTCGTCGACGGCCTCCACCGGTGGTGGTGGGTCGTCGTCGTTGCGGCCGTTGCCCTGCTCACCGCCGCCGCCTGCCAGGCCGCCACGCCGTCGGTGCCGCTCGACGCCGTGCCCGGGCGTCGCAACCGGCCCTGGCCGCACGTCGGCCTGCTCGCCGAAGACCGGCGGCTGCGTCTCACCCTGATCGCCTGGATGTTCATGGGGTTCGGCAACCTGATGCTGCTGCCGTTGCGGGTCGAGTACCTCGCCGAGCCGGGGTACGGCATCGGTGCCGACGCCGCCACCATCACCCTGCTCACCGTGACGGTGCCGTCGGTGTGCCGGCTGGTGTCGCTGCCGGTGTTCGGCCTCGTGTTCGACCGGCTCTCGTTCTTCTCGTCGCGCATCGTGGTCAACGTCCTCTTCGCCGCCTACGTCGCCGCGTTCTTCACCGGGACCAGCAGCGTCGGATTGGTGGCCGGTGCCGTCGTGCTCGGCATCGCCTCGGCCGGCGGGGACCTGATGTGGAACCTGTGGGTCACGAAGTTCGCGCCGCCCGACCGGGTCGCCGACTACATGGGCCTGCACACCTTCTCGACGGGACTGCGAGCCGTCGCCGCGCCCCTCGTCGGCTTCGCCGTCATCGAGCGGCTGCCGCTCGGGACGGTGGCCGCCCTGGCGGCCGGGATGATGGTCGTCGCATCGATGGCCCTCGTCCCCGAGGCCCGGGCCGAGCGGGCACTGCGGGCCCGTTCGGCCGTCGCGACCTGAGCACCCGCCGGACGGGTACCGCTATCGCACCGCCGCGGCGACGGTGTCGGCGAGTTCGCCGAGACGGTCGTGGAGCGTCGCGTCCCGCGCCCCGGGCGCGACGACGAGTTCCTGTACGCCCAGCTCGGCAAGCGCCCGTGCGTACTCGACCAGTCCCTCGAGCGGGCGAGGCCACGCCAGGCCGACCGTCGCCGGGACCCCGCCGAGTTCGGCGAGTGCGGCGGCCACCTCCTCCACCGAGAGCGCCCAGCCGAACCAGCCGTCGCCCAGCTCACGGGCCCGGGCCAGCGCAGCAGGCGTGTTTCCGCCGACCAGGATCGGCGGGCCGCCGGCCTGCACCGGCTTGGGGTAGGCGAGCACCCCGGCGAACGACGTGAACTCCCCGTGGAAGGCGGACACCTCGTCGCGCCAGGCGGTCCGCAACGCAGCGACGTACTCGTCGGCTCGCGCCCCGCGGCGTGCCCACGGCACCCCGAGCGCATCGAACTCCTCCCGCAACCAGCCCACCCCGATCCCGAGATCGACGCGGCCGCCCGACGCGTGGTCGAGGGCGACGACCTGTTGGG
>JBILVB010000245.1:0-3939 GCA_044370695.1 Acidimicrobiales bacterium | reverse complement strand
CTCGGTCTCCCCGAGGGCTTCATCCGGACCGTGAACGCCACGAACCCCGACGACAACGCCTGGGCGCGCCTGGAGCGCAGCGAGGTCGACCACGACGGGTTCGCCACGCTGTTCGAGGTCGAGGCGAGGGCCCTCGGCGGGGAACTGTCGGGCCGCCGGGTCCTCGAGCTGCTCGCCGGTGAGATCCGCCCGGCGATGGTCGCCGCGCTCGACGCCGTGAAGGGCGCCGGCTATCGCACCGCTTGCCTGACCAACAACGTGGCCAACGGCGAGGAGGGCCCGTCGGAGCGCCGGGCGGCGGTCGCCGCCGTCATGGGCCGGTTCGACGTGGTGGTCGAGTCGTCGAAGGTGGGCTGCCGCAAGCCCGAGCCCCGGTTCTACGAGATCGCCTGCGAACAGCTCGGCGTCACCCCGTCCGAGTGCGTCTTCCTCGACGACCTCGGCATCAACCTGAAGCCGGCGAAGGCCATGGGGATGGCCACCATCAAGGTGGTGCACCCCGACACGGCGCTCGCTGAGCTGTCGGCCACCCTCGGCCTGCCGTTCACCTGATCGGCGCCGGCCGGCCGGCCGTTCAGGGGGCGAAGATCGCGTCGAACAGCTCGGCGTGCTCCTGCTCGTGGATCTTGCCCGAGCCCGTCGCCGGGCTGCCCGAGGGCACCCGGGCCACGTGGGACAGGTCGTAGCCGCGGGCCTTCATCCGCCAGGTCTGGTGCTCGACGAAGGTCCAGGGACCCATGTTCTCGGGCTCCTCCTGGAGCCAGACGAGCTGCTGGGCGTTCGGATAGCTCTCGGCGATCTGGCGCATCCGGTCGACCGGGAACGGGTAGAGCTGCTCGACCCGCACGACAGCGACGTCGTCGATGCGCCGTTTCGCCCGATCGGCGAGCGCTTCGAGGCCCACCTTGCCCGAGCAGTACACGACCCGACGGACCCGACTGCGGTCGGTGAGCACCGGGTCGTCGAGGACCTCCTCGAACGAACCCCGCGTGAGCTCGTCGATCGTCGAGCGGCTCTCGGGCCGGCGCAGGAAGCTCTTGGGCGTGAAGATCACCAGCGGCTTGCGGATCTCCCGGTGCATCTGCCGGCGCAGCAGGTGGAAGTACTGCGCCGCGGTCGTCGCGTTGCAGACCTGGATGTTGTCCTCGGCCGACAGGGTGAGGAACCGCTCGATCCGGGCCGAGGAGTGCTCGGGCCCCTGGCCCTCGTAACCGTGTGGGAGCAGCATCACCACGCCCGCGGTCTGACCCCACTTGTCCTCGGCGGCGACGAGGTACTGGTCGATGATGATTTGGGCGCCGTTGACGAAGTCGCCGAACTGCGCCTCCCAGAGCACGAGCATGTCCTTGTTGGCCACCGAGTAGCCGTACTCGAAACCGAGGGCCGCGTACTCCGACAGCAGCGAGTCGTACAGGAAGAACCGCGCCGCCCCGGGCAGGTGCTGCAGCGGGGTCCACGCCGCACCGGTCTCGAAGTCGATCAGCGACGCGTGGCGCTGCGAGAACGTGCCCCGCCGGCTGTCCTCACCGGCGAGGCGGATCGGCGTGCCTTCGAGCAGCAGCGAGCCGAACGCCAACGCCTCCGCCGTGGCCCATTCCACCTCGCCCTGCTCGCGGTACAGCTTCGAGCGCGCCTCGAACTGCCGGGCGAGCTTGGGGTGCGGGGTGAAGCCGTCGGGGTAGGCCGTGAACTGCTCGAACACCGAATCGAGCACCTCCCGGGCCACGCCGGTGGGCACGTGGGGCAGCACCCCGATGGGCTTGGGGGGCTTGGCCGCCTTGATGCCGGCGACCGGGGCGTGGGCCCGGGTCTCGTCGAGCGCCGACTGCAGGCGCGACTGGAAGTCGTCGAGCGCAGCCTCGGCCTCGTCGATGGTGATGTCGCCCCGCTTGACGAGCCGCTCGACGAACAGCTTGCGCACGGTGCGGCGCTGCTCGATCGCTTTGTACATCAGAGGCTGCGTGTAGCTCGGGTCGTCGCCCTCGTTGTGCCCGTGGCGCCGGTAGCAGACCATGTCGATGACGACGTCTTTGTGGAACGCCTGGCGGTACTCGTACGCCAGGCGGGCCACGCGTACGCACGCCTCCGGGTCGTCACCGTTCACGTGGAAGATCGGCGCCTGGACCATCTTCGCCACGTCGGAGCAGTACTGCGAGGACCGGGCGTGCTCGGGCGAGGTGGTGAAGCCGATCTGGTTGTTGATGATCAGGTGGATCGTGCCGCCGACCCGGTACCCGGTGATGTCGCTCATCGCGAGGCACTCGGCGACGAGGCCCTGGCCGGCGAAGGCGGCATCGCCGTGGATCAGCAGCGGGAGCACCGAGAACGAACCGGGCGGATCGATCTGGTCCTGCTTGGCCCGCACCATGCCGATCACGACCGGGTCGACCGTCTCGAGGTGGCTCGGGTTGGCGGCGAGCTCGACGCCCACCAGGTTCCCGGCGGGGCTCTGGTACTTGCCCTGGGCGCCCAGGTGGTACTTCACGTCGCCGGAGCCCTGCACCGAATCCGGCGCGACATGGCCCTCGAACTCGCGGAAGATCTGGTCGTAGCTCTTGCCGACGATGTTGGCGAGCACGTTGAGCCGGCCGCGGTGGGCCATGCCGAGCACGGCGCCGTCGAGACCGTCGTCGGCCGCCGCGGACAGGATCGTGTCGAGCACCGGGATCGCCGACTCCGCGCCCTCGAGGCCGAACCGCTTGGTGCCCACGTACTTGGTGGCGAGGAACTTCTCGAAGGCCTCCGCGGCGTTCAGCCGGCCGAGCAGGTGGCGCAGCTCGGCGTTGGAGAGCTGGAACGGGACGCCCTCGAGCTTGGACTGGATCCAGCGCTGCTCGTCGGTGTCCTGGATGTGCATGTACTCGACGCCGATCGTGCGGCAGTACGCGTCCCGGAGCACGCCCAGCAGGTCGCCGAGCGTCATCGTCTCCGACCCCGCCACGCCCCCGGTGAGGAACTCGCGATCGAGATCCCAGATCGTGAGCCCGTAGGTGACCGGGTCGAGCTCGTCGTGCATCCGGGGCTCGTGCCAGGCCAACGGGTCGAGGTCGGCGATGAGGTGACCGCGCACCCGGTGGGCCCGCACGAGCGTGGCCACCTGCATCTGCTTCTGCAGGAGGGCCAGCTCACGGTTGATCGGCGTGGAGTCCCGGTTCCACTTCACGTCCTCGTACGGCACGCCGAGGCTGCGGAACGCGTCCCGGTAGAAGTCGTGACCGCCGGTGAGCAGCTCGTGGACCCGCTTGAGGAACAAGCCCGATTCGGCGCCCTGGATGATGCGGTGGTCGTAGGTGGACGTGACCGTCACGACCTTCGACACGCCGAGCTCGGCCAGGGTCCGCTCGTCGGCCCCCTGCCACTGGGCCGGGTAGTCGATCGTGCCGACGCCGACGATCACACCCTGACCGGGCATGAGGCGCGGCACCGACTGCACGGTGCCGATCGTCCCGGGGTTCGTGAGGGTGATCGTGGCGCCCTGGAAATCGGCGACGGTCAGCTTGTTGGTGCGGACCTTGCGGATGATCTCCTCGTAGGCGTTGAGGAACGCGGCGAAGCTCATCGTGTCGGCCTCGCGCAGGACCGGCACGACCAGGGTGCGCGACCCGTCGGCCTTGGCGACGTCGACGGCGAGACCCAGGTTGACGTGCGGGTTGCGCACCACCCTCGGGGTGCCGTCGGCGCCCTCGACGAAGGTGTTGTTCATCACCGGCACGGCGTCGGCGATCGCCCGCACGATCGCATAGCCGATCAGGTGGGTGAACGACGCCTTGGTACCGGAACCCTTGCGGCCCAGGTAGTTGTTGATGACCTTCCGGTTGACCTCGAGCAGCTTGGCGGGCACGTCCCGGAAGCTGGTGGCGGTCGGCACGGTGAGGCTCCGGGCCATGTTGGCGACGATGGCCGCACCGGCGCCGCGGATCGCGTCGCCGCGCTCGTCGG
>JBILVB010000036.1:0-25441 GCA_044370695.1 Acidimicrobiales bacterium | reverse complement strand
GAACGGCGTTGGCGACGGCCGACACCGCCTCGTCCTGACCGATCACCCGCTCGTGGAGCACCTCCTCCAAGCGGACGAGCTTGGCCATCTCACCTTCCATCAGCCGGCTCACGGGTACGCCGGTCCACTTGGAGACCACCTCGGCGATGTCCTCGGAGTCGACCTCCTCTTTCAGCATCCGTTGCGTGGCCTGCAGCTCGTCGAGGTGCTTGGTGGCGTCCGCGGTGCGACGTTCGAGCTCGGGGATGCGCCCGTAGCGGATCTCCGCGGCAGTGTTGAGGTCGGATTCCCGTTCCAGCTGTGTACGGAGCGATTCGAGCTCCTCTTTCAGCACCCGGATCGCGTCGATGGCCTGCTTCTCGGACTCCCAGTGGGCCTTCATCTCGGCCGACTCGGCACGAAGACCGGCGAGTTCGTCGTCGAGGGCGGCGAGCCGCTCGCGCGACGGGGCGTCGGTCTCTTTCTCGAGCGCGACGTGTTCGATCTCGAGCTGCAGGATGCGCCGCTCGACGATGTCGATCTCGGTGGGCATCGAATCGATCTCGATGCGCAGCTTCGACGCCGCCTCGTCGACGAGATCGATCGCCTTGTCCGGCAGGAACCGGTTGGTGAGATAGCGGTTGGAGAGCACGGCCGCGGACACGAGGGCGGAGTCCTGGATGCGCACGCCGTGATGCACCTCGTAACGCTCCTTCAGGCCGCGCAGGATGGCGATCGTGTCCTCGACGGTGGGCTCGCCCACGTACACCTGCTGGAAGCGGCGCTCGAGCGCCGGGTCCTTCTCGACGTACTTGCGGTACTCGTCGAGCGTGGTGGCTCCGATCATGCGCAGCTCACCCCGGGCGAGCATCGGCTTGATCATGTTCCCGGCGTCCATCGCACCTTCGGCCCCGCCGGCACCGACGATCGTGTGCAGTTCGTCGACGAAGGTGATCACCTCGCCGGCGGCGTCGGTGATCTCCTTCAGCACGGCCTTGAGCCGCTCCTCGAACTCGCCGCGGTACTTCGCTCCGGCGAGCATCGAGCCGACGTCGAGCGAGACGAGTCGCTTGTTCTTCAGCCCCTCGGGCACGTCGCCGTCGGCGATGCGCCGCGCCAGTCCCTCGACGATGGCCGTCTTGCCGACCCCCGGTTCGCCGATCAGGACCGGGTTGTTCTTCGTGCGCCGCGACAGCACCTGGATGACCCGACGGATCTCGTCGTCCCGACCGATGACCGGGTCGATCTTCCCGTCACGAGCCCGCTGGGTGAGGTCCTGGCCGTACTTCTCGAGCGCCTGGAACTGCTCCTCGGGGTTCTGCGAGGTGACCCGGTGCGACCCCCGCACCTCCTTGAGGGCGGCGAGCACCTCCTCGAGCTTCACGCCGAGCCGGTCGGTCATGGCCACGAGCACGTGCTCGACGGACAGGTAGTCGTCCTTCAGCTCCTTGCGGAAGTTGTCGGCCCGGTCGAACACCTGGCTCAGCTCCCGACCGAGGCGCGGCTCGCTGCCACCGTGGGCCCGGGGGAGCTTGGCGACGGCCTCGTCGGCCTTGTTCCGCACCATCAACGGTGCGAGCCCGAGCTTCTGCAGGACGGGAATGACGATCGATCCGTCCTGGCGCAGCAGCGCGGCGAGCAGGTGATCGGGGGTGATCTCCGGGTTGGCGTTCGCCACGGCGGCCTGCTGCGCGGCGCCGACGGCCTCCTGGGTCTTGTGGGTCCACTTCTTCGGATCGAACGCCATGGCCGCCACCTCGCAGTGATCGCTACAGGAAAGTTGACAACAACGCTATCAACCTTTGCCCGGAACCCCACCCGGACACCAGATTCGTCGCTCGGTGGCGATCGCCGTCACCAGGTCGTGCGGCGTCACGTCGAAGGCCGGGTTCCACGCCCTGGCCCCAGGCGGGGCGATGGGCACGCCGGCGAGTTCGAGCACCTCGCGTTCGGCCCGCTCCTCGATCTCGATGTGGGCCCCGTCCGGCGTGGCCGGGTCGAGGGTCGACTCCGGCGCCGCCACCACGAACGGCACCCCGGCTCGCGCCGCTGCGAGGGCGAGCGGGAACGTCCCGAGCTTGTTCGCGGTGTCGCCGTTGGCCGCCACCCGGTCCGCCCCGACGATCACCACGTCCACCCGGCCTCGGGCGATCGCCGACGGGCCGGCGCCGTCAGCCTGTATCCGGTACGGGATGCCGTCGGCCTGCAGTTCGAACGCGGTGATCCGAGCGCCCTGCAACAGCGGCCGGGTCTCGTCGACGAGCACCTCCGCGATCAGGCCGCGGGCGTACAACGAGCGCACGATCCCCAGCGCCGTACCCCATTCCACCGTCGCGAGCGCGCCGGCATTGCAGTGCGTCTGCACCCGGAGCGGCTTGGCCCCGCATCGCTCGACCACGAAGTCGGCGCCCCGCTCGCCGAGCGCTCGGCACGTGGCGGCGTCCTCCGCAAGGATGGCGAGCGCTTCGTCGAGCAGCCCGCCGGGGCCGTCGGCGAGGCGCCGCAGGGTGCGCTCGACCGCCCAGCGCAGGTTGACCGCCGTCGGCCGGGCGGTGGCGATCGCCTCGGCCGCCGCCGTGATCGACGCCGGCGCCGGATCGAGTCGGGCGGCCAACGCCACACCGAGCGCACCGGTCACCCCGATCGCCGGCGCGCCCCGCACGGCGAGGCGCGCGATGGCGTCGACGACGGCCTCGACGCTCGTGAGGCGGACCCGCTCGAGCCGGTGCGGCAGCAGGGTCTGCTCGACGATGACGACGGCGTGTCCGTCCCAGTCGACCGTGCGGGGCAGGCTCACGGGACCAGCACCAGCTTGCCGGCGGCCCGGCGTTCGACCAGCCGGGCCACGGCCTCGTTCGCGTCCTCGAGACCCAGTCGATCGGCGATCGCCACCTCGAGCCGACCGGCGGCCGCCTCGGCCAGAAGGACAGCGAAGCGCCACGCCACCTCGCCCGGGCCGTGGGCCAAGCCGGAGTACCCGATCACCGAGGCGTTCCGCCGGTAGAACGGTTGCGACGCCAACGAGATCGTCGGCCCGGCCGAAGCCCCGTAGACGACGACGCGGCCGAACGGTTTGAGCAGTTCCACCGACGTGCCCGTGTAGCCGCCGGACAAGCCGTCGAGCACGACGTCCACGCCGTCGGGGACCGCTCCTCGGACCGAGTCGACCAGGCCGACGTCGTCGGCCACCACCACGTGGTCGGCGACCGTGCCGAGCCGGGAAACCCGCGCCTCGGTGCCGGTCTGGGCGACCACGGTGGCACCCCGGGCACGGGCCAACTGGCAGGCGAGGTCGCCCACGCCGCCCGACGCCCCGAGCACCAGCACGGTCGTGCCCTGCTCGACCCGGCCGAGATCGAGGGCGTCGAGCGCCGTGATCCCGGCGATGCCGAGCGAGGTGGCGACCACGTCGTCGACCCCGTCGGGGATGTCGACGCAATGCACCAACGGGACGGCCACCTGCTCGGCCCACGCGCCGTCGCGCACGAGGCCGAGGCCACCGCCCCGGAACGCGACGCGCCGGCCGTCGGGGAGGCGGCCCGCACCCTCGCACCCGGCGGTGCGCGGCAACGGTCCGGCGGCGGCGACCGTACCCCTGGAGATCCACACGTCGAGGGGGTTGACCGCCGCAGCGGTCACGGTCACGACCGCCTCCTTCGGGCCCGGCTCCGGCGCCGCCACCTCCTCGACGACGAACGGGGCTCCGTGGGCGTGTTGTCGGACGGCTCGCATCGGTGCCGAGCCTACGATCGGGCTCGTGCGACCGTTCGACCATGCCGTCGCTGCGGCACGGGCCGACGTGCAGCGCACCTGCCTGCGGCTCGTGGGCCACGGGCTCGTGGTGGGTTCGGCCGGCAACGTGAGCATCCGGGTCGGCGACGACCATGCCGTGGTGTCGGCCGGAGGCGTGGTCTACGAGGAGCTGAGCCCCGACGACCACCCCCTCGTCGAGCTCGCCGGCGGCGCCGTCATCGACGGCCGGCGGGCCCCGACGAGCGAGTTGCCACTCCATCTCGGGCTGCTGCGGTCACGGCCCGAGATCGGTGCGATCGTCCACACCCACTCGAAGTGGGCGGCCGCATTCGCCGTGGCCCGGCTCGACCTGCCGTTCGTGATGAACGAGTCGATGGGCACCCGGGCCGAGCGGGTGCTCGTCACCCGGTACGCACCGCCCGGTTCACCCGAGATGGGCGACGCCGCCGCCGAGGCCTTCGCCCGCCAGCCCGGCAGCAGAGCCGTACTCCTCGCCAACCACGGCGTGGTCGCCTGGGCCGAGACCGCCGGCGCAGCCTGGCTCGTGGCCGCGCAGGTCGAGTGGATCGCCGAGGTCACCGCGATCGCCCGGCTGCTCGGCGGTGAGCACGTGTTGGAACGCCGGTGGCAGGAGGCCATCGGTACGAACTACGGCGTCACCATCGCCCGGGAGGACCCGACGTGACCCTGCCCATCCCACTCGGTCCACCTCGCCAGCTCGCCTACTGCGTCGACGACGCCGATGCCGCCGCTGCCGAGTGGGCCGCCCGGTTCGGCGCCGGCCCGTTCTTCGTGCGCCGCCACATCCCGGTGAGCGACGTGGTCGTGCGCGGTCGCCCCGGACACTTCGACCACACCTCGGCGTACGGGCAGTGGGGCTCGATGATGGTGGAGCTCGTCCAGCAGCACGACGACGCTCCGTCGGCGGTGCGCGACATGTACCAGCCGGGGCAGACCGGGCTGCACCACGTGGCCCACATCGTCGACGACCTGGCTGCGGCCGAGGCGGCACTCGAGGCCGCCGGCATCGAGCAGGCACAGTCTGCGATGGCCGGCACCACCCGGTTCGTGTTCCACGACGCCCGGCCCCAGCTCGGCTACATGCTCGAGCTCTACCAGACCTCCCCCGGCCTGATCGGCTTCTACGCCATGGTCGCCGCCGCGGCCGACGGTTGGGACGGCAGCGACCCGGTGCGGATCCTGGGCTGAGTTCAGCGGGTGCGCCGGGACGACACCACCCCGGTGTCGAACCCGGCGAGGTGCAGCCCACCGGCCCACCGGGCGTGCTCGATCTTGAGACACCGGTCCTGCACGACACGCATCCCGGCCGCCTCGGCCCGCTCGGCGACGGCGTCGTCGCGCAGGCCGAGCTGGAACCACAGCACCGGGGCGCCCAGGGGCAGCACCTCGTCGGCGACGGCACCGAGGTCCTCGGCCCGGCGGAACACGTCGACGATGTCGGGCACGACGGGCAGATCGGCCAGGCTGCGGTACACCGGCCGGCCGAGGATCTCGCCGCCCTTGGGGTTGACGAGGAACACCTCGTAGTCGGTCGACGACGACAGCAGGTAGGTGGCGACGAAGTAGCTCGACCGGCTGGGATCGGCCGAGGCGCCGACGATGGCGACGGTGCGGGACCGGTCGAGCAGCGACTTGGTCTCCCGGATGGACGGCGCGTGCCAGGTCATCACCCCTCCTGCGTTGCGTGCAGTGCCTGATCGAGATCCCAGCACAGGTCCTCGGGGTCCTCGAGACCGACCGAGATCCGCACCAGGTCCGCGCCCACCCCGGCCGCCGCAAGCGCATCGTCGGAGAGCTGCTGGTGGGTGGTGGAGGCCGGGTGGATGACGAGCGTGCGACAGTCGCCGATGTTGGCCAGGTGGCTGCACAACTCGACCGACTCGATGAACCGCCGGCCCGCCGCCCGGCCACCCTTGACCCCGAATGCGAACACGGCGCCGGGCCCGTCGGGGAAGTACCGCCGGCCGAGCCCGTGGAACGGGTCGCCGGGCAGGCCGGCCCAGCGGACCCACGCCACGGCCGGGTGCTCGGCCAGGAACGACGCAACGGCCCGGGCGTTGGCGACGTGCGCGGCCATACGCAACGGCAGCGTCTCGAGCCCCTGCAACAGCAGGAAGGCGTTGAACGGGCTGAGGGCCGGACCGAAGTCGCGCAGCTGCTCGGCCCGCACCCGGGTGAGCCAGCCGTACTCGCCGAAGTTCCCCCACCACGTGAGCCCGCCGTAGCTCGCCACCGGGGTCGTCATCGCCGGGAACCGGCCCGAGGACCAGTCGAACCGGCCCGATTCGACCACCACACCGCCGAGCGAGGTGCCATGACCGCCGATGAACTTGGTGGCCGAGTGCACGACGATGTCGGCCCCCCACTCGATCGGCCGGCACAGCGCTGGGGTCGCCATCGTGGCGTCGACGACGAGCGGCAGGCCGTGGGCGTGGGCGACGTCGGCGAGCGCGGCGAGGTCGGCGACGATCCCCGACGGGTTGGCGATCGCCTCGACGTACAGCGCCTTGGTCTCGGGGCGGATGGCGGCGGCGAACGCGTCGGGTCGGTCCGACGGCACGAAGGTCGTGTCGATGCCCAACCGGCGAGACGACACGTCGAGCAGGGTGACCGTGCCGCCGTAGAGCGCGCTGCCGGCGACGAGGTGGTCGCCGGCGCCGGCGAGCGCGGCGATCGTGCACCACTCCGCCGACTGCCCGCTGGCCGTCGCCACGGCACCGAGACCGCCGTCGAGGCTGGCCATGCGCTCCTCGAACGCCGACACCGTCGGGTTCGCCAAACGGGAGTAGATGAGTCCGTACTTCTGCAGCGCGAACAGGTCGGCGGCATCCGCGGTGTCCTCGAACACGAAGCTCGTCGACTGGTAGACGGGCACGGCCCGGGCCCCGGTGGCCGAGTCGGGTCGCCCGCCGGCGTGCACGGCCCGGGTGCGGAATCCCCAGGGTCGATCGGTGCTCACGCGGTTCCTCCGAAGATGCGCTCGAGCACGACGGCCACCCCGTCGGCTTCGATCGGTGGTGCGACCTCGTCAGCGAGCGCCCGGGTCGCCGCATCGGCGTTGCCCATCGCCACGCCGAGGCCCGCCCACCGGAGCATGCCGTGGTCGTTCACGTTGTCCCCGAACGCGATCACGTCCGCAGCGTCACAACCGAGGTGCTCGCAGAGCCAGGCGAGGCCCGACGACTTGTCGGTGCCCGCCCGGACCACGTCGACGAGCGGCAGCCCGGCGTACACCGCCTCGAGGCCACCGGGGAGCAGCGCGCCGATCGCGCCGGTGAGCGCCCGGACGTCGCGGCCCGGGCCGAAGGCGTACATCCCGTGGACGACCGTGCCGGGCAGGTCGAGCACGTCGTCGAGTCGGTGTCGCTCGGGCGGCGGATCGGGCACCAGCGCCGAGAAGCCCCGCTCGAAACCGAACCCGGCCTCGGTGGTCATCGCCCATCCGACCCCGGGGAACGCGTCGCGGACCTGACGGATCACGGCATCGGCGATCGAGCGGGGATACGACGCCCGGTACAGCAGGGGCCAGCCGTCCTGCAGCGTGTGGATCGATACCCCGTTGCCGCACACCGCGTAGGACGCATGTCCGCCGAGCAGGGGCACGACGCCGTCGAGGGCAACGGGCGGCCGACCGGTCGACAACGTCACGACGGCGCCGGCCGCAACCGCTCGGCCGAGCGCAGCGACGACGCGGGGCGACACCACCCCCCGGTGGTCGAGGATGGTGCCGTCGACGTCCAGCGCGACCAGTCGCACGGCTGATTACTTGATGGCCAGCGCGTTGGGCGGGCTGGCCACCCCCTGCGGGAGGTTGATGGGGGCCGAGGTGAAGAAACACTCGTACCGCCCGTCGGCGGCGCAATCGGCGGCGAGCGCCTCGAGATCCCACAGCTCCCCGAGCGGCAGGCCCAGCATCGGGAGCAGGACCGTGTGGGTGAAGATCTCGTGGAGGCGGGAGCGATCGGACCGGACCTCGGCCAGCTCGACCGGGGTACTGAGGGCACCGGGCGGCCACACCTCGACCGCCGGGTTGTCGAAGCCGAGCGCGGCGATGTGCAGATCCCACAGGAATTCGGCCGTCGGAAGACCCGGACGCAGGCCGGGCGCAGCGAACCCGGCACCGTCGGCCAGCCGAGCACGGGCCTCGGCCGACTGCGCCTCGTACCAGCCGACCCAGCCGGTGCGCACCAGCAGGATGTCGCCCTCGGCCAACGCGGTGCCCTGGGCGGCGAGCGCGTCGGTGAGATCGCTCGGCTCGATCGGGTCGGGCCGGTCGTACGCGAGCGGCCGACCGACCGAGGCCCGCCACCGGCCGACGTCGCAGAGCACCGCCCGGCCCGCGATGCCACGCTCGGCCCAGTGAGCGATCGCATGCTCCTCGTCCGGCACCCCGCCGAAGTGCCCGTTGGGCTCGTTGCGGATGTGGCGGAACCCGTCCCACTGGCTCGAGGACTGGGTGTTCCAGCCGTGGAGCACGTCGTCGTGGCTGGTGCCGCCCGGCGGGCCGGTGACCTCGTGGTCGAACGACGCCCGGCCGAACAGCGGCGGATCGGGGAGGCGCATCGACCAGTTGAGCGCGAACACCGCACCGCGCCGCACCAGGCCGGCGGCGGCGACCACCCGCTCGGGGGTCAACAGATTCAGGCACCCGAAATAGTCCGGGGCGGGCCAGACGTCCCACGCCGCTTTGACCCCGTTGCGGTCCGGCAGTTCGGCATAGCTGGGCAGCGACATGCTCCGGACCGTAGCGGCGCCGGGTACCGTCCCGGAGATGGAGTACCGCCGCCTGGGCCGATCGGGCCTGCAGGTCTCGCTGCTGTCGTTCGGGTCCTGGGTCACCTTCGGGAACCAGCTCGACACCGGTCTGGCCACCGACTGCATCGCCGCCGCCTGGGAGGCCGGCTGCAACTTCTTCGACAACGCCGAGGCCTACGCCGGTGGACGCTCGGAGGAGATCATGGGCAAGGCGTTCGACTCGCTGGGCCTGGACCGCCGGGACCTCGTCGTGTCGACGAAGCTCTACTGGGGCTTGAAGGACGGTCCGAACCGGCGCAACACGTTGAACCGCAAGTACCTGCTGCAGGCCCTCGACGGCTCCCTCGAACGCCTCGGCACCGACTACGTCGACCTGGTCTTCTGCCATCGGGCCGACCCGAACACTCCTGTCGAGGAGACGGTGTGGGCGATGTCGGACCTGATCGACCGGGGTGCTGCGCTCTACTGGGGCACGTCGGAATGGCCGGCCGCCGACATCCGGGCGGCCTGGGAGATCGCCGAGCGTCACCACCTCCGCAAGCCCGTGATGGAGCAGCCGCAGTACCACCTGCTGCATCGCGAGCGCGTGGAGCAGGAGTACGCCCGGCTGTACGACGAGATCGGTCTGGGGCTCACCACCTGGAGCCCGCTCGGTTCCGGCCTGCTGACCGGCAAGTACCTCGACGGGATCCCCGACGGCTCCCGAGGTGCGCTCGCCGGGTACGAGTGGTTGCGCCCGCGCCTCGAGGACCCGTCGGCCGTCGCCAAGGTCCGCGCGTTCGTGGCCGTCGCCGAACGGCTCGGCGTGTCGCCGGCCCAGCTGGCGATCGCCTGGTGCGCGTCGAACCCGAACGTGTCGACGGTGATCACCGGCGCGAGCCGCCCCGAGCAGGTGGTGCACAACTTCGGTGCGCTGGATGCGCTCGCGCTGGTCACCCCCGAGGTGCGCACCGAACTCGACGGGATCAGCCGTGGCCGCCGCGCCTGAGACCCGGGGCGCCGGCCCCCTCGACGGCATCCGGGTGCTGGATCTTTCACGCGTGCTGGCCGGGCCCCACTGTGCCAAGGCGCTCGCCGACCTCGGCGCGGAGGTGATCAAGCTCGAACCTCCCGAAGGCGACGTGGTCCGCTTCGACTTCCCCCGGGTGTCGGGCACCTCGGGCTACTACGCGCAGCAGAACACCGGGAAGCGGAACATCAGCCTCGACCTCGACCGACCCGAGGCCGTCGAGCTGGTACGTCGGCTCGCCGACGCGAGCGACGTGGTGCTGGAGAACTTCCGCCCCGGCGTCGCCGCCCGCCTCGGCCTCGGGTATGCGGACCTCTCGGCCCGCAACGAGCGTCTGGTGTACGGATCGATCTCGGGCTACGGGCAGTCCGGCCCGTGGCGGGACCGGCGCGCCTATGCGAGCGTGATCCAGGCCGAGATGGGCCTCACCAAGCTCCAGGGCGACGAGCGGGGCGGCGCGTATGCCAATGACCCGTTCTCCTACGCCGACCTGTTCGCCTCCAAGGAGCTGACGGCGGGGATCCTCGCGGCGCTGTTCCGGCGGGAGCGCACGGGTCGGGGTCAATGGGTCGAGGTGTCGATGGCGGAAGCGCTGCTCTACATGAACGAACACGTGCACTGGGAGCTGTCCGACGTCGACGGGGCCGAGGACATCCCGAGTTTCCGGCCGGCCGACTTCCCGGTGCTCCCGCTCGCCAACGGCCGCCAGGTGGTCGTGTCGGGCCACCCGTGCGCGAAGGGGAACTTCGCGTCGTGGTGCCGGCTGATCGGGCGGCCCGAACTGCTCGACGACCCCCGTTTCGCAACCATCGGCTCGCGGCGCCGGCACCTCCCGGCGATCCTCGAAGCGCTGCGCGCGTGGTCCGCCACCGTGGCCGACGAGGACACGTTCGAACGGATCGTGAGCACCGAGAAATTCGCGTGCGGCACCTTGCGTGACGTGCGCGAGGTTGCCGACACCGACTGGGCCGAGGACCGGCAGGCGATCGTCGAGGTGAGCGACCGCAAGGGCGGGAGCTTCCGGATCCCCAACGCCCCCTGGCGGTTCTCGGCCGACGAGGCGGGGGTGCGCGGCCGGCCCGCGTACCGGGGCGAGGACAACCGGGCCGTGCTCGGCGGGTTGCTCGACCTCGACGACGCCACCCTCGACCGTCTCGAGGCCGACGGCGTGCTGTCGAGCCGCATCCCGCGCTGATGGCACTCGCCGCCTTCGGGATCGCTCCCATGAAGGCGGTGGCCAGCGACTCCGCCCCGACGGGTGAGGGGTGGGCCTATGAACCGAAGTGGGACGGGTACCGCACGCTCGCGTTCGTCAACCGGGGGCGGGTGCGCCTGCAGAGCACCCGCCTACGTGACGTCACCACCCGGTGGCCGGAACTGGCCGGGTTGGCCGACGCAGTACACGGACCGGCGGCCGTCCTCGACGGGGAGGTGGTGGTCGTCGGGCCCGACGGACGACCGAGCTTCGAGCGCCTGGCACGCGGCGAGGGCCCGGCCACCTACGTGGTCTTCGACGTGCTCTCGATCGGTGGGATCGAGACCGTGGAGCTCCCGTATCGAGATCGGCGGCGGCTGCTCGAGCAGCTCCTGGACCCCGGGCCGAACTGGCGGGTGACCCCGTCGCAGGTCGGCGACGGTGACGCGCTCGTCGAGGCCACCCGCTCGCTCGGCGTCGAAGGGGTGATCGCGAAGCGGCTCGACAGCTCGTACCTCCCGGGCAAGCGGTCGGCAGCGTGGCGGAAGATCAAGCACCGCAACGTCCAGGAGTTCGTGGTCGGCGGTTGGCTGCCGGGCCGTGGGCCGCAGGGCATCGGTTCGTTGCTCGTCGGTCACCACGGATCGGGCGGGCGGTTGCAGTGGTGCGGTGCGGTCGGCCGCGGTCGCGGCGACGCCACGGCCCGCCGTCTCCGACCGCTGCTCGAGCACGCCACGCAGACCGACTCGCCGTTCGATCCGACGCCCGAGGTCGCCGGTGCGCCCCGGTGGTGCCACCCCGAACTCGTCGTGCAGGTGGCCTTCGCCGAGTGGACCGCCGAGGGCCGCCTGCGGCACCCCGTCCTGCTCGGGGTGCGCGACGACGTCGACCCGGCGCAGGTCGTGCGGGAGTCCTGACGCCAGTCAGCGACCGCAGCGCGCGCCTGCGGAGCAAGCGTGGTCGAAGCTCGCCGTCAGCTCGGCGGTCGCCCCACCCGGCTCCCCGAGCCGGGCATGCACCGTGCCGGCCACCCGGCGGGTGTCGTGCGCCTGCAGCTCAACGTCACCGCTGACCACCCGCCACGGCCGCGGGTCCCCGACGACGGCCACCAGCACGGTGAACGTGCCCGGGGACCCCTCCGGTGTCACCGGGTAGCGACCGGCCCCTTCACGCAGGGCGGCCGCCGGGGTTCCGGCACCGAGGAGCACCAGGACCGAGGCTGCCCGGTCGTCACAGTTGATCGACAACCCGGCCATGCCCGGCGCCGCGAGGCCATTGCGGGCCAGCTCGGCGGCGTCGAACCACAGGCTGCTCGCCGCCGCGGTGGAGCCGGCCGGACGCTCCAACGTCGCCTCGACCGCGCCGCGCAGCGTGCCGCGGCATGCGATCGCCGCGGCCTGCACGCTCGCCGAAGGCGCCGGGGGAACGGTCGTGACGGGAACGGTCGGGGCAGGCACGGACGGGGCGGGCACGCTCGCCCCGAGCACGGACGAACCGCTTGGGACGGCCGAGGCCACCGGGACGGACCGAGCAGAGCTCGCCGGGGGCCCGGAGGAGGAGACGGAGGTGGCCACGCTCGTGCCCGGCCGTTCGGGGATCGAACTCGGGGAAGCGCCGCATCCCGCAGCGACCAGGACGCAAGCGAGGGCGACGAACGTCCGCACGGGCGGACGCTATGGGCGACCGGGTGCGCTCAGTGCCCGACGGTGTTGAGACCGCCCGCTGCACTCAACCGGGCGTGGGCCCGACGCAGGGCGGATTCGACCTCGGCGTCGTGCTCGTGGCGCAGGGACTCCTCCGCCCGCGCCCGAGCGGCCCGGGCCCGATCCACGTCGATCTGGTCGCCGAGTTCGGCTTGATCCGACAGCAACGAGACCTTGTTGGCCGAGACCTCGACGAAGCCGCCGTGCACGGCGACGTCGAGCACCCGTCCATCGGTGCGGGTGATCCGGGTGTGGCATTCGGTCAAGGCCGCCAGGAACGGCGCATGGCCGGGCAGGAAGGCGATGTCGCCACCCCCGAGGGTGCGGGTGATCACCATGGTCGCCTCACCGCTGTAGAGCACCCGCTCCGGCGACACGACCTCCACCTGCATGACGGTGGACGAACCGGCCATCGCGGATCAGGCCCCAGCCTGCTTGCGCAGGGCGTCGGCCTTCGCCAGCACCTGCTCGATGCCACCGACGTTGAGGAACGCCTGCTCGGGCAGGTCGTCGAGTTCGCCGTCGACGACCGCCTCGAACGACTCGACCGTCTCCGACACCGGCACCGTCTCGCCGGACACGCCGGTGAAGACCTCCGCGACGTAGAACGGCTGCGAGAGGAAGCGCTGGACCTTCCGGGCCCGGTTGACGGTGAGCCGGTCCTCCTCGGAGAGCTCGTCGAGACCGAGGATCGCGATGATGTCCTGCAGTTCCTTGTAGCGCTGCAGCGTCTCCTGCACGCGACGAGCGACCGTGTAGTGGCGCTCGCCGACGACCTCGGGGGCGAGGATCGTGGAGGTCGACGCCAACGGGTCGACGGCTGGGTAGATCCCGAGGGCCGCCACCTGGCGGGACAGCTCGGTGGTGGCGTCGAGGTGCGTGAAGGTGGTGAACGGCGCCGGGTCGGTGTAGTCGTCGGCGGGCACGTACACCGCCTGGAGCGAGGTGATCGACCGGCCCCGGGTGGAGGTGATGCGCTCCTGGAGCTGACCCATCTCATCCGCCAGCGTCGGCTGGTATCCCACGGCCGAGGGCATACGGCCGAGCAGGGTGGACACCTCGGACCCCGCCTGGACGAAACGGAAGATGTTGTCGACGAACAGCAGCACGTCCTGGTTCTGGACGTCCCGGAAATACTCCGCCATCGTGAGCGCCGACAGCGCGACGCGCAGGCGGACGCCCGGCGGCTCGTCCATCTGGCCGAAGACCAGAGCGGCCTTCTCGTACACGCCCGACTCCTGCATCTCGAGCCGCAGGTCCGTGCCCTCACGGGTGCGCTCGCCGACGCCGGCGAACACCGACACACCGCCGTGGTTCTGGGCGACGCGACGGATCATCTCGGTGATGAGCACCGTCTTGCCCACGCCGGCCCCGCCGAACAGGCCGATCTTGCCGCCCTGCAGGTACGGGGTGAGCAGGTCGATGACCTTGATCCCGGTCTCGAACATGCGAGCCCGAGGCTCGAGGCTGTCGAACGACGGAGCGTCCCGATGGATCTCCCAGCGCTCGACACCGTCGGCGTAGCCCGGCTCGGCGTCGAGCACCTCGCCCCAGACGTTCCACACGTGACCGAGCACCTTGTCGCCCACGGGAACGGAGATGCCTCGCCCGGTGTTGCGAACCGGGGTGCCACGGACGAGGCCGTCGGTCGGCTTCAGGCACACGGCGCGCACTCGTCCGTGGCCGAGCTGCTGGGCAACCTCGGCGAGCACGGCGATGTCGTTGCCCTGCACCGTGATGGTCATCTCGACGGCGGTGTTGATGTCCGGCACGGCGTCGGGCGGGAACTCGACGTCGACCACGGGGCCGGCGATGGCGACGACGCGGCCGTCCTTCAGTCTGGTGGTGGGCTCGGTCATGGTCATGGGACGAAGCTCCTGGATGGTGGTCGCGTGAGTGCTAGGAGAGGACGGGGCCGTCGAGCTGGAGGAGGGTGAACGACGCGTCCTGCGCGTCGTCGGCGGCGAGGGCCTCGGCGCCGCCCACGATCTCCATGATCTCGGTCGTGATCGCGTCCTGGCGGGCACGGTTCATGACCCGGGTGAGGTTCTTGATGAGTTCCTCGGCGTTGTCGGTGGCCGCCTTCATCGCTCGCTGGCGGGCCGCCTGCTCCGACGCCGCCGCGTTGAGGAGGGCGGCGTAGGTGCGGGCCTCGATGTAGCGGGGAACCAACGAATCGAGGATGGTCGACGGATCCGGTTCGAACTCGTACGACGAGTTCGGCGCCGCGTCCGGGCGGCCGTCGCCGCCGGCCATGATCTCCCGGTCGAGCGGCACGAGGGGCCGCATGACGACCTCCTGGAACCCGGCCGAGACGAAGCGGGTGTAGATCAGCAGGATGCGGTCGGCCTCGCCGGACAGGTAGAGCGCCATCGCCCGGCGGGCGATCGCCTGAGCGTCGGCGTAGGTGGGCTGCTCGGAGAAGCCGCTGAACGATTCGGCGATCGTGTAGTTGCGGAACCGGAAGTAGCTCTGGGCCTTGCGACCGACGGTGACCAGCTCGTACTCACGCCCGGCGAGCACGTCGGCCTTGATCTGGCCCTCGGTGGCGCGCAGCACCATGGCGTTGTAGCCGCCGCACAGCCCGCGGTCGGCCGACACGGGCACGTAGCAGACCTTGCGAACCTCGCGGGGCGCGAGCAGCGGCGAGGACGCCTCGCCACCGGCGGCGGCCAGGTCGCGCACGACGGCGGTGATCTGGTCCGCATACGGCACCGCTTGAGCGACCCGCTGCTGGGCCTTGGCGATGCGCGACGCTGCGATCAGCTCCATGGCGCGCGTGATCTTCTTGGTGGCTTGCACCGATCGGATCCGGCTCCTGAGGATGCGTTCCTGACCTCCGGCCATGCGGCGCTCCTACTCCGTGCGCAACGTCTTGCCGGAGGTGGCGTCGTGGACACCCTCGGACGACGTCTTGGTCGGGTCGGCATCGTGGCCACCGGCGACGTTCACGACGAACGCCGCCTTGAACTGCGCGACGGTGTCACCCAGGCCGGCCGGGAGGGCCTTGGTCTGGCGGATCTCGTCGAGCAGGGAGCGGAACCGGGTGCGGAACGCCTCGAGAAGCTCGGCCTCGAATCGCCGGACGTGCTCCACGGGCAGGTCGTCGAGGTAGCCGTTCGTGCCGGCGAAGATCGACACGACCTGTTCCTCGACGGGCATCGGGCTGTTCTGCGGCTGCTTGAGCAGCTCCACGAGCCGGTAGCCGCGCTCGAGCTGCGCCTTGGACACCGCGTCGAGCTCCG
Source organism: Acidimicrobiales bacterium (assembly GCA_044370695.1). GTDB lineage: Bacteria > Actinomycetota > Acidimicrobiia > Acidimicrobiales > Ilumatobacteraceae > JBEIFW01. Next base: position 9,781 of record JBILVB010000036.1, on the reverse strand, counting down.
AGCCGAACGTGGCGAAGGCCTCGAGCTCACGGAACTGGGCAAGGTCGAGTTTCAGCGTCCCGGCCACGGATTTCATCGCCTTGATCTGCGCAGCACCACCGACGCGTGACACCGAGATGCCCACGTCGACCGCCGGCCGCACACCGGACTTGAACAAGGCGTCCTGCAGGTAGATCTGGCCGTCGGTGATCGAGATCACGTTGGTCGGGATGTAGGCCGACACGTCGCCACCCTTGGTCTCGATGACCGGGAGCGCCGTCAGGGACCCGGCCCCGAGCGCGTCGGACAGCTTGGCGGCCCGCTCGAGCAGCCGGGAGTGCAGGTAGAACACGTCGCCGGGGTACGCCTCACGGCCCGGTGGCCGGCGCAGCAGCAGCGACAGCTGGCGGTACGCCTCGGCCTGCTTGGAGAGGTCGTCGTACACCACGAGGGCGTGCTCGCCGTTCTCCATCCAGTGCTGGCCCATCGCGCAGCCGCCGTAGGGGGCGAGGTACTTGAACGGCGCCGGGTCGGTCGCCGAGGCGACGACGACGACCGTGTACTCCATCGCCCCGGCCTGGCGCAGGTTCTCGACGGTCTGGGCGACCGTGGAGGCCTTCTGGCCGCAGGCGACGTAGATGCACTTCACGCCCTGACCCTTCTGGTTCAGGATCGTGTCGATGGCGACCGAGGTCTTCCCGGTCTTGCGGTCGCCGATGATCAGCTCCCGCTGGCCCCGGCCGATCGGCGTCATGGCGTCGACGGCCTTGATGCCGGTCTGCATCGGCTCGTGCACGGGCTTGCGGCCCATGATCGAAGGCGCCTGGATCTCCATGCGTCGGGGCTGGACGTTCGTCAAAGCGCCCCGACCGTCGATCGGTTCGCCGAGCGCCGACACGACCCGGCCGAGCAGGCCGTCGCCCACGGGCACCGAAAGGATCCGGCCGGTGGCCGTGACCGCCTGACCCTCGGCGATGCCCTCGGTGTCGCCGAGCACGACGGCACCGATCGATTCCTCGTCGAGGTTCAGCGCCAGACCGAGCGTGCCGTTCTCGAATTCGAGCAGCTCGTTGACGGCGGCGCCGGGGAGACCGGAAACACGGGCGATGCCGTCACCGATCCCGGTGATCCGGCCCACGGTCCGGGCCTCGAGCGTGGGCTCGAAGCCTTCGAGGTTCCGCTTCAGCGCCGCAGCGATGTCGGCGGCGGAGATGGTCAGCTCTGCCATGGGGGCTCCTAGAGACGGGACGTGAGCTGGTCGAGACGGGAGCGGACGCTGCCGTCGATGACGGTGTCGCCGACCTGGGCGACGATGCCGCCGAGGACCGACGGGTCGATGACGACCTTCAGAGTGACGGCCTGTCCGGTCGCGTTGGCGAGTGCGGCGGCGAGCCGCTCGCACTGATCCTCGGAGAGCGGAACGGCGCTACGGACCTCGGCGACGGCGAGGTTCTTCGCCCCGGCGGCCCGGTGCACGAGACGGTCGATGATCTCGGGCAGGTCCCGGCCGCGACCGGCACCGACGACGAAGCTGAGCAACGCCGTGGTGGTGACCGAGGCCTTCCCGCCGAGCACGTCCTCGACGATCGACTGGCGTCGGGCCGCCGGGATCAGCTCGTCGGTGAGGGCGCTGCGCAGCGCGTCGGATCCCTCCAGTGCCCGGGCGAACCGGAACAGCTCGTCCTCGACCTCGTCGAGGTTGCCTTCGCCCTGAGCCACGGAGAACAGGGCGTTCGCGTAGGCGTCGATGCGATCACTCATCGGGATGCCCCCACTCGGACGATGAACTGCTCGACGAGGTCACGCTGCGTGCTCTCGTCGAGCTGGCTGGACACGAGCCGGCGGGTGGCCGCCGCAGCGATGGCGGCGACCTCGGCTTGCACTTCTCCGGCGAGCCGGCTCTGGCCCACCGACAGGTCGGCGGCCGCCTTGGCCTCGAGCTCGACGGCTTCGGCGTCGAGGCGGGCCCGGCCGTCGACGAGCAGCTGGGCGGCCTGGGCGTCGGCTTCGGCGAGCATCCGGGCCCGCTCGGCCTCGATGTCGCCGAGCTGCGACCGGATCGTGGTGGCCGCCTGCTGCGCGGCCTGACGGGCGTCGGCCGCACCCCGGAGGTCCTTGTCGATCCGCTCGGTGCGGGCGGCGAAGGCCTTCTTGAACTGCGGCAGCGCGAACTTCCACAGGGCACCGAAGATCAGGACGAAGGCGAGACCACCCCAGATGATCTCCTTCGTCTCGGGGAACAGCCAGTGGTGGCTCTCGAAGGCCCCCTCGGCGGCGAACACGCTCGACAGCACGCTCATCGCACACCCGCCTGCATCGTCTCGTCCACCGCAGTCCGCGCAGCCGCCACGTCCACGTCCCGACCGAGCACCTTCGCCGCAGCGGCGGCGGCCACCTCGGCCGCTGCGCCGGCGATCTGGTCGGCGACCGCTGCTCGTGCGGCCTCGGCCTCGGCGAGTGCGGCAGCCCGCTGCTCGGCGATCCGGGCGTTCACCGCACCGATCCGGCTCTGGCGTTCGGCGTCGAGCACCTGCCGAGCGGCGTCGATCCGACCGGCCGCCTCCTGGCGGATCCCAGCGAGCGCCGACTCGTACTGGGCGACCTCCGCCTGGGCGTCACGCCGGAGTTTCTCGGCCTCGGCGTGGGCATCCCCCACCGACTTGGCACGGGCCTCCATCCCGGCGGCGAGCTTCGGATACACCGCGTAGCGCATCACGAAGAACAGGACGAGGAAGCACCCGACCGACCACAGGATCTCCGGCAGGACCGGAAGGATCGGGTTGGGGGCCTCGGCGGTGGACGCTGCCTGGTCGCCCGCAGTCAGTATGCGAGACGACAGGCCGCCCGCGTCTGCGGCGGCGATGAGCACGGCTGCTCCTTGCTGGACGGATCGGTTGGACAGCGTCTGCGGCTGCGGCCGCCGACGCGTGATCAGGCGAACTTGAGGAGGATGAAGACGACGAAGCCGATGAGGGCGAGGGCCTCGGTGAAGGCGATACCGAGGAACATCGTCGTGCGGACCATGCCGGCCGCCTCGGGCTGGCGGGCCATGGCCTCGACGGACTTGCCGACCAGGTAACCGATGCCGATGCCCGGGCCGATGGCGGCCAGGCCGTAGGCATATCCGGCAGAGGTGGCAGCAGCGACGTTCTTCTCGTCGCCAGCGGCGGCCTGGGCGAGGATCGAGATGGCTTCCATTGCTTGTCCTTGTCTGGTGGTCTGGGGTCTGGGGCCCGGGATCAGTGTTCCGGGTGAGCGGCGCCACCGATGTACACGGCAGCGAGGATCGTGAAGATGTAGGCCTGCAGGAACGCGACGAGCACCTCGAACCCGGTGAGGAAGATCAGCATCACCAGGGGGAGGATGGCGATCGGCTTCTGCCACGCGAGCTGGCCGCCGATGAGCGCATCGGTCAGCACGGCGAAGGTGACGAGCAGGATGTGCCCGGCCATCATGTTGGCGAAGAGACGGACGGCGAGCGAGAAGGGCCGCACGAGGAACGTCGAGATCAGCTCGATGGGCGTGACCAGGATGTAGAGCGCCTTGGGCACCCCGGGCGGGAACAGCACCGACTTGAAGTAGCCGGCGCCCTGGTGCTTCAGGCCGACCCCGTTGAACACGATCCAGATGATCAGCGCCAGCACCATCGGTGCGGCCATACGAGCGGTGGCCGGCATCTGGAACAGCGGGATGATGCCGGGCACGTTCAGCAGGTAGATGAAGCAGAACAGCGAGAGCAGGAACGGCGTCCAGCCCATGCCGTCCCGGCCCATGGTCTGCATGACCACGCCGTTCTGGATGAACTCGACGACGGACTCGGCGAAGTTGCGTACCCCCTTGGGCGCCCCGTCGGCCGGCTTGGAAGCAGCGATCCAGAACACCACGATCGGGATGATCGTCGCGAGGATGCTGATGATCGCGATCTTGTTGAACCCGGGGAACAGGTCTTTCCAGACCAGCAGTTCGCTGATCTCCGGGAACTTCAGCGCGAGCACGTTCACGGCGTCTCCGTCCTGTTCTCGAGGGGCCCGACGCGTGCGGGCTTCAGACCGGGGAAGGCAAGGCTGGCCGACACGTAGCGGATCTCCCAGAACAGCAGACCCAGGTGCGTGACGATCAGGGTGAGGCCGAGTGCGGGGAGCGCCATCCACGAGGCGTCCCGGACCAGCAGCACGGCGAGGAAGATGAGACCGAGCCGCACGAGGTAGCCGAACAGCGCGGCGCCCATCATGAGTGCGAGCGAGATCCGGGCGGTGCCGGCGAGCAACGCCGCCGACAGCACGAAGTTCACGACGACGATGGCGACGCCGTAGGCGCCCGACGCAGCGCCCGCGAGACCCCACAGCGCCCCGCACAGCACGACGAGCACGGGAGCGATCCACGACGCCCGCTTGACGAGATCCCGGGCGATCTGCGCCTCGGGAGCCGGACCGTCGAGGCGGGTGAGGGTGGTGGCGCTCATGCCGGCCCTCCGGCAGTGCGACCTCGGCGAGGCGACGACGCCCGACCGTCGGGACGGGCGGCGGTGCGCATCGGGGCGACGGTGAACCCGGCGAGCTCGCGGTCGCGCTCGAGGCGGCGCATCTCGGCGTCGTAGGCGTACCAGAGCTTCACGAACTGGCCCACGAGAGCGAACACCACGAGCACGATCATCAGCACTGGCGTGGTGCCGAGCCACCGGTCGAGCCCGAACCCGATCGCCAGGAAGATCCCCGTCGTCGCTGCGAGCTCGAACGCGCGCGACAGCGCGTCGCCGAAGCCGCGGTGCAGTTCTCGACGGGCTCGAAGGCGATCCACGGGGCTCCGGGTGTGGGTGGGGACGGTGATCGTTACGGCTGCGTCAGCCGCTTGTGAACGGTCGCGCAATCTAGGGGGCCTCCGCACGACGGCGCAACGTGCAGCGACCCCGTCCTGGCCCTGGGACGGGACGCACAGCGATGAGCCGAACGGCCGTCCCGGTGCGCCGAGGGCCGTCGTTACGCTCCGGCGCCGGACCGAGGGCCACGGGGCGAGTCAGCCCCGGCGGGAGGCCTCGGCGGGAGGTGGAGTCGTGGAGCTCTCTTTCATCGCGGCGGCGCTGCGGCGGCGGGTCTGGCTGGTCCCGCTCGGCGTGCTCCTCGGACTCGTCATCGGCACCGCACTCGGGGGCGCCAAGTCGAGTTGGTACGAGGCCCGCGCGGTGCTGATCATCCAGCCTCCGCAGAACCCGCTCGGCGGCAACACGTTCGTGAACGACCCGGACCGTTACGTGATCGGCCAGCTCAGCGTGCTGCAGAGCTCCGAACTCGCCGCCCGACTGGCCAGCAGCTTCCCGGGGGAGACGACCTCCTCGATCCGAGGCGCCGTGACGGTCACCCAGCAGCCCCGTACCGATCTCGTCACCGTCATGGCGCGCTCGGGTGATCCCGCACGCGCCGAACAGCTCGCGAACGCCTGGGCCGAGCTGTACATCAGCGACCTCCGTGAACGAGCCTCGGTCTCGCAGGGGCCTGCCCTCGAGACCGTCCGACGCCAGATCGACGAGCTCAACGGCCGCCTCTCCGGCCTCCAGCAGACCATCTCCGACAACCAGAAGGTGATCGCGGACCAGTCGACGCTCGTCACGGCGCTGAGCGCCGGGGGCACGAACCCCGCAGCCGACCCCCGGATCCTCGCCGCGCGGGAGGCGGTGACGGCTGCGACGGCGAAGGTGACCGAGGCGCAGGCCCAGCAACAGCTGCTCCTGCAGCAGTACAACGAGTTCCTGCAGAACCGATCACAGCTCGAACTCGCCGCGAACCTGCGCGTGGCGAGCGAGATCGTGCAACCGGCGCTCACCCCCACGCTGCCCACCTCCGACGCCGACGACCGATCGCTGCTGCTCGGCGGAGCCGTCGGGCTGCTGGCCGGGCTGTTCGCCGCCGTCGCCTGGGCGCGGCTGTCGATGCGGCTGGTCGACGAAGGCCAGGCCGAGACCGTGCTCGGGCAGCCCGTCGTCGGGCGGCTGACGCGCCATCGGGCCTTCGGCGCCCCGCTCGCCGATCAGCTCACCCGACCATTGCCCGATCGCGCCCGCGCCGCCGTCCACCAGGTCTGCGTGCGGGCCGAATCGCTCGGGCCGCACGGCCGCCCGCTGCGGGTCGCAGTGATCGGCACGACGCATCGCGCCGGCTGCACCACGGTGGCGGCGGCGCTCGCCACCCAGTTCGCCGCCGCAGGGGCCCGGGTCGTGCTCGTCGACGCCGACCAGCACGACCCGGAGATCACCAGCGCCCTTGCGGACCCCGACCGCAGCGGGATCGACGCAGTGTTGGCCGGGAGCACCGGGGGCCGCCACGACCCCGGTCCGCTCAGCGAGACCGGACGACCGGAGATCCGTGCGCTCGGGTTCAGCGCCGGGGGCGCGACGGTCCTGCGACGGGAGGACGTCTCGCGGTTGCTCGACGGCGCCCATGCGGCGGCACCCGACGCGCAGGTGATCGTGGTGGACGGCGGCGCCCTGCCGGCTGCGGCGTCGGCCCTGCAACTCGCGCACCTCGCGGACGCCGTCGTCCTCGCCGTCCCCTTCCGGCGCCAGCGCGCCGACGACCTCGCCGATCTCGCCGGTCAGCTCCGCGGGCTCGCCGTGCTGCCGGTGCTGACGCACCCCTCGACGCGGGCTCGGCGCCTGGCCGTCGTGGCACCCGCCGCCGCGGACCGGGAGGAGAGCGTCGAGGCCGACGCCGTCCCCGAGCCCGTCGGCTGACGCCTCCTGGGTGCGCCGAACCGACGGGCGACCGCCGGCCGACGGCTCACCAGGGGAACGGACGCCGCAGCGACCGGACGCTGCACCGGCCTCGCCACCGATGCCGTCTCGGCAACACCGCGAGCCCCCGCTCCACGTCGTCGAGCGCAGCGAGGGCCCGGGCGGCCTCGGTCGACGTTGCCGGTTCCGGGGCATGGGCGGCGGCCGTGGCGAGCACCGCCAGGTCCCCCAGGCCGGGCACCGGCGACCCGATCGTGGCAGCCGCCGCCTCGGACAACTCGGCGTCGGTCGCCGAGGCTCGGCGTTCGCCGCCGAGATCGTGCAGCCGGTCCATGGCTTCGGCGAACGCACCGAGGACCACACGATCCGGTGATCCTGCGCTTCGGCGCGCCCGGCGGCGCGCCGACTTGCGACCGACGACGGCGACGGCGGCGAGCGCCACCGCGGCGAGCACGGTGCCGGGAACGGCGGGGACGGCGGCCGGCACACCGCCGCCCGCGGCCGGGACCGCCGACTGCGGGCCGGCGAGCGTCGTCGGGGGACTCGGCGCAGTCGTCGCCGGGGCCGGCGGTGCCGTCGCCGGTTCGAGCGACGCCGGCGCATCCCCGGCGTCGTCGCCTGCCGCCGGCTGCTCGAGCTCGGGCACGGGGTCGAGCGCCACCCACCCGGTCCCGGCGACGTCCACCTCCGGCCAGGCGAAGGCGGTGTCGCTCCGGACGGTGCCGTCGTTGCCCACGAACCCGACGGCGATCCGAACGGGTAACCCCACGGCGAGGGCCAACACTCCGAACGCAGCGACGAACTGCTCGCTGCGTCCCCGCCTCGAGCGCTCCAGGAAGGTCTCGAGCACGGCGATCGAATGACCCGGTGGACTGGACTCGTCGCGCCGGAACTCCCCGCGCAGGTACGCAGCGAGCCGGACCGCCCGCTCGTAGTCGTCCGTCGCGCCCGCGACGATCCGGCCGGCGAGCGCGACCAGAGCGGCCGGGACCTCGAAGCCGTCCACCTCGCCGCCGACACGGACGGTCGGCTCGTCGCGCGCGGTCAGCCCCCGGCCAGCGGGCCGGGCGCGCACGGTCACGACCTCGCCGGGCGTCAGCGGCTCGTCGGCCAGGAGCGCACCCCCGCTCCCGTCGACCCGAACGGCCCGACTCGTCCCGAGCGGCTGGCCGTCGGGCACGGGGACCCAGCGGCCGTCGAGCGCGCCGATCGTGACCTCGACGCGAAGGTCGTCCGCAGCGCCGCCGCGGTTCGCTCCGGCCGGTCGAAGATCGTCGGGCGGCATCCAGCTGCGACCGTCGAACCGGTCGAGGGCGACCAGCCGCCAGCGGGCGACCGGATCGCCCGACACCCGGAACAGCACCGCAGGCGGCGAGATCGACCGCCACTCGTCGACCCGAGCCAGCGGGCTGACCTCGACCGTCGCCGACGCCACGGCGTCGGTGGCGTCGCGCGGGTCGACTCGCGGTCCGTCCCCGACCAGCCCGGCGGCGACGACCGCGACGGCGAGGCCGATCACGAGCGGGACCGCGACCCGCCACCGCCGGGCCCGAGCACCCGACGGCGGCCCGACGTCCGCCGTGCCGGCGACCGCCGCCATGGTCACGACGCTCCAACCGACCACGCCCGCCACGTGCCACCACGGGGGTGGACCAGCGGGAGCACCGGTCACGGCGGCGGTCACGACGAGCCCGACCGACGGCACCACGGCGGCGGCCGGTGGCGCGCCGATCCGCACGGCGACGACCGCAGCAGCACCTGCGAGCGAAGCGACGAACGCAAGCGCGGCCACAGCAGGGGGAGAGGGCACGACCGGCCAGCGCGCTGCGAACAGCGAGGCCGGGCCACCCTCGAGCCCCTCGAGGGCATCTCCGGGTCCACCACCGGCGATCCAGGCGGCTGCGACCGCCATGACGACCGACGTCGACGCATGGACCACGACGTGGCGCGCAACGGCGACGGCCCGGGTCACCGCCCGTTGCGCGCTCCGGGATCCGACCTGGTCGGCCCGGCGTCGGTCGACGGGAACGAGCGCGAGCAGACCGTGCACCAACGGAGCGAGGACGACGACGGCGGGAGCGACCACCGCCCCGAAGGCCGCACCGAGGCCGACGGCGCTCCAGGCGACCCCGGCCGTCGACACGAGGAGCGCCGACCGGACGCCTCTGCGGGGTGCGACGACCCCGGTCGTCGTCACCGTCCGGTCCGCCAGCGCCGAGCGAATTCCCGGGCCGAGCGGACGTCGACGGTCCGGACCGGGAGCGCGACGCCCGTCCCCGGACCGTCGACCACCCGCACCACCACGAGACCGGGCCGCGTCCGGCGGTCCGCGAGGAGCCGGGCCAGCAACGGGGATCGGCCCGCGCCGGTCACCAGGACCGTCTCGTCGGCCGCGACCGGGCCGACGACCGCTCGCACGGGCAGGGTCGCAGCCGGGGCGGTCCGACCCACCGACGCGGCGAGCCGGAGCAGTTCGTCACGGCCCGCCAACGGCCCGGTCGGGCCGGTCGCGCGCACGTCGCTCGTACGCCACAGGACGCCGAGCCCTCCGGCGATGCCCTGCGCGGCGAGGCTCGCAGCGATCTCGACCGCCACCTCGAACCCCGGCCCCGACAGCACGCCGGCGGCGGTGTCCAGCAACACCAGCCGATCGGCGCCGGCTCGCTGGGCGACCTCGCGCACGACGAGGCGTCCGATCCTGGCCGAGGTCGGCCAGTGGACGAGTCGGGTGTCGTCCCCGGGGACGTAGGTGCGCAGGCTGCGGAACTCGGCCGAGGGGTCGTCACCGCGCCCGCCCCCCTGCTCGTGCCAACCCCGGCCCGCAGCCCGGACCGGTCCGAGATCGAGCAGGGTGGGATGGACCCACACGAGGTCGTCGTCGTCGTTGCGGATCGAGCGGCACAGCAGCTCGAGCGGATCGGCCCGCTCGATCACCAGCGGTCCGACCCGGTGGACCCCTCGACGGTTCGCGGGCAGCTCGTACCGCCAGCGCGCCACCCCTCCGCTCGCCATCGGGGGAACCGTCACCGGCACCTCGGCACCGTCGAAGGCGTCGATCACACGGGTCGCTGCGCCGGC
>JBILVB010000080.1:0-17469 GCA_044370695.1 Acidimicrobiales bacterium | reverse complement strand
GCCCCCGGCCTGGGGCCCCCCCCGGGGGGGGGGGGCGGGGCCCGCCCCCCCCCGGACCCGCAGTCGGCACCGGACCCGACCGCCCACCGGGACGAGTCGATGCGCAACGGATCGTTCCAGCACCGCGGTGCTGCGGATGCGAGGCGACACGAACGCCGAGGCGACGAGGGCCGCGGCGCTGGCCGCCAGCACCGTGAGTTCGGCGTACCCCGTGACCACCCCGAGGCCGGCGAGCGCAGGGGAGGCCAGCACCAGTCCGGTGCCACCCGACGTGAGACGGGTGCGGCTGCGACTCCGGGCGCTCACTTCGCTCGCAGTCGCGGTACGGGCACCGCGTCGAGGATCCGGTCGAGCACCTCGGCCTCCCCGATCCCGTCGAGTTCGGCTTCGGACGTGACGGCGATGCGATGGGCGAGGACCGGACGGATCACGGCCTTGACGTCGTCGGGGGACACGAAGGAACGGCCCCGGCCGACGGCATGGGCCCGCGCGACCGCCAGCAGCGTGAGGGTGCCGCGCGTGGACACCCCGAGGCGCAGGTCACGGTGCGAACGGGTCCGTTCGACGACGTCGGCCACGTACTCGCGCACGAGCTCGCCGACGGCGACGGACCGCACGGCCTCGACGACCCGGGCGAGGCGGGCGGCGCCGATCACGGGCCGTAACCCCGCCACCGGGTCGGTGCCGGTACGGCCGGCCATCACCTCCAGTTCGGCAGCTCGGTCGGCGTAGCCGAGTCCGATCTTCAACGCGAACCGGTCGAGCTGCACCTCCGGGAGCGGGTACGTCCCGTGGAGGTCGAGCGGGTTCTGCGTCGCGACGACCAGGAACGGCCGGGGAACCGGGTGGGCAACGCCATCGACGGTCACCTGGCGTTCCTCCATCACCTCGAGCAGTGCAGCCTGGGTCTTGGGCGACGCCCGATTGATCTCGTCGGCCACCACCACGTGTGCGAACACCGGGCCCGGTCGGAACCGGAACTCGTTGCCCCTCGGGTCGAAGATCGTCACGCCCGTGACGTCCGAGGGCAGCAGGTCGGGGGTGAACTGGATCCGTCGGGCCGTCCCTCCGATCGACGCCGCCAGCGCACGCGCCAGCGAGGTCTTGCCGGTTCCCGGGTTGTCCTCGATCAGCAGATGCCCACCGGCGAGCAGGCACGCGACTGCGAGGTGGACCTTGTCGCGCTTGCCCCGCAGGACGACCTCGACGTTCTCGACCAGACGTTCGAACACGGCGTGCGGATGGACCTCGGGCGACGAGACGGGTGTGGGGCTCGGTGAGGTGGCGCGCGTCATGGGGTCCCCGGTGCAGTCGGTGGTGGCGTGGTCGGTGGTGGCGTGGTCGGCGGTGGCGTGGTCGGCGGTGGCGTGGTCGGCGGTGGCGTGGTCGGCGGTGGCGTGGTCGGCGGTGGCGTCGGCGGAACGGTCGTCGGCGGAACGGTCGTCGGCGGCGGTGCCACGACCACGGTCACCGTCGCCGGCGCCGAGACCCGGCCGAGTTCGTCGGTGACCGTGTACGAGAACATGGCCGTACCGGCCGGACCGACGTAGACCGCCGTCGCGCCGTTGACGCTCAGCGTGCCCGACCCGGTGAGCGGGCCGACCGTGACGACGGGCGTGCCGGCACCTCCGGCCGTCCCGAGCGCGATACGGACCGGTACCCCGTCGACGGTCCGGACGGTCATCGTCTCCGCGACCGGTGGCGGCGGTGGCAGGACCTCGATGGTCACCGTCGCCGCAGCGCTGCCACCCGGGTACTCGATCCGGTAGCCCAGCCGGACGGTGCCCACGAAACGGGGTGACGCCGTGAAGGTCGGGGCAGGCCCGGTGCCCGACACGGTCCCCGACGTCGCCGGGACCGGACCCGCGACGTCGTAGCGCAACGGCAGACCGGCCGGGTTGGACACCGGGAGTGGCACCATCACCGACGCCCCGGCGAGGACCGACACCGACCCGTCCCGTGCGCTCGGCAGCGCCAACACGACCACGTCGACCTCGGCGCCCGCCTCGACGCCGCAGGCATTGCGCACCCGGTAGGCGAAGCGACCACGAGTCGCCCCCGGTGCGGGGTCGAACCGCACGATCCCGCGAGCCGCGTCCAGAACGGTCACGGCGCCTCCCGTGACGGCGGCGGAGACGGACACGGTGCCCGGCACGTCGGCGTCGTTGGCGAGGAGGTCGATCACCAGGGCCGCGCCCGACGTCGTCGTCGCCGTGTCGTCCACCGGTTCCGGCGGGCGCGCCGAGCACGGGTCCACCACGACCCGCACCGTCGCCGTCGCCGTCGGGCCGTCGCCGGCTCGGGCCGTGTACGGGAAGGTGACGACGCCGGCGAACCCGCGCGGCGGGACCAGTCGGACGCCGCCCGGATCGAGGCTGACGACACCGCCCGGGCTGGCCGGCCCGACCGCCACCACGGTGAGCCCGGCGGCTTCGGGATCGGTGTCGTTCGCGAGGACGTCGAGCACCACCGGTGTCTCGAACGGTGTACGTCCCCGGTCCTCGCGTGCGACCGGAGGTAGTCGGGGTGGGGGTAGCACGGTGACGGCGAGCGTCGAGGACGCCTCGATGCCCGATCGACCCACGACGGTGTAGGCGACGGCGAAGGTGCCCGCCCGGGCGCCCGAGGTGATCGTCAGCACGGGGCTCGTGACGGCGACGGTGAGGCCGGGCGGGGCCGACGCCGACACCACCCGTAGCGCGGCGCCCTCCGGGTCGACGTCGTTGACCGTGGGGTCGATCGACACGGTTGCATTCGCAACCATCGAGAGCGCGTCGGGCCGGACGACCGGCGGCTGGCGTACCCGGGGCGCGACCCGCACCACGACGGTCCCGGTGGCCCGAGCACCGGCCGCCGTCGCGGCCGTGTAGGTGAAGGAGGCGACACCGGCGAACCCGGGCGGCGGGACGAAACGCACGCCGTCGCCGGCGATGCCGACCGACCCGACCGGGGCGGCCGGACCGACCGCTACGACGGTGAGCCGCCCACCCTGCGGGTCGGTGTCGTTGGCCAGCACGGGGATGATGGCGCCGTCCTCGGTGACGTCTGCGGTGTCGTCCACGACGATCGGGGGCCGGAGGTCGGGCGGTCGAGGTACGACGCCGACGACGACCCGGGCCGAGGCCGTGCGGCCGTAGGGATCGCGGATCGTGTACGAGAACGAGTAGGTCGCAGGAACCGCCTCCAACGGCACGAACGTGAGGGACTGGTCGGACTGCACGGTGATCTCGCCCCCGCGCGCCGTCGGGCGGCCGGCCAGCGCCACCGGGAGTCCGTCGGGGTGGCCGTCGTTCGCCAGCACGGCGATCACGGCGGGGCTGCCGACCGGCACCGTCACGGCGTCGTCGCGCGCCACGGGACCGGAGCCCGCCGGGGCGACAACCTGCACGTACACCTGGGCCGAGGCGGTCGCCCCGGATCCGTCGGCGACGGTGTAGCCGAACGAGGTCGAACCGAGGAAGAACGGGGGAGGCTCGTAGCGGACGCTGGAGGCCGAGAGTCGACTCACCGAGCCCACGCCGGGTGCCTCGAGAGCCACGAGCGACAGCGGTCCACCATCAGGATCGGTGTCGTTGGCGGTGACGACGATCGTCGTCGGCACCGACGGTACGACGACCCGGTCGTCGAGGGCGACGGGCGGCCGTGGTGGTGCGGCCCCCTCGACCACGACGAGGACCTCGGCCGAGGCCCGCAGGCCGGAGGCGTTCTCGATGGTGTACGAGAACGTGATGGGGCCGAGGGAGGCCGGGGACGCGACGACCTCGACCCGGCGGCCGTCGAGGACGGTCGTCTCGATGCCGGGCGCCGTGCCGGCCTCGACCAGGCGGAGCGGCTCACCGCCGGGATCGCCGTCGTTCACGAGCGGGTCGAGCACCGCACGGCGTCCGGCGACGACGTTCATCCGGTCGTCGATGGCGATGGGAGCTCGACGTTGCGCCGGAGCCGGCTCGACCCGGACGCGCACGACGGCGCTCGACGATCCGCCGAACCCGTCCTCGACTCGATACCCCACCTGCACGACCCCGCCGGCGGAGGGCTCGACTCGGATCCGACCGTCCCCGGTGAGCGCCCCCGTGCCCCCGGACGCCTGGCCGTCGAGCAGCACGGTCAGCGGGTCGCCGTCGTCGTCGTGGTCGTTCGCCACGGGATCCACGACGACGGGCACGCCTTCGGTCGTGATCGTCTCGTCGTCGCGCGCGACGGGCGCCGTGTTGTCCTCGGGCCCGATCACCTCGACGACGACGGTGCCGGTCGCCCGTCGGTCGGCGCCGTTGACGACCGTGTACGGGAACACGACCCGGCCGACGAACGCCGGCGGCGGGGTGAACAGCACGCGCGACCCTGCGGTCACGGCGACGGTACCGTTCGGGGCGGGGCCGGCCGAAGCCACGCCCAACGGAAGTCCGGCCGGATCGGCGGCACCCGCCAGCACGTCGATCTCGACGCTGCGACCGGACCGGGTCCGCGCTCGCACGGTGCTCGCCACCGGCGGGCCCGAACCACCGGTCGCGCTGCGCGCCGCCGGGGTGGCCACCTGCACGATCGTGCGCGGTCCGGCGCCCGTTGCGGTGCCACCGGCCACGGCGGGGCCGTCGCCGTCGGTGGCGCCCGCAGTCCGCCGGCTGAGCTTGTCGAGCACGACCACGGTGGGTCCGACCGTGAGGGCGTACCGGGAACCCGGGTCGTCGATCAGCAACGACCCGGGCCGGGACCACGCCTGCACCGGTCGGGTGGAGGGTTGCGGCCGCTCGACGGCACGGCCGGCCGCCGTCGACCAGGTACCGACCCAGGCACGCGCCGCCCCGGGTGCCGTCACGACGGCGTGGGAGTCGTTGGCCAGCAACCGGCTGTCGGGCGCGACGACCGCAGCGAACGGCATCGTTCGACGGGGTCCGCCGGGCCCGAGGCATTCCAGCATGCCGCCGGCGAGCACCTGCACGCACTCGCCGACCGGCGTCGAGTCCTGCAGGAGCCCGGCAGCCTGTGCTGCGGTGAGCTCCAACGCGTCGGAAGACCGCACGAAGTGCAGCCGGCGCACGTCCCGGTCGAGCACCGCCACCTCGTCGCCGACGACGGCGAGCGCGAGCGACGCCCCCGCCCGAGCCACCTTCCCGGTGCGGCTTCGCTCACCGTCCACGACGGTGTACGTCCCGGCCGCAGCGTCGAGGGTCCACAACCGGCCGTCCTTCGAGCCGGCCCACGCGCTCGGCGACCCGATCGGCGTGTCGCGGCCCCGTCGCCCGTCGGCATCGAGCCGCCACACCACGCTCCGGCCGTCGGTGCGAGTGTCGTCGACGACGTACACCGACGAACCCGCCCCGACGATCCGGGGCCGCGGATCGGCCGGCACCGGACCCGGGGTGCGCCCCTGCACCGCGCCGTCCGCGCCGGCCACGCGCACCACCTCTCCCGTGCCGCGGTCGTGCACGTAGACGGTCCGACCGGCGTCCACGACATCGAACGCACCCGGGGCGCCGACCCGCACGGCGAGGCTCGCCACCTCGCTGCCGGCGGCGGCGAGCACCACCCGGCCGCTGGCCTCGGCCGACAGCCACGTGGTCCCCGGCACGCTGCGGGCGTCGGTGGACGACGTGTCGTGGGGGAACCACGCCAGCGCGACTCCGCCGGCGAGCAGGCCGAGCACGGCGAGCGCACCGACCGCGCCCCGTGGATCGAGCACCCGTTGCGCCGTCATCGGCCCAGCAGCACCTTCCAGGTGCGGGGATCGACGAGCACGGCCGCATCGGCGAGCGCCGCCCGCCACCAGAACGTCCGCGCCGACCGCTGGCCGATCCGCACCCCGGCATAGCGCCCGCGGATCGTGCGGGCCACCCGGCGTCGGTAACACGCGTTCGAGGTGCGCCGCAGGCGCCAGGACTCGGCGAGCCCGAGGTCGTGGTCGAGGAGGAACTCCTGGCGGATCCGTCGTTCCCCGAGCAGACCCGACAGGCTCTGGTGGTAGTCACCGTCGGGGCCGATGTCCTGGAAGCCGGCACCGGTCGACCATCCCGGCGCCACCCGCATCGTCGCGAGCGGATCGTCGAGGTAGGCGACCGGCGCGCGGAACCCGGCTTCGAGCCAGACGCGGTGGTCGTCGGCCGGGTGGTCCTGCTCGCGCGCCTCCAACGTGGCGGCAAGCCAGGTGCGCAGTACCGCCGTCGAGAACCAGACCCGGCACGGATCCCGGAACGACCGGCGCACGAACTGCCGCGAGGTCTCGATCTCACCGTCCCCGGCGAAGGCCATGGTGGCGGTCGGTCGAAGCACCGACCCGTCCGGTCCGACGAGGCGGTAGGCGGAGTGGACGAGGCCGACCTCGGGGTGCGCCTCGAGGAACGCGACCTTGCGTTCCAGGTGGCGCGGGGCGAACTCGTCGTCGCTGAACAACACGGCCGTGAACGGCGACGCACCTCCGGCGTGCAGCGCCAGGGTGATGTTCCGCCGGTGACCGAGGTCGTGGTCGTGGCGCACGTATCGGATGCGATCGTCCCCCAACGCGGCCACCATCTCGGCGGTCCCGTCGGTCGAGGCGTTGTCGAGCACCACCAGGCGCCAGTCGCGGTAGGTCTGCGCCTGCACGCTGCGGATCGCCCGCTCCGTGAGCGCCCGTCGATTGCGCGTCGGGATCGCGACGGTGACGGCCGGGTCCTCAGCCACGGGCGGCGCCCCGGTGCGACTCGGGCCGGAACACGAGCACCCGGTTGCCGTTGCCACCGGAGGCGCCGTCGAAGGCTACGACCACGTCGTCGGGCATCGCCTCGAGATCCCGACCTCGACGGAAGTCGCGCAGCGACGTGCCCGAACAGGCCTCGTCGGTCCAGGGCGCGCCACGACGCTCGCGGAGGTCGTCGAGGTGCACCGTACGGAAGTCGGTCGAGAACCGGGTGCGCCCGGAGTCGTTGGCGACCGTGCTGTGCAGGTGCGCGGCGGAGAACAGCTGGACACCACCGGGAGGGGTGACGATCCGGGTCTCGGGGCCGAACGTCAGCGGTTCGATCGCCCGGGGCTGGCGTCGGGTGTCGGCCCGGATCATCGACGCCGCGTGGCGACGCCCGACCGCGTTCCACTCGTAGTAGTCGAACCCCGCCGAGTCGTTGGCGAGCGCCTGCCCGAACCACTCCGGATGGAAGGCCATCGAACTCGTCGAGGCGTAGGGGTAGATCGGCATCCACCAGTTCAGCTGTTGCAGCGGAGCCGAGTACCACGTGTCGCGGTGTGGATGGTGCTGGTAGCCGACCCCGGCGGTCAGGTAGCCGTCGCTCGTGACGCCCCGTAGGCGAGGCACGTCGAGGTACCAGCGATCGAGATCGAGGTGTCGTTCGGCCACCACGTCGGCCACGAGCTGCATGGTCCGTGGATGGTGGATGAACGCCGGCTTCAGTGCGGCGAAGATCTCGACGAACCGCTCGACCGTCAGTTCGTACTGGGCGACGGTCGGCTCGAGCGGCGCGAACGCGTCCTCGAGCATCGAGCGGGCGAAGGCGACGAGCACCTGCGTGGCCGGGCTCGGCGCGAACACGACCAGGTCGCCGCCGTAGAGCCGTTCCCGCAACCACCGGTCGCCGCCGTCGGGTTCGAAGTACACCGCGGTCATCTGCCTCCTCGTCCCTTCCGGCTCATCGCGAGCCGTCGTGCACCCGAGGCGTCGTCGGGACGACGCCGAGTTGTCCGGCCGCGACCAGCGCCGCCGTGACGCGATACCGGTCGAGGTCACCCTGGATCTCGGTGAGGTAGAGGGGGTTCATCGCCACCACCACCTCGGGCCGGATCGACGTCAGGGCTTCGGGGGCCACGACGGGCAGCCCGCTGCCGGGCAGGTACCGCCCCTGCTTGTGGGGGTTGACGTCGACCGCGGCCACGAAGGCCGCATCGGCACCGAGCGTGGTGAGGTACGCCACCCCCTTCGATCCCCCGCCCCAGATCACGGACCGACCCCGCTCCCGAGCCTCGGCCCGGAGCGCCTCGACGTGCGGATCGATCCCGCGACGGAACCGGGTCACTGCGGCCGACACCGCCACGAGATCGTCCTCACCCCGGACCGGCGTCGGCACCCCGGTGCCGGGGACCGCCTCGATCACGAGGTACTGGCCACCGAAGTCGACCTCGAGGTCACGGACGTCGAACCCGCACCGGCGGAACAGGCGGACCAGCGAGCCGGCGGTGAAGTACGAGCAGTGCTCGTAGTACACGTCCCAGAACGCGAGTTCCTCGAGGACGCGCCGCACGTCGGGCACCTCGAACAGCACGAGCGTGTCGGGCCGGTCCTCGAGGGACCGGCGCAACGTGCACAGGAACTCGAACGGATCGGGGATGTGTTCGAGCGTGTGCCGACACACGACGACGTCGGCCGCGATCGCCCCGTGCGCCTCCGAGTACGGCTCGGCGATGAACGTGAGCCGCTCCGCCGCAGGGCCCTCGGGCGGGCGAGCCGTAGCGGCCGGATCGATCCCGATGCCGGTGTTGTCCCCCATCGCGCACAACAGGGCGAGGAAATCACCCTTGTCGCACCCGATCTCGAGCACCACCTTGCCTCGCAGGTCGTAGCGCTCGATCCAGCGCCGGGCGAGCCCGGTGGCGAAGGACTGGAACACCGCCGAGTACGCCTGGCTCGCCTCGTAGCGGGCCGAGTACTCGGACCGGGACTCCTCGTGGGCGGCGTTGCACACGAAACCGCAACCGGTGCACCACGCCAGCCGCATCGATCCGACCGGGAACGCGCGCGCCTCGACCGGGTCGTCGAGGAGGAGCATCGAACTCACCGGCAGACCGTCCTGGGACCAGAACGTCTCCAGGCCGCCGGACCGGCAGGCCGGGCACGACGAGCGCGGCGCCGTCATCGGAACCTCGGCTCGGGCACGGGCACGAGGAACCGGCCGCCACCGTCGAGGTACGGCGCTTGCTGCCGCGCGATCTCCTCGGCGAAGTTCCACGCCAGCAGCAGCACGACGTCGGGCCGCCGCTCGAGCAGGGTCTCCACGGGCAGGATCGGTTGCCGGGTACCGGGCATCAGACAGCCGTGCTTGTGGACGTTGCGATCCACCACGTACTCGACGAGGTCGGTCCCGATGCCGACGTGGTTCAGCAAGGTGGCGCCCTTCGCCGCGGCTCCGTAGCCCGCGACGGAGCAGCCCTGGGCCCGCAGATCCTCGAGCACGGCGCGCAACCGCTGCCGCACCGACGCGACGCGATCGGCGAAGGCGGCGTAGAACGCCGGATCGGTGACCCCGTCGCGACGTTCGGCCTCGAGGTACGCAGCGGCCCGCTCCGAGCGCTCCGGGTTCCGGCTGCACAGCCACCGCAACGTGCCGCCGTGGAGGCCGGGGAAGGGCACCACGTCGTTGAGGTGCAGGCCGTGACGGACCATCAACGTGTCGACGGCGGTGCAGGAGAAATAGCAGTGGTGCTCGTGGTAGATCGTGTCGAACTGGCACTCCTCCACGAGCGGGCGTACGTAGGGGTTCTCCACCGACACGATCCCGTCCGGCGCGAGCAGGCGCTCCATGCCCGACACGAACCCGTTCAGGTCGGGGACGTGTGCCATCACGTTGTTCGCGATGATGACGTCGGCCTGCCGGCCGGCGGCCCGCAGGTCGTTCGCGAGCGCCTGCGTGAAGAACGCGACCGTCGTCGGTACACCCGACGCGATGGCGACGGCCGCCGGACCGTCCGCCGGGTCGATCCCGAGAACCGGTACCCCGTGGTCGACGAAGTTCCGCAACAGGTAGCCGTCGTTCGACGCCAGCTCGACCACCAAGCTCTCCGGTCCGAGCCGGCGCGACGCGATCAACCCCTCCGCGTTCTCGCGACTGTGACGCAACAGCGCATCGGAGAACGACGAGTAGTATGGATACTCGTCGGCGAAGAGCTGTTCCGGCGGTGCGGACTCGAGCAACTGCACGAGGCTGCACTCCGGGCACATCGCCACCCGGAGGGGGAAGCGGGGCTCGGGGCGGTCGGCGCGCGCCGGCGACAGCAGACGGTCGGCCAGGGGCGTCTCCCCCAGGTCGAGGAACGGACGCAGCCCCGTCGATCCGCACGAGCGGCAGGCCGCGCTCATGCGGACCGCCACCGCAGGTCGGTACCCAACCGCCCCTCGGCGATGAGCTGGCGTATCCAGGCGATGCGCTGCAACCGCCACGATCCCAGGACCTCGACGGTCAAGCCGTTCGAGACGAAGGCGTCGTAGAGCTCCTCGATACCCTTGCGGACCGTCCAGACTGGCTGGAATCCGGGCACCTCGGTCTCGATTCGCTCACAGGACACCCGGTAGTTGCGCTTGTCGGGACCGGCGCCCTCGGCGAAGGTGATCGTGCTGCCCGGCACCACGTCCTCCACCAACCGCGCCACCTCGCGGATGCGGTAGTTCTCCTCGGTGCGACCGACGTTGAACGCACGGTCGTGCACCAGATCCTGCGGCGCGTCGAGCAAGGCGAGGAAGGCACGAGCGATGTCCTCGATGTGGACGAGCGGGCGCCACGGGCTGCCGTCGCTCGTCATCCGTACCTCGCCGGTGGTCATCGCCCAGGCGACGAGGTTGTTGACCACGAGGTCCCCCCGAAGCCGGGGCGACATCCCGTAGGCCGTGGCGTTCCGCAGGTACACCGGGCTGAACCGGTCGTCAGCGAGTGCGGACAGGTCCCGTTCGGCGAACACCTTCGACTCCCCGTACGGGGTCACCGGGAAGAACGACCCCGACTCGTCGATGGGCGCATCTCCCTGGGCTCCGTACAGGCTGCACGACGACGAGAACAGCAGCCTGGGTACCCCGGCCGCCTTGGCGGCAATCGCCAGGTTCACCGTGCCCCGATGGTTGATGTCGTACGTGACCGCCGGGTTCAGATCACCGAGCGGATCGTTCGACAGCGCAGCCAGCGCGATCACGGCGTCGAAGCCGTCGAGCGCTTCGGGGCCGACGTCGCGCACGTCGAGCCGGATCGCCGGGATCTCCGGCGGCGCTTGGCCGAAGGTGCACTCGGCGAACAGGAAGCTGTCGAGCCCGACCACCTCGTGACCGGCCTGCAGCAACATCGGCACGAGGACGGATCCGATGTATCCGTCGTGTCCACTCACCAGGACGCGCACGGTCCCACCCCCCTCAAGCCCAGTTCTTCCACGGTGCGTCCCCGTCCGCCCACAGCGATTCCAGGAGCCGTCGCTCCCGGAGCGTGTCCATGCACTGCCAGAAACCGCGGTGCTGGTAGGCCATGAGCTCGCCGTCCTTGGCCAGCTGTACGAGCGGCTCGCGTTCCCACGACGTCGCGTCACCGGCGATGTAGTCGAACACCCCCGGTTCGCAGACGAAGAACGCGCCGTTGACCCATCCCTCGCCGGTCTGGGGCTTCTCGGAGAATTCGACGATCCGCCCGTCCTCGGCGAGGTCGAGATGCCCGAACCGGGCCGCCGGACGCACCGCGGTGAGCGTGCACAACCGACCGTGCGAGCGGTGGAACGCCAGCAGCCCGTCGAGATCGACGTCGGCGACCCCGTCGCCCCACGTGAGCAGGAAGGTGTCGTCACCCAGGAAGGGTTGCAGGCGCTTGATCCGGCCACCCGTCTCGGTGGACGCCCCGGTCGCGATCAGCTCCACCCTCCAGTCCTCGGGTCGTTCCGCGCCATGGGTGACGACGTTGCCGTCCTTGAGCGACACGGTCAGGTTCGACGTCAGGGCGCAGTAGTCGACCATGTACCGCTTGATGATCTCGCCCTTGTAGCCGAGCGCGATGACGAAGTCGCGGTGTCCGAACTCCGCGTAGTACTTCATGATGTGCCAGAGGATCGGGCGGCCGCCGATCTCGACCATCGGCTTGGGCTTGCTCTCGGTCTCCTCGGCGAGCCGGCTTCCGACCCCACCGGCCAGGATCGCTACCTTCAAGGGCTGCTCCTTGCCTCTTCAGGCGCCGGTCGTTCGACGGCGCACGCTGTTGTGCGACAACGGTGTTCGTTCCACCGCGCTTCGCTCGGGGAGCGTAAGGAGGTCCGCTCGACCCGACAATGGGCCGGTCGCCCTCAGGTGGGTCGAACGCAACGCCGGAACGCGTCCGCGAGGCAACGAGCGTTGCTGCGCGCCGTGAACTCGGACTCCACGAGCCGACGACCGGCGTGTTGGACTCGGGCACGGAGGACGTCGTCGTCGAGGAGGTCCTCGATCGCGTCGGCCAGGGCGTCGGGCCTCGCGGGCGGCACGAGTCGACCGGTCACCCGGTCCTCGATGAGCTCCGGGATGCCGGCCAATGCCGTGGCGACGGCGGGCACACCGCGGGCGAGCGCCTCCATGAGTGCGACGGGCAGTCCCTCGGCGAAGGACGGCAGCACGAAGACGTCGGCACGGTCGAGGAGTTCGACGAGATCGTCCTGACCGACCGGGCCGAGGAACCGGACGCGTTCGTCCAACCCGAGTGCGGTCACCTGGGCGGCCACGACATCGCGGAACGGTCCGGCCCCGGCGAGGAGAAGTTCCACGTCGCGGCCGCGATCGACGAGCTGACGCAGAGCATCGAGCAGAACGAGGTGCCCCTTCTCCGGCGCCAGGCGCGCCACCGTCAGGACCACGGCGCGGCCCGCCCTCGCCGGCCGGGGCTGGAATCCGAACCGTTCGATGTCCACGCTGCAGTGGACCCGCTCGATGCGGTGCCAGACCGAGGGATCGCTCGATCGCATCAACTGTGAGCGGGTGTGATCGGAGATCGCAACGGTCAGATCGGCCGCCTCGATCTTCGACCGCATCGATTCGGCCTGTTCGTTCAGGAACTCCAGCCAACCGTGGACCGTGAAGCTCCACGTCCAGCGGGCCGTCGGCTCGAGGGCGCGACCGAGTTCGGTGGCGAACCAGGCGACGAACGCGGCACCGTGACCGAAATGAGCATGCAGGTGTCGAACGCCCGCTCTCCGGCAGGCGCGAAGGACCACGACGGCCTCGGCGAGATAGAACGCACGCCATGCGACGGCTCGCACGTCGAGACCCCCGGTGCGTACCGCTCGTCGCGCGACGGTCGCGAACGCCCACGGGTGCCGCAGGGCGAGGGAGGCGACGGCGCCGGCGATGCGGCGCCGTCCGAGCGACTTGACGTACTGCGTACGCGCTCGTTCGTCACGATGGCGTCGCGAGAGCAGGTCCTGGGCGCTCGGGCTGTTGACCGAGATCGTGAGGACCTCGACGCCCAGGTCCCGCAACGCGGTGATCTCGCGCTCGATGAACGTCCCCGACAACGTCGGGTAGAGCGACAACACGTACGCAACCCGCAGCGGGGCTGCGGGTTCAGCGATGGGCGACACGCAACCCGGCCACGCCCAGGCCCTTCCCGGCGCAGAACGCGAGATCGCACAGGGTGCGGCGCGGCCGCACCCGTCGGCCGGGCACGATGCCCGCCACCCCCGAGGCGACAACCTCGAGCGCGCGCCGGCCTGCTTGGAGCGCGAGCCGCACCCGGCCGTAATCGCGGTTGTGGAGGTGGAGGACGACCTGGTTGTTCCCGTACCAGAAGTTCTTGACGACCATGTAGCGCAACGTGCAGCGCTCGGGTGGAACCCGTTCGACGACCGTGGCGCCGGCCGACCACCGCAACCGCGCGCCGGTTCTCTTCGCTGCGGCGAAGAACGTCATGTCCTCGCCCCCGAGCCGGCCGAAGCGCTCCTCGAAGCGGACCTCGGGATGGGCGCGCAACCACGCACTGCGGAACAGGCTGTTGGCCGTGCAGCCGAATGCCGGCTCCTCGCGGTCGCGATACCGGACCGTCACTCCGAGAAAGCCTTCGTCTGCGAGCCAGGGGGGACCGCCGGGCTCGGCGCGGTACTCCACGGTGCCCGACACCATGTCGGCCGCAGTGTCCTCGGCGACGTCGAGAAGGGTGGCGAGCCAACGAGAGCCGGGGCGACAGTCGTCGTCGATCATGGCGAGCAAGTCCGCCTCGACGACGGCTGCCTCGACGAGCGCGTTGCGCGCCGCGGAGATGCTTCGTGCGCCGAGCGGAACGTAGCGGACCGGGATCGAGATCGGTGCTGATGCAACGATCTCGGCTGCCGATCCCGCCGGATCGTCGTCGACGACCGTGACGGAGCAGTCGACCCGCTCGGCGACCACGGCGGCCGCCTCGCCCACGGCGCGCAGGAGATCGGCGAGCAACGCCGGCCGTCGGTAGGTACACACCCCCACGACGAGCCGGGGCCGCACCGGTTCCGTCGACGCGTCCACGTCGGGCGACGGTACCGACCGAGACGAAGCACGAGCGGGGGTCATGCGGCCTGTTGCCTCGCACGAAGCGACCGGACGAGCAGGTCGGTCGACGCCGCCCAGGTCGGCCACCCGGCCCCGTACGCCGCCGAGGCCGCCGCCGCCTCGTGCCACCGACTCGTGTCGCGCAGGAGACCGACGACGGCGGCGGCCTGTGCCGCCGGGTCGTCCGCGACGACCGCATGCGGTCCGAGGGTCTGGCCGCACAGCGACGCCCGCGAGGCAACCACGGGTATCCCGGCGACGAACGCCTGCAGCACGCTGCCCCGGATGCCCCAGCCGTGACCCCCCGGGAACACGGCGACGGCGTTGCGTGCATATTCCGCCAGGAGATCGGCTCGATCGGGGAGCACCTCCACCGCCCCGGACGCCAGCGCCCATACCTCGGCCGCGGGTGCGGCCCCGACGAGACGTACCGTCGCATCAGGAACCACGGCGCGGACACGGGGCAGGACCTCCGTGACGAGGCTGCGGGCGGCAGCGATGTTCGGCGCCCAGTCCAGACGGCCGGTGAACACGAGCCCCGTACCGGGTCGGGGCAGTGCGGACGGGCTCCGAGGCGCGTCGAGGGTCGGTACCCCGATCGGCACGGCGAGCACGTCCACGCCGAGCACGGCACTCAGATGGCGCGCGTCGTCCGGGCTGACCACGACGAGATCGGCACCGAGACGAAGCAACCTGCGCTCGAGGGTGCGATGGCGGTGGGCGCGCAGGTGTGCTGCGACTCGATCGCTCCCGGTTGCCGTTCGTGCTGCGGCCTCGGCCATCAAGGACTCGGGGTCGACCAGATGGGCCGCGCGAACCGGAGCTCGTGCGGCCGCGAGCAGCGGCGCGACGAGGTGGTTCAGCGCCAGGACGGCGTCGACCTCGGCGGATGCGGCCGCAACCACTGCGCGAGCTGCCGGATGGTCGAATCGGAGCACCCCTCGCGGGACGACGAGCTGGCTCGGTCGACGAACCCGACCCGGAGTCGTTGGGAGCTCGATCCACTCGCCCATCACCGTGGGCATGGCGCGGCCGTCGGAGGGGCATGCCACCGACACCTCGACGTCGGCCGGGCGATTGGCCAAGAGGTGGTGGCCGATCGTCGTGCAGCCGTCGCCTCCGTCGACGGGATGCCGCGGTGGTCGGTGCGCGACGAGGAGCAGGCGGAACGTCATCCGGTTCGCAGTGCTCGGCGTTGGTAGGGCGTGAGCCAATCGTCGTACCGGGGGTTGCGAACCAGGGCCGGGTAGCGGGGGTGCCGAGAGGTGAAGGTGTAGAGCAGCGCGAGGCGGCTGGAGCGATGCACGGCACTGTGGTGCAGCAGGCGGGTGTTGTCCGCCAGGGCGACCGTCCCCGCCGGACCGAGGACCCGCTGCCAACGGGCACGCGGCACGGTCCGCTCGAGCTCGTCGTCGAGGATGGGATCCCCCTCGGCGCGCCGGGCCCGATCGTGCAGCGCACCGAGCCGTTCGGTCACCGACAGCGGGACGTACTCGAAGGGACCGTCGTCCGGGCCGACGTCGGAGAGGTAGACCATCATCCGAAGGTTCCGGTGATCCTCGGTATCCAGGTGCCAGATTCGGGTGCCGACCTGTTCGCCCGTCCCGACGTCCTGGCGCAGATCCACCGCCGTCAAGGCCGGTGGCACCCCGAGGTAGCGCTCGACGAGGGCGAGCAGCTGCGGATCGACGCCGAGAAGCAGGATCGGTGGCCACCGTCTGGCGAGCGCCGCCGCATCGAGCGCTCGACAGTGCAACCAGGTGCTGCGCCCCGACCGCCGATCGCCGTCCTCGCTCAGCGAGGGCGCCTCGGGGAGTGCGGCTCGCAACTCGGCGACGGCGTCCAGGAACGAGTCGGTGGCCGCCAGACCGAGGGCGGAGAGCGACGTGGCCGCCACGGCCGTCGCCCGGAGCTCGTCGAGGACCGCCGACTGCGGTACCGAGAGCTGCGGTCGGTCGCCGCGCACGGCGGACCCGACCTGCGCCACCACGGCCCGGGCTCGCCACGCCGGTGCCGCGACGGGGCCGTGGAGGAGCGCGTGACGAACCCGGGCACCCCCGGCACGGCGCAGCTCGTGGAGGCGACCGCTCATCACGGGGCTCCCTCCGCCTGGCGCACGCCGATGCTCGACCATCGGCGCGGCGTACCGAACCGGACCGCGGCGAGGTGGGCCTCGACGCCGTCGAGCATCCGCTCGCGGTCGAGGGCCTCCCGGGCACGGGCTCGGCCCGCCCGACCGAGCCGGGCGCGCTCGTCGGGGCGGTCGACGAGCCGGCCGAGCGCCCGGGCGAGGGGGCCGGGCCGGGGTGGGACCAGTAGGCCCGACAGCTCGGGGCCGAGCACCTCGGGTAGCCCGCCGCGCCGGCTCGCGACCACCGGTAGCCCCGCGGCGAGACCCTCGGCTGCGACCAGGCCGAAGGGCTCCTCCCACCGGCTCGGCACGACGAGCAGATCGAGGGCTCGCAACACCGCTTCGGTGTCGGGGCGCCATCCGATCCAGTCCACGCCGGCGGGCGCCTGCGCGCGCAGCGCACGCTCGTAGGCGACTCCCTCGCCCCCGGCGAACCGCGACGGCCCACCCGCCACCACCAACCGCACGGGGTGGGAGGTCCGACGCAGGAGCGAGCCGAAGGCTTCGAGGAGCTGTTCGATCCCCTTGGTCGCCTGGAGTCGCCCGAGGAAGCCGAGGACGACGACGTCCTCGGCCAACCCCAGGGCGGCACGCGCCGTGCGTCGTTCCGCCGGCGACGCCGGCCGGAAACGCTCCAGATCCACCCCGTTGCGGACGACGTGCACGAGACGCCGATCGACGCCGGCCTGCACCCACCGCGTGCGCATCGCCTCCGACACGACGAGCAGGCGGGCCACCGACGTGCCCGCACGCAGTGCCGCCGGTTCCAGGCCGGCACGGGTTCGGCCACGCACGGCCCGCCATCCGGTGCGGACCGTGAACGGCGGTAGGTGCAGGTGCAACACGACGGGTCGACGCAACGCGCGGCCGGCGGCGGCGGCGAGATCGAAGGTGGCCGGAGCGTGGCTGTAGACGACGTCCACCCCGTCGAGCGCCCGCAGTACCGCATCGAACCCGGCTGCGGACCGCTCGGTCTGCGATGCCCGTTCGGGCCCGGACAGTCCGGCGACCGGGCCCACCTCGGTGAGCGGTCCGATGCGGGCCCACCGGGGCGACAGACCACCGCCGACCGTTGCGGTCGCGACCACGTCCCATCCCCGCCGGGCCAGCCCTTCGGCGGTCTGCA
>JBILVB010000244.1:0-3968 GCA_044370695.1 Acidimicrobiales bacterium | reverse complement strand
GTGCTCGTCGACGTCACCGGAGCCGGCGTCGCCGCGGGGGTCGGGTCGATGGCCCACCCGGCGGGTTCGGCGACCGGCTCGGCGGCCACGACCGCAGCCGCCGCCTGGGCGGTGACCGGTGCATCCGCAGACCGCTCACGCTCGAGCAGCGCGACGGCATCGGCCCCCGCCGCTACCACGGACACCACTCGCCACCCCTCGGCGGCTCGTTCGTTGACACGGGCCACCAACGTCGGGATGTCGTAGGACGACGCACTGACCGAGCTGTACTCCATCATGGTGGCGTACCCTATCGGGCGGTCCACACTGCGGTGGAGCATCCGGCGGTCAACTCACCAGCGCAAGGACGTCCACCCCGGCCGTGGGCCCGTCGTGGATCAACCGGCCGTCACGGAGCGCGACGCAGCGTTCGACCCGGTCGACGAAGGCGAGCTCGTGGGTCGCGACGACGAGCGCCGCACCGTCGGCATGAGCGAGGTCGAACAGCTCCAGCAGCGCCTGCTTGCCGACGGCGTCGAGGCCGACGAAGGGTTCGTCGACGAGCAGCAGTCCGAACGGGCGGATGAAGGCGAGGGCGATGGCGGCCTTCTGACGCAACCCTCTCGAGAAACGCGAGGGGAGGTCGTCGGCCCGGTCGTAGATCCCGAGATGACCGAGCAGGTCGGCGGCCTGCTGCTGCCAATCGGCCACCCCGTGCAAGCGGGCGACGACCTCGAGGTGCTCCCAGACGGACAGATCGTCGTAGAAGGTGGGGGTGTCCGACAGGTACGACACCGTCGCCCGCGACGGCAGCGAACCGGCCCCGTGCCCGTCGACGGTGCTCGTGCCGCCCGACGGCTCGAGCAGGCCGGCGATCATGCGCAGCAGCGTCGTCTTCCCGGATCCGTTGTGGCCGAGCAACACGACGGCCTCGCCCTGCTCCACGCGAAGCGTCAAGGGGGACAGTGCGACCAGGTCCCCGTATTCCTTCGTGAGCGCGTCGACCGTGAGGTAGGTCGGGGGCAACGTCGGTGCCGGTGGCGGCGCCTCCGCCCGCGCCGGCGTCGGTTTGGCCGGCCGGTCGCCCGGGCGCGCGGCAGGCGCGGCGGAACCCCGGCTCGGGCCGCTCGCGCGACCCGGTGGCTTGGGATGGCGATTCGATCGGCCCTTGGGTGGGTTCATCGGGTCCTCCGGGCGGTCGGTGCGGTATCGACCTGGCGTTGTCTGGCGTTCGCCTTGCTGTCCTCCACCGCTTGGCGGAACCAGGCCCGAGCCGGCTCCCGGAAGCGGACCCAGGCTGCGGTCCCGCCGACGAACAGCGACGCCAGCATGGCGCCCTGCAGCGCAGCCGGGAGCGGATCGCGGCCCTTGGCGAGCGCGTCCGCGACCAGGTAGCCCGGGAACGAACCGATCACGGCGACGGCCACCGGCCAGACCGCTCGAATCACGATCCGCATGCCGGCCACCTCGGGCGGAAGCGCCTGGTCCGTCGTCGACGGGGTGGTCGATGCGGACGGGGCGCCCTGGACCGTCGAAACGACCGCCCCCGCCAGGCCGCCGAGCGACGACGAGAGCGCGAGCACGATCGCCACCACGATCGTGCGACCCTCGGTGCCCTCCACGGCGAGGCCGCCGGCGGCACCGAGCGCGCCGCATACCACGGCCGCCACCGCGGAGGCCGGCAGATGACGAACGAGCAGCAGGCCGGTCTCGACGGGGAGCCGCTCGGCCCGTTCGTCGTGGTCGACCTCCTGGGCCAAGGGTTCGACGAGGTCGAGGCCGAGGACGTAGGCGACGAAGCCGGCGACCACGACCAGCGGTTTGGTCCCGTGGACGGTTCCCAACACGGCCGCCGTCGCTCCGGCGGTCAGCAGCAGCACCCGGCCGAGCCGAGCCAGCGGGAACCGGACCAGCCCGTGCCAGCCGCGGCGCCAGAGCACGAAACGACCCCGGCCGGGGATCCGCACCCAGGGTCGCTGGCGCGGGAGCTCCTGGGCCAACTGGCGGCGCAGGAGGATCACGGTGCGCAGATCCTGCAGGGTCGCGGCGAACCGCAGCTGGCCGACCAACACCGTGCGGCGCTCTGCGGCTTCGAGCGATCCCCGACCGAGCAGCAGCAACCCGACGCCGAGCATCGCGAGGATCACGCCGACGGCGACCAGATCGAGGGCCCGGAACTCGAGCGGCGCGAACGCGAGCCGGCCCGCCACCGACGTCGGGGCCGTGGCGTCGCCGGCGAGGTCGGCGACAGCCCACGCCAGCAGACCGCCCGCGACGATCGTGGCGAGCCACTGTCGCAACCGGAGTCCGTTCGCGACGAGCGCCGCACCGAGCAACGTCGCGGCGAGGAGCACCGCCACCGCGGCCCCGGTGGCGATCCAACCCGACGCGGTCTGGCCCAGACGCCGGTGGGTCAGCAGACCGGCGGCCGCGCCGGCGACCGCGGCGGCGAACACGGCGAAGCGGAGCTGCTTGAGCGCCGGGCCGAGCAGGACGCGGCGACGGGCGACGGGGGCGAGCAGCACGAAGCGCACCTCGGCCGGCTCGACCGCCACCGGACCGCCGCGGGCCCCCGACCGCAGGCCGATCGCCAGCGCGATCGCGAAGAGCAGCCCGACGACGCCGGGGCCGTCACGCACGACCCGTTCCAGCCCCGACGGCGAGATCGGCTGGTCACCGACGACGGTCGACAGGTAAAGCACGATCACCGAACTGATGAAGGCCGTCACGTAGGCCTGGTACAGCGCGTCGGACCGGTTGACCTGCGCCCGACGTCGCGCCTGCCGGCTGCGCCGCAACTCGGCGAGCGCAGCCACCCCGACCGACGGGGCGGGGACGGCGAGACCGGCTCCGTCCGACTCGCTCACGTGGTCGTCGACGGGGTCATCGACGGGATCGGGCACGGGCCGCGACGCTACCGGCGTTCAGCCCGCCGTACCGATCGAGTCGGGGCCGGCCACGACCGGCCGCTGCGGATCGTTCGACCAACCGGAGTAGGACGCCACGAACAGGCGAGCCTCCCCCAGGCCGGCATGCTCATGGGCGAGCAGCAGCGCACACGCCGACACCCCCGAGCCGCACGAGGCGATCACCGGGGTCCCGGCCTCGACACCGACCGCCGCGAATCGGGCCCGCAGGAACTCGACGGGACCGAAGCGGCCCGACCACGGATCGAGCACGCTGGTCCACGGCAGGTTCCGGGCGCCCGGGACGTGTCCGGGTCGCGGGTCGACCGGCTCGATCTCGCCGCGGAACCGCTCGGGAGCGCGGGCGTCGACGAGCACGACCCCCGGGGCGAGCGACGCGACCTCCTCGACCCCCGCCAGCGCAGCCGCCGGCCAGGGCCGGGGCGCCACGGCGCAGGGCGGGCGCTCGATGCCCACCCCACCCTCGAGCGGGCCGAGCCAGGCGCCGAGGCCACCATCGAGCAGCGCAGCAGGTTGGCCGAGCCGCCGCAGCATCCAGACCAGACGGGCGGCGCTCCCCCCGCCGGTGTCGTCGTAGGCCACGACGGCGTCGTGCGAGCGAATGCCGTGCCGACCGAGCACCTCGGCGAAGGACTCGGGCGACGGCAACGGGTGCCGGCCCTCGGTCGATGCGCCCTTCGCCGAGAGTTCCCGGTCGAGGTCGACGAACACCGATCCGGGCAGGTGCCCGGATTCGTAGGCGGCCCGGCCCGACCGCCCGTCGAGGTACCAGCGCACGTCGGCCACCACGAGGTCGGCGTCGCCCAGGCGTGGCGAGAGCCACTCCGGGTCGACCAGAGCAGGGAGCACGCTGCCACCGTACCGGCCCTCGCCTGGGCGAGACTGCAGTGCGTCGGCAGCCCGCCGCACTCCCCGCCCCATGCAGCCGCCCGCCGTCCAGGTCATCGCCTCGGTCCTCGCCCTCGCCGCCGTGTGCGGCGCGGTAGCGCTCGTCGTCGCACGGATGCTGGCGCCCCGCCGGCTCCGGGCGTTGCAGCCCTATGCCCTGTGGTTCGCCTGGGG
>JBILVB010000103.1:0-14090 GCA_044370695.1 Acidimicrobiales bacterium | reverse complement strand
CCGCACAGCACGGCGAGGTCCAACTCGCCCGCCGCGATGGCGAGCGCCGTGGTGTTCACGAGGGTCTGGGGTGAGTTCCCGCCGTCGGTGGTCTCCACGGTCTCGCGGGTGTCGATCCCCAGTTCGGCCGCCACGAAGCGAGCCGGGTCCCGGTACTTCCACGACAGCGAGCGCACGACCCGGATCGAGTCGACGTCGGGCACGCCGGGCAGACCGGCGTCGGAGGCAGCGGCCCGCACGGCATCGGCCATGAGTCCGACCGGTGACCGGGCGTCCTCGAGGGCGTCGACGTGCTGGACGACCTGGCCTACACCGATGATGACCGGGGTGCGCGGATCGAGCGTCATGGCGGCACGCTACGACCGCGGGTCGGGCGCTCCCAACCCTGCCGGGCGCCAACGGGGTCCGGCGCTACGGTTCGCGGGCGTGACCAGGATCGCCATCGGTGCCGACCACGCCGGCTTCGCGCTCAAGCAGCACCTCGTCGCGTTCCTGCGAGGGCTGGGGCACGAGGTGGACGACCAGGGCACGGATTCGGAGGAGTCGGTCGACTACCCGGCCATCTGCGCCGAGGTCGGCCGCACCGTGCGCGACGGCCGGGCCGAGGTGGGCATCGTGATCGGCGGCTCGGGCCAGGGTGAGCAGCTCGCCGCCAACAAGGTGCGGGGGGTGCGCGCCGCGCTGTGCAACGACCTGTACACGGCTCGGATGGCCCGGGCGCACAACGACGCGAACGTCTTGTCGATCGGCGGTCGGATCGTGGGTAGCGGCCTGGCCGAAGAGATCGTCACGCTGTTTCTCGCCACGCCCTTCGAGGGTGGCCGCCACGCGCGGCGGGTCGCACAGCTCACGGCGATCGAGGACGAGGAACGCTGAGCCCGGGTCCGGTCACGGACCGGCTGGCGCAGGCCGGTACGGGACGCGGGTCCCTAGACTCCGACGGTCAGCCCTGGCGACCCCCTGGAGCCCCGATGCCCTGGCCGTCCGACACGGACCCCGATGACGAGCTGTTCGCCATCCTGGAACTGGAGAAGGAGCGGCAGAACACCACCCTGCAACTCATCGCCAGCGAGAACTTCACCTCGCCGGCGGTGATGCGGGCCTGCGGTTCGGTCGCCACCAACAAGTACTCCGAGGGTTATCCCGGGAAGCGCTACTACGGCGGGAACGTGCACGTCGACGCGTTCGAGGACCTCGCCCGCGAGCGGGTCAAGGCGCTGTTCGGGGCCGAGCACGCCAACGTGCAACCCCATTCGGGCGCCAACGCCAACATGGCGGTGTTCCTCGCCCTGCTCGAGCCGGGCGACACCGTGATGGGCCTCAGCCTCGATCACGGTGGCCACCTCACCCACGGTTCCCCGGTGAACTTCTCGGGGCGGCTGTACCGGTTCGTCAGCTACAAGCTGTCCCCGGGCGACGAGCGGATCGACCTCGACGCCGTGCGCGACCTCGCCCTCGAGCACCGGCCGAAGATGATCGTCGCCGGTGCCACGGCCTACCCGCGCCGCATCGATCCCGAGCCGTGGCGGGCGATCGCCGACGAGGTCGGTGCGCTGCTGCTGTTCGACGCCGCCCACATCGCCGGTCTGATCGCCGGCGGTGCGCACCCCAACCCGGTGCCGTACGCCGACGTGGTCACGTTCACCACGCACAAGACCCTGCGTGGCCCGCGCGGCGGGTGCATCCTGTCGAGGGCCGAGCACGCCGCCGCGATCGACAAGGGGATCTTCCCGGGCCTGCAGGGCGGCCCGCTCGAGCACCAGATCGCCGGCAAGGCCGTCGCGTTCCGCGAGGCGCTCCACCCGTCGTTCCGCGCCTATGCGCACCAGATCGTCCGCAACGCCGGTGCCCTCGCCGAGGCGATGACGCGAGAGGGCTTCCGCCTGGTGTCGGGCGGGACCGACAACCACCTGCTCCTCGTCGACCTGCGGCCCTTCGACGCCGACTGCACCGGCAAGGTGGCCCAGGACGTGCTCGACCGGGCCGGGATCACGCTCAACAAGAACGCCATCCCCGACGATCCCCGCAGCCCGTTCGTCACCTCCGGGATCCGCATCGGGACGCCGGCGGTCACCACCCAGGGGATGACCGAGGCCGAGATGCCGCTGATCGCCGAGCTGATCGCCCGGGCGCTGCGGCACCGCACCGACGACGCCGAGCTCTCGTTGGTCCGCAAGGAGGTCGCCACCCTGTGCGCCCGGTTCACGCCGTACCGATGACCCGATGAGCTCGCTGCCGCCGCCGACGCCGCCGGGCTCGTACCCGCCGCCCCCGCCGTCGTGGTCGTCGGGTCCCTACGAGCCGTACGGAGGCGACGACCCGCTCGTGTCGCAGGACCTCGGCTCGTGGGTGTCGAAGTCGGCGGCGTTGGTGAAGGCGGCGTGGAAGCCGATGCTCGTCGTGCATCTCGTGGCCGCCGTCCCCACGTTCGTGCTGTCGATCCCGCTGGCGACCTGGGCCGACGACGTGAGCGTCCGGTTCGACCGCTCGCAGGAGATCTCGGGTGGGGACGTCCTTCGGCTGGTCGGGGCGTCGCTCGTCGTGGGGATCGTCGGGTTGCTCGTGTCGACGTGGGGCACCCTGTGCTCGTTCTGGATCGCGGCCCGTACGGCCGCCGGGGCCGACGCGAGCATCGCCGACGGGCTCCGGTTCGGGTTGCGGCGCTCGTTGCCGTACCTCGGGTGGGCGTTGCTCTGCGGGTTGATGTCGGTGGTGGGCTTCCTCGCCTGCATCGCACCGGGGGTGTGGCTCGCCGTCACCTTCTACGCCACGTTGCTCGGGGTCGTGGCCTTCGAGCAGGGCCGCTACGGGTCCACGTTCTCACGGTGCTTCGCACTGGTGAAGGGCCGGTGGTGGGAGACGTTCGGCCGGATGCTGCTGCTGTTGCTGGCCAACCTCGTCGTCGGCGGTGTCGTCTCGGGTGGGGCCCGACTCGTCTCGTTGGGGTCGTCGCTGCTGGAGCAGTTCTTCTCCGCCGCCGCCGGCGCGGTGATCGGCGTGGTCACGACCACGTTGCTGCTCGTGCAGTACGCCGACCTGCGGAATCGCCAGCAGCGGGTGACGACGGCCTCGCTCGTCGCCGAACTGGGCGGCTGAGCGTGATCGACGCCGAGGGATACCTGATCGTCGGTGGCGTCGCCGCCGGGATCACCCTCGTCGCGACGCCGCTGGTGCGCCTCGCCTGTGTGCTGCGGGGGTGGGTCGTGCCACCCGACGAGCGCCGGGTCCACCAGCGCCCGACGCCGACGATGGGCGGCATCGCAATGTTCCTCGGGTTCCTCGGGGCCATGTTCGTCGCCTGGCGCATGGACCGATTCGCCGAGCTGTTCTCCACCTCCGAGCCCTGGGGTGTGGTCGTCGCCGCCGCCGTGATCTTCGCCGTGGGGCTCCTCGACGATCTCCGGCCCTTGTCGCCCCCCGCCAAGGTGTTCGGGATGGTGCTGTCGGGCCTCGCGTTGTCGGTGGCCGGCGTGACGATGTTCTACTTCCGCATCCCGTTCCTCGACGTGGTCGTGCTCCCGAGCGATCTCGTCCCGCTGGTGACGGTCCTGTGGCTGATGGGTATGGCGAATGCGATCAACCTGATCGACGGTCTCGACGGTCTCGCTGCAGGGATCGTGGCGATCGCTTCCGGCGCCTTCTTCCTCTTCGGCCAGCGGATGGGCTCGATCGGCGTGCTCTCCCAGCCCAACATCGGCCCCTTGATCGCCATCATCGTGCTGGGGATGTGTCTCGGCTTCCTGCCCCACAACGTGAACCCGGCTCGGATCTTCATGGGCGACAGCGGCGCGCTGCTGCTCGGGGTGCTCATGGCCGCGAGCACCTCGGTCGTCGGCGGGCGGGTCGATCCGAACGTGGCCGCGAGCGGGCAGACCTACTTCTTCTTCGCGCCGCTGGTGATCCCGCTGGTGATCCTGGGGGTGCCCGTGCTCGACACGTTCCTCGCCGTCATCCGTCGAGCGGTCCGGCGCCAGAAGCTGACGGCCCCGGACAAGGGTCACCTGCACCACCGACTGATGGCGCTGGGACATGGGCAGCGGCGCAGTGTGCTGATCCTGTGGCTGTGGACGTTGATCCTGTCGTGCTTCGTGCTCTACCCCGCGTACACCGGTCAGGGCGATGCCGTCGTGCCGCTCGGGATCGCCGCGCTGGGCCTCGCGCTGTACACCGTGCTCCATCCCGAGGTGCGGCGAGCCCGCGACGAGGCCTGACCCGACGACCCGGGAAACCGCACGGTGCGTGCCGAGCCGTTCACGCCCAACGTTTTCGTCGGTGAACGACGAGAACTACCTGAGCATCGTCGAACGGATCCTGAGGGTTCCTTGAAGCGGCGTCGGGCACAGTGTCGGGCGTGCGTGGCGCGTACGTGGTGTCGGAACGGCCTGCGCCGTGAGCGGATCGCCGACGGCTGCGCCCGCCACGTCGTCGCGCCGACCGACCGTGTCGGTCCTCGTGATCTGTGGCAACGACTCGCTGGTCGTCGCTCGTGCGCTCGCGGCGCTCGCGCGTTACCTCACGGCGCTCACGGATCGCTACCTGTTCGAGTTGGTCGTCGTCGACGACGGCTCCACGGACAACACGGTGCAGATCGCCCGTGCGTTCGCCGTCGGACGACCGTGGGTCAAGGTGGTCCACCACGCAGCGCCCGTAGGGTACGGCCGCTCGCTGCGTGACGCTGTCGAGGCCTCCGGAGGCGAGTACGTCGTGACCTACGACGTCGGCATGACCTATTCGGTCGACCACGTCGAACGGTTGCTCACGGCGATCCGCGTCCGGGATGCACAGATCGCGGTGGCGTCGCCGTACGCGCCCGGCGGGCGTGTCACGGCCGTCGAGCCGCGTCGGGCCCGGGCCGAACGTCTCACGAACCGCCTCCTGTCGAGGTCGGCCGGCGGCATCGCAACGACCGTGACCGGCACGGTGCGCGCCTATGACGGTGCCTTCGTGCGGGCGCTCGCGCTCGGGGCGACCGAGGCCGACTTCGACACCGAGGTGCTCCACCGGGCCGAGGCCCTCGGTGCCCGGGTGGTCGAGATCCCGGGCCACCGCGACGAGACGGGCCGGCGACGCCGGACGACCGGCCGCCGGGTGCGGCTGTGGACGTCGATCACGACCGGGGTGCGCACCTTCCTCGCCTTCCGGTTCCGCCCGTTGCGAGCGGTGGCGGGACCGGGCCTGGTGCTCGTCGTCGTCGGGGCGTGGATGCTCGGTTCGGCGGCCGCGGACGTCCTGGGTGCCGTGCAGGACGGATCGGGTTCCCTGCAGGCCCGCGTGTCGGGCGCGCTCGCCCGGGTGTGGGCCGAACGGCCGCACTCGATCGTGGTCGGCGGGCTCTGTCTCGTGGTCGCTCTCCAGCTGCTCGGCTTCGGCTGGCTCGCAGCGCGCGACCGGCGGCTGCTGGAACAGCAGCACCGACTGGGGATTGCCGCGGTCCGCCGGCTGGACGGGGCCCAGCGCAGCCGGGGGGGTTGAGCCGCAACGATCCGAACGACCCCGGGGTGCGCGCGCCCGGGGTCGGTACGCTCGGCGCCGGTGGAAGACGTCGCCGTCATCGGGGGAGGGATCGTCGGTCTCGCCTGTGCCGCAGCGCTGGTGGAGCGCCGGCCGGGATGCCGGGTGGTGGTGCTCGACAAGGAACCGGCGATCGCCACCCATCAGACCGGCCGGAACTCCGGCGTGGTGCACTCGGGGATCTACTACCGCCCCGGGAGCCTGAAGGCGCGCCTGTGCCTGGAGGGCAATGCCCGCCTTGCTGCGTTCTGTGCCGAGCACGGCATCGCCCACGCCGTCACGGGCAAGCTGATCGTCGCCACCGACGAAGCCGAGGTCGGGCGCCTCGACGTGCTCGCCGAGCGGGCCGCGGCGCACGGCATCGCCGTCGATCGCCTCGGTCCGGCCGGGATGCGCGACCACGAACCGCACGTGGCCGGGGTAGCCGGGCTGTGGGTCCGCTCCACCGGGATCTGCGACTTCCCCGCCGTGGCCGCGGCCTGCGCGAAGCAGGTCGTAGCCGCCGGTGGCGTGATCCGCACCGGCACGACCGTGACCGGCGTGCGTGATGCCCTCGGGCACTACGTCCTCGACACCGACGGCGATCCGGTGCAGGCGCGCTCGGTGGTGAACTGCGCCGGATTGCACGCCGACCGTGTCGCTCGGCGCAGCGGTGTGGATCCCCCGGCTCGCATCGTGCCCTTCCGCGGCGAGTACTTCGAGCTGACCCCGCCGCGGCGGTCGCTCGTGCGGGGGTTGATCTACCCGGTCCCCGATCCGAGCTTCCCGTTCCTCGGCGTCCACTTCACCCGCATGGTGGACGGCTCGGTGCACGCCGGGCCCAACGCCGTGCTGGCCTTCGCCCGGGAGGGTTACCGCCGGCGTGACGTCGCACGCGCGGACCTGGTGGACACGCTCGGCTACCGCGGGTTCTGGGCACTCGCTCGCCGCCACTGGCGGACGGGGTCGATGGAGATGGCGCGCTCGGCGTCCAAGCGACTGTTCCTGCGCAGTCTCCGCCGCCTCGTGCCCGATGTCGGGCTCGACGATCTGATCCCGGCTGCTGCCGGGGTGCGGGCCCAGGCGCTCACCGTCACCGGGGCGCTGGTGGACGACTTCCTGATCGTCGGGCGCGACCGGATGGTCCACGTCCTCAACGCGCCGTCCCCCGCCGCCACGTCGTCGCTCGCGATCGGGCACCACGTGGCCGGACTGGTCGAGTGGTGATGCGCCTCGCGCTCGTCGCCGGCGCCCGACCCAACTTCGTGAAGGTGGCGCCGCTGGTGCGCGCCTTCGACGAGCGCGGGTGGGACACCCGGCTGGTTCACACCGGCCAGCACTACGACGACGCCATGTCGGGGAGCTTCTTCGCCGATCTCGGGATGCGCCCGCCCGACGCCGAGCTGCACGCCGGCTCGGGTCGGCACGGCGCGCAGACCGCTCGGGTGATGACCCGGTTCGAGTCCTGGCTCGTGGAGCATCCCGTCGACACGGTCGTCGTCGTCGGTGACGTCAACTCGACCCTCGCCTGTGCGCTCGTGGCGGCCAAGGCCGATGTTCCGGTCGCCCACGTCGAGGCCGGCCTGCGCTCGTTCGACCGGACGATGCCCGAGGAGGTCAACCGGATCCTCGTCGACGCCCTGTCGAGCTGGCTGCTCACCCCGTCGGCCGACGCCGACGAGAACCTTCGGCGGGAGGGCGTCCATCCCGGTCGGGTGACGTGCGTCGGCAACGTGCTCGTCGACAGTCTCCATGCGGCTCGGGCGCGCGCTCGCGATTCCCGGGTTCGAGACGCCCTCGGCCTCGGCGGCCGGTTCGGGCTCGTGACGCTGCACCGGCCCGGGCTCGTGGAGGACCCGGCTCGGCTGGGCGGCCTTCTGGGTGCGCTCGCCACGTTGAGCGAGGAGTTGCCGCTCGTGTTCCCAGTGCACCCGCGCACCCGTCAGATGTTGGGAGCGACGCGCGTCGTGCTCCCGTCGAGCGTCGTGCTGTGCCCGCCGCAGCGCTACCTCGACTTCGTCGCGCTCGAGTCCGACGCCACGCTGGTGCTCACCGACTCCGGCGGGGTGCAGGAGGAGACCACCTGCCTCGGGGTGCCGTGCCTGACCGTGCGGCCCTCGACCGAACGACCGATCACCGTCGAGCAGGGCACCAACCGCGTGGTCGGCACCGATCCCGCCGCCGTGCTCGCCGCGGCGCGAGCCACGCTGGCGCATCCACCTGCGGCGCGCCGGCCCCCGTTGTGGGACGGCCGGGCGGCCGGCCGGATCGCGGATGCGATCGCCCGGCCCGTTCCTGCCGAGGTGTGGGCACCCGCCGCCTGATCGGCGCGCGGTCCACACCGGCGCAGGGTCGGTGCGCTCAGGAGCTCCGCCGGGACCGACGGAGCTCCCGGGCGGCGAGCATCATGAAACGGGTGTTGCCGACGAGATAGCGCCGCAGGAGGCGGCGGGGCTCCTGTGCCAAACGCCAGCACCACTCGAGCCCGGCCTGCTGTACCCAGCTCGGCGCGCGGCGCACCAGGCCGGCCACGACGTCGAAGCTGCCGCCGACCCCCATGGCGAACGGGACACCGAGCTCGCCGAGGTGCTCTTCGAGGAAGCGCTCCTTGCGCGGACTCGGCAGCGCGACGAACAGGTAGTCGGGTGTTGCGGCCCGCACGGCGGCGACCACCTCGGTGTCGTCGTCCCAGAACCCGTCGTGCCAGCCCGCCAACCGCAGGTCGGGATGGCGGGCCAGCAGCACCTCGGCGACGCGGGCCACGACGTCGGCCCGCGCTCCGAGGAGATATACCGATGCGCTGTCCTGCGCGGCCGACGCGACGAGGCGCTCGAACAGGTCGGCGCCGGCGACCCGGCCGGGCAACGGTCGCCCGGTCAGCCGGCTCAGCCAGACGATGGGCATCCCGTCGGCCTGCACGAAATCGCAGTGCCGGACGGTCTCCCGCAGGGCGTCGTCGTCGTGCATCGCCACGACCTTCGCTGCGTTGAGGACCACGTGCTGGTGCGGGCGACCCTCGTGCACGGCGGCACGGGCGAGGGCGACGGCGCCGTCGACGTCGACGGCGTCGACATCGACGCCGAACAGCTCCACCCGTTGCGCTGCAGAGACCATCGCTACCCCTACAGGCGGTTGCCCACGGCGCCGGCGAACCGGTTGCGGGTGTCGAGGACGCGCTCACCCCGGGCAGCCACCGCCTCCCAGGGCACGCCGTCGTGATCGGTGAGCACCACGATCAGGTCGGCCCCTTCGATCTCGGCCTCGGATGCGAGCGTCACGAAGGACGGGACGTGCGCAGGTTCCACCAGCGGGTCGAGCCCGAGGATCCGGGCGCCCAACCGGTGCAGCCGTTCGGCGACCGCGAGGGCCGGGGATTCCCGCGCGTCGCGCGAGTTCGGCTTGTACGTCAGTCCGATCAACAGGACTACCGCGCCGTTGACCGCCTTGCCGTCGGTGTTGAGCTGCTCGATCGCTCGCTGTACGACGTAGTCCGGCATGTGCTCGTTGACGTCGTTGGCCAACTCGACGAACCGGAACGCACGACCGAGGGACCGGCGGACCTGCCAGGACAGGTACGACGGATCGATCGGCAGGCAGTGCCCGCCGACTCCCGGCCCCGGCGTGAAGCGCATGAAGCCGAACGGCTTCGTTGCGGCCGCATCGATCACGGCCCACACGTCGATGCCGAGGCCGTGTGCGTACATCGCGAGCTCGTTGACGAGCGCGATGTTCACGTGCCGGAACGTGTTCTCGAGCAGTTTGGCGAGCTCGGCCTCCTTGACCCCCGGCACCGGGACGGTGCGCTCCACCAGACACTGGTAGAAGTCGTCGATCGCCTTGAGCGAGGCCTCGTCGATCCCGGACACGATCTTCGGGGTGTTGCCGAGGTTCCAGCGGGGATTCGACGGGTCGATGCGCTCGGGGCTGTAGCCGAGATGGAAATCCTCGCCCGCCCGCAGCCCGCTGGCTCGCTCCAGCAACGGGCGAAGGACGTCTTCGGTGGTCCCGGGGTAGGTCGTCGACTCGAGCACCACGCAGCACCCGGCCCGCACGTGTGGTCCGAGCAGCTCTGCTGCCGACTCGACGTAGGAGAGGTCCGGCGCACCGTCGCGCAACGGGGTGGGCACCGAGATGATGGCGACGTCGAAGCGGCTCAGGGCCGCGGGGTCGGTGGTCGGCTCGTACCGTCCGGTCGCCAGGGCGGCGGCGAGGGTGTCGTCGGTGACGTCGTCGACGAAGGAGCGACCGTCGCGCAATCGTTCGACGCGGCCGGCGTCGACGTCGAAGCCGACGACGCGGAATCCGGCCTCGAGTGCCCGGAGGGCGACGGGGAGCCCCACGTATCCCTGGCCGAGCACGGCGACGGCGCGCGCGTGATCCACCTCTGAAGCGTCCACGGTCCTCCTCGATCGGTCCGACGTCGTGGCGGGTCGCCAGCGGTGCTGGCCCTGGAGACGGTAACGACGAGGCCGTTGCAGGACAACGGGTCGAACATCTCACTACGACCAGGTGACCACCGTCGAGAACCGGATCGGAAGGACCATGTCCACCTCGCCCCGCAACGTCCAAACCGGTTGGGGGACGCCGAAGCGCGGCCACCACCAGCCGTCGTCGCCCCCGCGGACGAGTCGCCACCGCCAGGGCGCGAGGTCCATCGTGAGGGAGCGATCGCCCAGGCGCGCGGTGAGCCGTCCGCCGTCGAGCACGGGGTCCGTCACGTCGGGTCCGAAGGTCCAGGTGGTCTCCGCCCGCCGGCCGGACCCGCGGTGCCCGTCGAGTGCGGTGAGCTCGTCGACGATCGCGCACTGGTGGGGTATCAGGGTGATGCTGCGACGGTGCAGCACCCCTCGGTAGGCGCAGTGCTCGGCTGCGGCGTGAGCGGTGTCGCCACCGGTGGGTCCACCCGGCTCGTCGGTGGGTCCGGCGGTGCGCCAGGCTCGCAGGACGCACGGTGGGGCCGACGCCCACAGGAACGGTCCCCAGGGGGTCGCCTGGTCCTTGCCGTCGACCGCGATCGTGTCGTGCCGGGCCGTCGATCGAAGGGCGCGGTGCCACTCCGGGAGGGCTTCGTAGGCCGCGGTGCCCGGATCCACCAGTACCGCCCGTTCGCCGAGCCGGAGCTCCAGCGCCAGGAGGTCCGCGTGGGCGTGGGCGGCGATCGATCGG
The DNA here is from genome assembly GCA_044370695.1 of Acidimicrobiales bacterium. GTDB lineage: Bacteria > Actinomycetota > Acidimicrobiia > Acidimicrobiales > Ilumatobacteraceae > JBEIFW01. Next base: position 3,434 of record JBILVB010000103.1, on the reverse strand, counting down.
TAGCCGAATGGGCCGCAGCGCAGGGCCGCCCACGCGTCCGCGCAGGTCAGGACTGCAGGGCCGGTGTCGGCGGCCACCTCGGCGCGGGCTTCCGCTCGCGTGCGCGTCGGCGCCGATCGCAGCGCGCCGCCCGCGAGACCGGCGACCCAGGCCGCTCGCACCGTCGCCGTCACCGGTGGACCGTCGAGGGACGGCCCGACACAGGCCGAAGCGAGCGAGAGCGATCGTTGCGCCTGCACCGTCTCGTACCCATCCATGTCGGCCACACGCGAGTCGTCGGCGTCGCCGAATCGGACCAGACCGCCGTGGTCGTCGCAGACCGCGCCGAGCGCCTCGGCCATGCGGCGAAGGCGGCGCGGTGTGTCGGGAGCGAGCGCAGCGCCGGCAGCGGCGGCTTCGGCGAGGGCGACCACCGCGAGGTCGAACGCGAAGCAGTGGTAGGCCGGCGCCGCCTCCCGCTGGAGTCCGCCCGGGCCGACCTGCTCGCGCAGCTCGTGTTCGAGTGCATCGAGCGCGACGGCGCGCCAGCGGGCGCTCTCGGCGAACCAGGGCAGGGCGCTCGAGGCCGCCAGGAGCCCGGCCGCCTCTGCCATGCGGTGGTTGTTGGCCGACGAGAACCGGCTCGGGAACCGCTCCAGCGCGTCCTGGTGCCGGTGGAGGTGCCACAGGGCCATCGGAGTCTCGAACGTGCCGACCCCGGGATGACCGTCGAGGAGCCGGCGCACCCAGACCCAGCTGATGAGTCGCTGGGCCAGTTCGACGCCGGTCCACCAGGTGGCCTGCGGATCGCGGGCGACGGTCCACCAGGACTCGAGGAGCCCGAGCGCTCGGTCGGCGTAGCGGGTGTCGCCGGTGCCGGCCCATGCGGCGGCCAGCACGGTGGCAGCGTGGTGGCGACCGAAGTCCCAGACGTGCTTGCGGCTGTGCCGAGCCGGGGTGCCGTCGAGATCGCACGGGGCGTCGGGCCACCCGTCGTCGGTCCACGACGGATCACCGACGTCGGCGCGCACGGCGCCGAGGACCGGCCACCGTCCCGAAAGCGCCAGGTCCGCCGCCCGCACGGTCGCCGCGAGCGCGGTCGGGTCGGGCAACACGATCGGACGCAGCGGCGCCGGACGGCGAGCGAGGACCGTGTCCGGTTGGCGGGGGGCGAGCGTCCGCCACCGCCGGGCCTCGACGCTCGAGCGCACGCGCCACCCGGCCTCGGCCAGGCCCGCCCGCCGGAGCCGGCGCACGAACCAGGGCAGGCTCGTCACGCGCGGCCCGGTGTCTGGCGGTCGATCCACACGGCGAGCGACAGCAGGGGCCACAGTTGTTTGGCCCGGTCGGCGCGACCGTCGAGGTGTTCGGCGAGCAACCGCTCCACGATCCGACGATCGAGCAGACCGGCGAGGGGGCTGTCGGGTGCGGTGAGGCGCGCCCGCAGCTCGTTTCGCCACGGCCCGCGCATCCACTCGGCCACGGGGACCCGGAACCCGATCTTGGGGCGCTGCGCGGTCTCGGCGCCGACGAGGCGCCGGGCGAGGGCCCGCACCGGCCACTTCGGTACGCCGTGGCGGAGCTTGATCGACGCGGGCAGCGAGAGCGCGAACTCGACCACGCGGGGGTCGAGGAACGGGGGCCGGAGCTCGACCGACGATGCCATGGTCATCCGGTCACCTCGTTCGAGGAGGTTGTCGGGCAACCAGGACGCAAGGTCGAGGCGTCCGAGGCGATCGACGGTGTCGAGGTGGGCCGCCCCGGGGACGAACACCGGGCGGGGGGACCGTCCGGTCAGCTCGGCGGCCTCGGCCACGGTGAAGGGAGCGAACCAGCTCCGCAGTGCTTCGGCGGCGCCGTCGGCCTCGAGCACGCGCAGCACCGTCGAGATCCGATCGTCGTGCGGGGCGAGATGCCGTCGAGCGGCCCGTGCGACGGGGCGGCGGGCGCCGACCGGTAGTCGGCAGAGGTTCGCGACCGTCGTGGCCCACCGGTACTTCGGGTACCCAGCGAAGAGCTCGTCGCTGCCCTCGCCCGACAGCACCACCGTGACCTCGCCGGCGGCGGCACGGGCGAGGGCGGCGACGGCGACGTCGGAGGTCTCCGACACCGGGGCGTCGCGGAACCACGACAGCCGGCCGAGTTCGTCGAGGAAGCTCGACGGCGTCACGGTCACCTCGTGGTGGTCCGTGCCCAGGATCTCGGCGACCGCTCGGGCCGCCGGTCGTTCGTCGTCGGCGGAGCCGGGGAAGCCGGCGCTGAAGGTGGCGAGACGGGTCTCGGGTGCCGCTCGGCGGGCGAGCGCGACGACGACGGTCGAGTCGACACCCCCCGAGAGGTAGGCCCCGACGGCCACGTCGGCGATCAGGTTCTCGGCCACGGCCATCGACAAGAGGCGCTCCAACTCGTCGACGGCGCCGTCGGGGTCGTGCGTCCCTGGTGGTCGTTGCGTGGCCAACGACCACCACTGACGCTGTTCGACCCGCCCGTCGACGTGGAGCCGCATCCACGTCCCCGGAACGACCTTGCCGATACCGGCGAGGATCGTGGCGGGAGCCGGCACGGCCCGCTGCACGAGGAAGTCGGCGACGCCCTGGGGGTCGACCACCGGGGGACCCGTGAGCGGCACGAAGGCCTTGGGCTCCGACGCGAAGGCGAGGCAACCGCCGTGGCGGACGTGATGCAACGGGAGGATTCCCAAACGGTCACGTGCGAGCAGTACCGAGTCGTCCTCGGCGTCGTGGAGCGCGAAGGCGAACTGGCCCCGCAACTCGACGAGCACGTCCGGTCCGTACCGGGACAGCAACGCCAGGAGCACCTCGGTGTCGCCACCGCTGTGGACGGTGAGGCGGTGACGCCGCCTCAGCTCGGCGTGATTGAGGATCTCGCCGTTGAAGGCCAACGTGAAGCGTCCATCGGCTGAGCGCATCGGCTGCGGTGAGCCGTCGAGATCGATGACGGAGAGTCGGCGGTGGGCCAGCCCGACGGGTCCGAGCACCACCTGGCCTCGATCGTCGGGTCCCCGGTGGGCCAACGTCTCGGCCATCGAGGTGAGCACGTCGGGGTCGACCTCGGTCCCGTCGATCCGCACGATCCCAGCGATGCCGCACATGCCTTCCGTAGTTACCGGCGACCGGGGACGGCGGTATCGGGCCGCTGGGCTCATCGTCGCGTGGCGCCGGTCTCCCTAGCGTCCGTGACGCCGGTTCGCGCCCGGGGCGGGTCGGCCGGTCGAGGACCCGAAGCACACGGATCGAGGTGGGCATGCCGGCAGTCGGATTCCTGGCCGACACCCTGGAAGCGTCGGGCGGCATGGAGATCGCCGAATTGCAGACCGCCGAAGGGCTGGCCCGGCGGGGATGGGACGTGGTCGCGACCGCAACGGTCGGCGGTGGTCTGTCGCCCCGGTGGGCCCGCATCGGACCGCTCACCGAGGTGGGCCCGGTCGCCGGACT